>JAQUWY010000025.1 GCA_028692655.1 Candidatus Omnitrophota bacterium | reverse complement strand
TCAATTAAGCCCCAAGGCAAACATACAACCTATAACCTATCTACTCTGAGACTATCTGTGTATTTTACCGATAATCCAGAGCTTTCACCAACTGTCATGGAACAATTATCGTATCATCTCCTTTAATGAGCCCGGCACCTTTACGGTTTTGAAGCGAATTATCTTCGGACTGCTTCGGTAAAATATCTTCGACTTCGACAACCATCAACAGTCATTCACAAATTATGACCTTAACAAGTCCGGCCGTTTTTTTCTTGTTACCTCTAGGGCCTGTTTTTTACGCCACTGTTTTACTTTAGTATGATTTCCCGAAAGCAGGACCTCCGGTACTTTCCAGCCGTTGAATTCCGGCGGCTTAGTATAATGAGGGAAATCCAGCCTTGAATTTTCAAAACTTTCTTCTTTTACCGAATTCGGATTAGACACTACCCCTGGCACCAAACGTACCAGGCAATCAATAAAAACCATGGCTGCCAGCTCTGCCCCGCTTAAAATAAAATCCCCTATGGATATCTCCTCGTCAATCAAATGCTCCCTTACTCTTTCATCGACCCCTTCATAACGCGGGGCAAAAAGAATAAGCCGTTCCTGCTTCAAAAATTCCTTAACCAACGGCTGAGTCAAAGTTTTCCCTGCCGGGCCAAAAAGAATTACCTTGGCGCCTTTTGGAGCCTTTGCCTGAGGCAAAGGCTGTTTGCCCAGAACATTTTTTAAAGCTTTAAAAAAAGGTTCTACCTTAAAAACCATACCGCCGCCGCCATAAGAAGCCGCATCTACCTTGCGGTGAGCATCATCAGAATAATCTCTTAAGTCGTGAAGATTGATCCTTACCAGGCCTTTATCTTGAGCACGCTTGATTATAGACTCTCCCAGCACCGGGGAAAACATCTCGGGAAATATAGTGATAACATCAATTATCATATTTACCACTCTTAGCAATAGCAGCTATTGTCATTTGTATTTTGCGACAAATGCTTTCCGGAAATCATAAAATTTATCTTTTTTTATCGCTTCGCGAATCCTCTTTAAAAAACTGTTATACCAGAATACATTATGATAACTTAGCAGCTGCACCCCCAGGATCTCTTTTACGTTTATTAAATGCCGTAAATACGCCCGGGAGAAATTCTTACAAACATAGCAATCACATTCTTTATCTAGGGGTATCGAATCGCCGCTAAAAGGCGAATTACGCACTGTGATCTCCCCTTCCGAAGTAAACGCTGTCCCTGTACGGCCAAAACGAGTAGGAATAACACAGTCAAAAAGGTCTATGCCCAAGCTTACAGCTTCAATAATTTCAAGGGGTTTTCCGTGCCCCATAAAATAACGCAGGTATTTTTTATCCGCATATTCCTGGATAAAAGAGAGAATATTATACCTCAAATCACGGTCTTCGCCAACACTTAAGCCGCCCAGGCACAAGCCGTCAACATTCAGCTTCATAATGCCTTCTAAAGACATTTCCCTTAAATCAGGATAGGTAGAACCTTGAATGATTCCAAAAAAAAGCTGGCCTCCAGAAGTTTTATCCTCAAAAACCTCTTTACTGGCCTTGGCCCAGTTTGTGGTTCTCTTTACAGCTTCCAGTGAATCCTTATGTGAAGCCGGAAATTTTACGCATTCATCAAGAGGAACGATTATATCCGCTCCTAAAGCTATTTGTATTCGCATTACATCTTTGGGGCTCAGGAAAAATGTCTTGCCGTCAACATGAGACTGGAATTCCACGCCGTCGTCGTTGACTTTACGTAAATGCTGAAGGCTGAAAATCTGATACCCTCCGCTGTCAGTAATAATAGTTTTCTCAAAACCCATGAACTTATGAAGCCCGCCGCAAGCTTCTATCACCTCCACACCCGGGCGCAAATAAAGATGATAAGCATTTACCAGTAGCCCTTCTACTCCTATGTCATACAGTTGAGCGGTAGTTATGCCTTTAACCGCAGCTTGGGTTGCAACCGGGAAAAAAGCCGGTGTATCAAATTTGGCTCTGGGGGTATTAAAAACTCCCAGTCTTGCTTTAGTGCGGCTGTCCTCGTGTAATATAGTAAACATTATCTTTTAGAAAATAAGTAAAAAAATAAAGTTAGCACAATGCTGATTACAATACCCGTAGCCAATGGAAAATAGAAGCTAAAGCCATTCTTCTGAAGAAAGAAATCTCCTTTCAGCCTGCCAAAAGGAAAAGGAATTTTAAGACAAGAAACACCCATCAGTATCAATCCGATGAATATGGCAAAAATTCCCGCCACAATAAGAAACCTTCCTACACCGCACATTCTATGCTTTTTGAAGCACCTGACGGTACCTGCGTAAATATTTTAGCTGTAATTTTTTCTCAAGACTCTTTATTGCAGGAAATATTCAAATGCCGGTAAGATAATTCAGTAACTATCCTACCTCTGGGGGTACGCACAATAAATCCTTCTTTAAGAAGATATGGCTCAACAACATCCTCCAGCGTCAGCCTGTCTTCGCTCAAAGTTGCAGCTATGGCCTCAATACCAGCCGGGCCTCCTTTGTGTAAATTTATAATCGCCTTAAGATATTTTCGGTCAAGATCATCAAGCCCCTGTTTATCGACTCCGATTTTATCCAAGGATTCCCGGGTAATATCCGCATCAATTATACCTTTTCCTAAAACCTGAGCATAGTCTCTTGCCCGTTTAAGCAGCCGGTTACATAAACGCGGAGTACCCCGGGACCGGCGGGCAATCTCTAGGGCACTGCCTTCATCTATTTCTACATCGAGCAATTTCGCGCTTCTTCTAACAATAACGGCTAAGTCTTCGGGAAGATAGAAATCAAAATCGAAAAACAGGCCGAATCTTCCCCGCAGGGGCGCGCTTAAAAGGCCTTTACGGGTAGTCGCCCCTATCAAAGTAAAGGGTTTTAGATTAAACTTCACACTCTTTGCATAAGGCCCTTTATCAATAATAAAGTCTATCTGAAAATTTTCCATTGCCGGATATAAAAATTCTTCGATTACTCTGGAGAGACGGTGAATCTCATCAATAAATAAAATATCTCCAGCCTCAAGATTGGTTAAAATACCTACCAGGTCTCCGGCCCGCTCGATTGCCGGTCCGCTGGTGGCAGTAAACTTAGCATTCATCTCTTTAGAAATGCAGTGTGCCAGAGAAGTTTTGCCCAGGCCCGGCGGCCCGGAAAGAAGGAGATGTTCAAGCGGCTCTGTTCTTTTTTTTGCTGCCTCGATCGAAATGGAAAGAGAAGAAGAAATACCTTCCTGGCCGATGAACTCGCTAAGATTCTGTGGCCGCAAAGATAAGTTTATAATCTGCTCTTCTTCGTTTTCTTTCCAATAATTTACAATTCTTTCTTCACTCATAACCTTTGTTTAAATCTCCGGTTTATGCTTCTATATTGAAGTATAAATATTCTCCCGCCGGGCTATAAGAATAGGCCCGAATAGATCTTCCTGCACAGCGGCTATTTCTTTCAATTTAATCAACTCGAGAATCGCCAAAAAAGTGACCACAATTTCTATTTTACTCCTGGCTGAAGAAAAAAGCTTTTCCAGAGAAACTTTTTCTTCAGACAATAAAAGATGCAGCAAATCATGAATTTTGTCTTCAACCGTAAACTCATCTTTTACTACTTCAAAAAATATATCTTTGGGAATTTCTTTTAAAGCACTTTTAAAAGCGCTGATAAGGTCAAATATAGAGGCCTCTATATATACCTCTGCCCCTGTGAGGTCAGCTGCAGGACGTTTGAAATATTTATTTCTTTCAACTTCTTTATCCCTTAAGAACTCAGCCGCTTCCTTGAATTTTTCGTATTCAAGAAGCCTCCTGACCAGTTCTTCCCGAGGGTCCTCTTCTGCTTCCTGAGGGTCCTCCTCCCTGGGGAGAAGCATCTTGGATTTTATATTGATAAGGTTGGCGGCCATAACGAGATACTCTGAGGCTAAATTTATATCTAAAAGCTGCATCAACTCTAAATATTGGATATACTGGTCAACAACTTGAACTATCGGTATATCATATACATTCAAGTGCTCCTTCTTAATCAAGTATATAAGCAGATCCAGCGGGCCTTCAAAAATATCAAGTCTTATCTTCATATCGTTAAAATTAAGTTATTGCAGCACATATAACGCACTGCCGGCATATTTATAATTTTAGCAACTCTCTGACTTCCCGCAATGTTTCTAGGGCTTGCCGGCCAGCTTTCCTGCGGCCTTCTTCCAAAATATCCCTTAAATAATTTTTCTTCTTTAAAATTGTTTCTTTTTTCTCGCGATGAGGCGCTATAAAATCTTCTAGAGTTTGGGCTAAAATTTCCTTACACTGCCGGCAACCCTTATGGGCTCCTTCGCACCATTGTCTGACTTCCTTAGACCGCTGAGGTTTAAAAATAGAATAGCAGTTAAAAACATTACAAACTTCGGGATGCCCCGGGTCTGATTTTAATTTGCGCGCAGGATCGGTAAACATGGATAGCACTTTTTCTTTAAGGCTTCCAGCAGGCTCATCAAGAGCTATATAATTGCCGTAACTCTTGCTCATCTTGCGGCCGTCAAGCCCTAAAAAACGGGGTGTTTTGGTTAACAATGGCTGGGGTTCAATAAAGATTTCTTTTTTGTATATAAAATGAAACCGGCGGACAATTTCACGGCAAAGTTCAAGATGCGGCAGCTGGTCATCGCCGACAGGAACGTAATCAGCCCCATAAAGCAGAATATCAGAAGCCTGCAGGACAGGATAGCCCAAGAAAGCATAAGTATTAACATCTTTGTCTTTTAGTTGTTTCATCTGCTCTTTAAAAGTAGGGCACCTTGATAACCAGCCTAAAGGAGTAAGAGTCGAAAGAATCATATATAACTCCAGATGCTCAGGAACCTGAGACTGGATAAAAATAATACTTTTCTCAGGATCAATACCCCAGCTCAACCAATCAGCAACATTATCAAGGGCCGACTCCTGTATCAAGGAAGTATCTTTATACTCGCTCATCAGCGCATGCCAGTCGGCTACCATAAAGAAACATTTGTAATCTTTTTGTAAAGATACCCAATTTGATAAAGCTCCCACCCAATGGCCAAGATGCAGCTTGCCGGTAGGCCTCATCCCGCTTAATATTGTCTTCTTCATAATATCTTTATGTGCAGATGATCGCAGATCGCCAGTTAAACAAAAGTCTTAACAGATAATCGCAGATATTTATCTGTGATCATATGTTTTAAATCTGTGGATCTGTGTTTCATTTAAGTTTTCGGGCAATAGTTTCTTCGTGGTACGTATCTATGATATCACCTTCTTTTATTCCGTCATAACCAACACTTATGCCGCATTCAAGCCCTTCGCTCACTTCTTTAACGTCATCTTTAAAACGCTTCAAAGTTTGTATTTTCCCGCTAAAAATAACATCTTTATCCCTCGTAAGGCTGGCCGCTAAACCCCGGTTAATCTTTCCCTTTTCCACAATGCAACCGGCCACAATACCAACTTTGGTGAGTTTAAATACAGCCTTGACCCTGGCCCTGCCGGCAAATGTACGCTTTACCTGAGGAGTCAATAATCCCTCCAGAGCCGCAATAACATCATCTATCAACTCGTATACTATCTGGTAAGACCTCACCTCTATACCTTTCTGCTTGGCCAAATCCCTCACGTGAGAATCTATAGTTACCTTAAAGCCTACTATTACTGAATCAGTAACCTCGGCCAGAAGGATATCCGAAGAATTTACCGCACCTATACCCTTATGAGTTATAATTAATTCAACTTCTTTAGACGGTATCTTTTGCAAGGCTCCTTCTACAGCCTCAAGAGTTCCTCCCACGTCAGCTTTCAGAATAACTTTTAACTGCTTTATTTCTACTTCCGAATCTTTTTTATTCAAATCCTCTAACTTAAGATGCACTCTGGGTACGAGCTTTCTTTTCTTATCTTCCTGACGCCTTTTTTCGGCTATCTCTCTGGCAGTTTTCTCATCAGGAACCACCATAAGTTGTTCTCCAGGGTTAGTCACTCCGTTTAACCCCAGTATTTCCACAGGAAATGAAGGCGGAGCCTGCAGGCAATTGCCCCCTCTATCATCATGCATAGCTTTTATTCTTCCCCAGTGCAAACCGCAAACGCACCAATCTCCGACTTTCAAAACTCCTTCTCTGACAATAATACTTGCCAAAGCGCCCCTGCCTTTAGACAACCTGGATTCAACTACTACCCCTATAGCCGGCCGTTCGTAATCAGCTTTGAGCTCCATAAGATCCGAATGCAAGATCACCAATTCCAGCAATTCATCAATCCCCTGGCCGGTTTTAGCTGAAACATTAGCCGTAGTTGTATCTCCCCCCCAATCTTCAGCAACAAGGCCGGCTTTAGAAAGCTGCTGCTTAACCATATCAGCGTTAGCATTGGGCCGGTCAATTTTATTAATCGCAACTATCATGGGAACTTTGGCAGCCTTGGCATGGTCTATAGCCTCTATTGTCTGAGGTTTTACACCTTCATCGGCAGCCACAACTATTATTACAATATCGGTAATATTGGCTCCTCTGGAGCGCATAGCCGTAAAAGTCTCATGGCCAGGCGTATCCAGAAAAGTAATCACTCCCTTATCTAGGGAAACCTGATAAGCGCCCGTATGTTGAGTTATGCCTCCGGTTTCCTTTTCGACAATCTTACTTTTACGTATGTAGTCAAGAACACTAGTCTTACCATGGTCTATATGGCCCATAAGAGTAACTATGGGAGCGCGTTTTTTCAACTTACTGGGATCTCTCTTTAAAATCTCCTCTTCCATGGTCGGCTTCTGCCTCAAATTGACTTTATAATTATAGGCTATATCAGAGGCGGTTTTTTCATCCAGGTTCTGATTTATATTGAAAAATTTGCCCTGACGGACCAAATCACTTAGAAGTTCCGAAGATTTCTTCTCCAGCCTAACCGCCAAATCCTTGATGGTAATCGGAAAGTTCACTTCCACTACATTACTTTCTATTTCCTTTTTGTTTAAATCCTGTATCTCGTGCTTAATTATCTCAGCAGTTTCTTCGTCCACACTGGACATATGGTTTTTTACCGGAAAATTAAGCTTTTTAAGTTTTTTTATCAACTCTTTACTGTCTACTTTAAGCTCTTTTGCTAATTCATGAATCCTCATTATATACCCCTGATTTTTTTTGATTAACCTTCAACGAAAAACATACTATTACACAGATTTAGGCTGCTTAGCTTATCCTTTAAGCTTCTTCTTGGCTTCTTCAATAATACCTTCCGCTTTTTTAGGCCCGATGCCTTTAAGCTTAGAAAGCTCATTAGCTTGTGCCTTTGCTAAAGTTCTTAAATCATTATAGCCAGCATCCACCAATATAGCCGCAGCTTTTTTGCCTACCGCTTTTAACTCGATTAGCTTTTTAACGTTCTCTTCCATACTTTCTTTCGAACGGACATCTATATTCCAACCTACCAGTTTTGAAGCCAATCTTACATTCTGCCCCTTTTTGCCTATGGCTAGGGATAATTGATCAGCAGCAACCAGGACTTTAGCCCGTTTCTGTTCCCGGTCTAGTTCTATCATAGAAATTACCGCCGGCGAAAGAGAAGCCTTGATAAATTCCTTAACATCATCATTCCAACGAACAATATCAATTTTTTCACCCCTTAGCTCTTCAATTATATTCTTAACTCTTGAGCCACGAATACCCACACAAGCTCCCACGCAATCCACTTTGTCATCTTTTGAGATAACGGCCACTTTAGTCCTCTCTCCCGGATCTCTGGCAATAGCTTTTATTTCCACTATACCTTCACCGATTTCGGGAACCTCCAGATAAAAAAGTTTTTTTACCAGTCCCTCGTGGCGGCGGGAAAGGATTATCTGCACACCTCTGTCCTTTTTTACTTCATAGATAAACGCCTTAGCTCTTTCACCCATCCTGAATTTATCCAAAGGGGAAAGAAAAGAGTGCGGCATAATTCCTTCGGCTTTACCCATAAGATCCAGGATTATAGCTTTTTTCTCTATCCTGTATACAATGCCTCCTACTATGTCCCCTTCCTTGGCTTTGTAATCCGCATATATGTTATCTTTTTCAGCTTCACGTATTTTCTGAATAATTACCTGCCGAGCTGTCTGAGCGGCGATTCTTCCGAACTCATTGGACATTATCTCCTTGCCGCCAATATATATATGAATATCGCCCTTAGCTGAATCCATTTCAACTTTTACATCTTCCTCGTTAGAATCAGGAGAAATGATTTTTGCTATTTTCTTAGCTGCCACCACCAAAGCGTGCTTAACGGCATCTATCAAGACTTCCCGATCCAGGCCTTTTTCCCTTTCTAATTGAGCAATTATGCTTAATAATTCTTTTTTCACTATTGTAGACCTCCTTTAATAACAAGATGATTATTTACATTTTTATAATTTTAGATATCCTTGCATATTTATAATTACCTATCACAAAAGTATTTTTTCTTTTGCGGCTTTTATCTTATCGAAAGACAAAAACACCTTGCCGGCTTTGCCTGACAAAAGCAAGTTTTTTTCTCCCACCTCAATAACCTGGCCTTCCACATATTCCTTACCGCAAACAGGTTCTCTAAGCCAAAACCCTGCCTGCCTTGCCTTTAGCCGTAGAAAGTCTCCCGGCTCTTTCAGGAGCCTGTCTAAACCCGGAGAATTTATTTCTATGGCGTAATTTTCCTTGAGGCCTGAATCCTGTAAATAATTATCCAAGGCCTTGTTTATACCGGCACAAACCCCCAAAGTTATTCCACCTTTGGGGTAATCTACTACTGCCCTGATAACATTTACGCCTTGCGTAAAAAACACTCTGAAGCTCAACAAACCGGCCCCTTCGGCCTCAACTATTTCTTTGACTTTTGCTTTTATATTTTCTTTATCGAACATTGTCAAAACCGTTTTCTCTAAACGAAAAAGTTAATTTTACTTATCCGGAATAAACCTCAACAACTCTTCCGGTTGAAAGCTCTTTTTCTCTCCCGTCTTTCTATTCTCTAAATCCACTGTACACTCGCTAATGTATTTTTTTCCCATGATCACTATATAAGGATTGCCGATTAAATAGGCGTCTTTAAATTTTACGCCGGCCGACTCATTCCTGTCATCAACAAGAACAGATAAACCCTTGCACTCGAGCTTGTCCTTTAAATCCAGAGCCCCAGCGCGTAAAGATTCATCAAGCATGATAAGGCTGACATCAAAAGGGCTTATTGAGGAAGGCCAAATTAACCCCTTTTCATCCGAGCTCACCTCAGCAACAGCAGAAATTACTCTGCTTATACCTATGCCATAGCAACCCATAACGATAGGCTTGCGGATACCTTTATTATCCAAATAATAAGCTTCCTGAACTAAAGAATATTTTGTACCTAATTTAAATATATGACCGACTTCAATCATCTTCTTGTCTTCCAGAAGCCGTCCGCAATCCGGGCAACTCCCTTTATCCTTAAAAAATTTACCGCACCCTTGACAACAAAAAAGCAGGTCTTCTCCGATATCAGCGCCAACCATGAACTCATGGGAGATTGTACCGCCCATGGCTCCCGGGTCAGCTTCGCTTATCACAAAATCTAAACCGCACTCTTTGAATATGGCTTTATAGGCAGAAAACATCTTTTCATAGCTTGCATCTAAACCCTTCTGGTCAATATCAAAGCTGTAAGCATCTTTCATCAAAAATTCACAACTGCGCATAAGGCCAAAACGAGCTCTGGGCTCATCCCTGAATTTTGTCTGTATTTGATACAAAATAAAAGGTAATTGTTTATAAGAAGACACGAAACGCTTGGCAATATCCGTAACCGCTTCTTCATGAGTAGGCCCGAGACAAAGTTGGCGCTGTTTACGGTCTTTGAAGGTAAACATAATTTCCGCCAGGTCCTTATCTCGCCCGGTTTTCTGCCACATTTCCAAAGGCTGCAAGGCACTCATAAGAATTTCTTGGCCTCCGGAAGAATTCATATGTTTTCTTATAATGTTATTTACATTACTGAGCACTCGCCAAGCTAAAGGAAGATACGAGTAAATGCCGGAAGAAACCATATGAATAAAACCTGCTTTTAAGAGAAGCTGATGGCTCCTGCATTCGGCTGTTTTGGGATCCTGGCGTAAAGTGAATATAAAGCTTTCTGAAAATAGCATTCCTTACCTCACGATTTGATATTTAAGGGTTAATCCTGCTTAAAAATGCTTTCCTTTATCTTGACT
Organism: Candidatus Omnitrophota bacterium; assembly: GCA_028692655.1. Lineage (GTDB taxonomy): Bacteria > Omnitrophota > Gorgyraeia > Duberdicusellales > 4484-171 > JAQUWY01. The sequence continues at coordinate 9,832 of JAQUWY010000025.1, read as the reverse complement.
CCCTTTCTCCCAAAAAGAGGGTAAAAGCTTGGTTTGGCCAGAGCTTTAAATTTACCCTTTACCACAAAATCTTCCGTAACTTCTTCTATCTTGTAACGGAATATATCCTTTAAAATTATCTGATTATCTTTTAGAGCCTCCACCTCAGTAACATAAGTTATCTTGCGGGTACCGTCAATAAGCTGTTCATGCTGCACAATTAAATCAAGCCCTGAAGCAATCTGCTCGCGTATCGCCCAGGTAGGAAGGTTAAGGCTCGCGTACAAGGCTGTAGTTTCTAAACGGGTAAGCGTATCCGAAGGATTTGACGCATGGATTACCGCCAAAGACCCCCTGTGGCCGCTGTTAAGGGCTTGAAGATAATCCATAGCCTCCTCGCCTCTTATTTCACCCAAAATTATCCTTGTCGGGCGCATACGTAAAGTATTACAAAATAAATCGCGGGGATCGACTGTCCCCTTACCTTCTATATTAGGCGGCCTGGTAAGCAGGCTTACAACATGATCCTGACGTAAAGTAAGCTCCAGGGCATCTTCTATTGTGATAATTCTCTCGCTGGGGTCTATATAAGAAGACAGGACCTCTAAAGTAGTAGTTTTGCCTGAGCCTGTCGCTCCGGAGAAAAGTATATTGACCTTGGCTTTTATACAAGCTACAAAAAACTCCGCCATCCTTTCATCAATAGTACCCAGCCTAACCAAGTCGTCAACACTTTCTATTGAACGTAAGAATTTCCTAATAGTTACCGTAGCCCCGCCTACTGATAAAGGCGGCAGGATAACATTGACCCGGGAACCGTTTTCCAGGGCAAAATCAACATAAGGATAACTTTCATCTACCCGGCGGCCCGTAGGAGATATCATCTTTTCAATGATGTATTTCAAATGATCATTGCTGTCAAATTTAATATCCGAGCGGGATTTTTTACCATTTTTTTCTATATATATTTTATAAGGACCGTTTATCATTATTTCGGTAATGTCTTCATCTTCCATCAGCGGCTGTAACGGTCCCAATCCGGTATAATCCGCACAAAGAGAGCGGATCACCTTTTCTTTATCCGCATCATTGACTTCCTGATATTTGCCCTGCTCAGCCATATGTTTAAAAAATAAGTCAGCTCTCTCGCGGACAAAATCGGCTGTTAGCTTCTGTTTGTCACCGACCCAAAGGCTTATCTCTTTCCGAACTTCATTTTTAACTTTATTAAGGTCCATTTATACCTCCTGTTACCTCCGCCGCAAACTCCAGAATAACCAGCTGTAGCTTACTGTTTGGTTATCCTGTGAGTTGATTTAAACGCTTTATTTCTTCTAAAAGGTCTCCTATCACCCTGGATTCTGTGCTGCGCCTTATAATCTTATCTTTTCTAAAAATTACCGCCTTGCTTTTTCCAAAAGCGGCTCCGATATCAGCCTGACAGGCCTCTCCCGGGCCGTTGACCACACACCCCATAATAGCAATGCGCAGAGGCTTATTCAACTTTGTTTTTTCAAGTTCTCTTTTAAAGCGGCTGACTATTTTTATAAGGTCAACCTCACAACGTGAACAAGTGGGACAAGAAATAATCTCCGGGCCAAACCTTCTTAGATCAAGAGACTGCAGGATAGACTTTGCCACCCGAACTTCCCAGAAAGAAGGCGCCGTCAAAGATACCCGCATAACCGAGCCGATCCCCTCCTTAAGCAAAATTCCCTGGCCTATGGCTGATTTGACCACCGCTTCCAAAAAAGGGCCGGTAGCAGTAATCCCCAGATGCAAAGGGTATGTTTCTTTGGCAGAAAATATTCTGTTCGCTTGAATTGTTGTATTTATATCCGAACCTTTAAAAGAAACCATTGTATCAAAAAATTTTTCCCTTTCCAAATATCTTATATATTTCTTAGCTTCCCTAACCATAGCCTTCGCCATAACGCAGGGGCTGGAAAAATTCTTCCTGAACCCTCCTGAATTCACACCCACACGTATAGAAACACCATTATCTTTAGCTGCCCGAATAATTTCTTTAACCTCTTTTTTTCTACTGATATTTAAAGGATTCAGGCGTATTCCCGGAAACCCTTCCTTTATAGCTTCCAGGGCAATCCGGTAATCAAAATGAATATCTGCTACCAGAGGCACAGAAATATGTTGAGATAAAATTCTGACAATACCGGCATCGGCTCTCTGCTTTACGGCGACCCTTAAGGCTTCCGCACCTTCTTTTTCCAAGCGTTTAGCTTCCCGAATAAGGCGCTTGGTATCTTCTATAGGCGTCTTAAGCATTGCTTTTATCCTTACCGGATTACTGCCGCCTACTTTAAGCCTTCCTATATTCACTACTCTATTCATACAAATAATCTTATTTTGTTATCGTTGTAGAATTGTTATTCTTGAATATCTTCTTTCCTATCTGGGGGCCGTATTTAATCGTATCATTATACAAAACAAAAACGACTAAAGAGCCGATAATAACCAGGCCTGCACGGCTTAAAATATTTTCTGCTTTTTCGCTTAAAGGTTTACCGCGAATTTTCTCAGTTAAAAAAACCGCTATGTGGCCTCCGTCTAAAATAGGAATCGGAAACAGGTTTATCACCGCCAAGCTTATATTCAAAGCAGCCATAAGCTGCAAAACAGCAAGTATCCCGTATTTAACAGATTCTGAAGTTATATAAAAAATCCCTATGGGCCCGGCTGCTCCCTCCTTGAAAGATATGGAACCGGTAATCATATACCAAAAACCCTTTATAACCCTTGAAGTCAAATCTAACAAGGCTTCTGTTCCCTTTATAAAAGCTTCAGGCACGCCATATTTAATAAGCTTAATAGAAACCAAAGGTGAAATGCCAATTACTGAAATCTGTTCCTTATTTCCAAACGAACTTTTTATTCTTTCGGTGCGGGTAGCAACCTTAAACTGTTTTTTGTTTCCGGACCTGGAAATTTCAAGAACAACTTGGCCGGAAGTTTTATGTATAATCTCTGCTGCCTGAGCCCAGCTTTTGATTTTCTTTCCGCTAACCTTTAGGATAATATCACCTTTTTCCAATCCGGCTTCTTTAGCCGGATAACCCTCTATAACTGCTCCGATTACAGGTTCCTGAAAAGGCAGTATACCCACAGCAGAAACGGGTTTCTCTCTTCCAAAATCATCGGTGATTTCCTCTCTCCTTAGTGGCACGACAACAGATTTTACACTTTCGCCGCGCTCAATCATCATAGATACAGAACCGCTGGAACGGCGTATTATCTTTCTCATCTGGTCCCATGTAGAAACTTTCTTGCCGTTGATTTGGAGTATCTTGTCTCCTATCTCAAAGCCGGAAGCCTCAGCCGGATACCCCTTCAACACCTCGCCTACTATCGCATCCTGATAAGGAAACCCCATGAAGGCGATTATCCAGAAAATAACCAAGGCTAATAAGTAGTTGAACAGCGGGCCGGCAAAAACTATTTTTATTTTTGTCCCTGCCGGTTTTGATAAAAACTCATCAGCTAACCCTTTTTTCTCCTGACGGTTATCGCCGGCCATTTTAACATATCCGCCAAGAGGAAAAGCGCATACTAAAAAATCGGTCTCTTTGAATTTCTTTCTTAAGATAACCGGGCCAAAGCCTATCGCGAATTTTTCCACCCTTACTCCTGAACGACGTGCCGCGATAAAATGACCGAATTCATGGACTATTATCAGGATGCTAAAAATGATAAGAGTAATTAATAAACTCATAGTCTATCCAGCCTTTCTTTGGTTTTTAAGCGGGACCAATTGTCCCAATATAAAACATCTTTAAACGTTTTGACCCGGCTACGGGGACAATTTCGCATTATGCTTTTGATAATTTTTTCCATATCGAGAAATTTTATTTTTTTCTCCAAAAAATTATCTATCACTACCTCATCGCAGGCGTTCAAAACAACCAAAGCATTATCTTCCTTTTTCGCCGCCTCTATAACTACATCGAATAAAGGATACTCATTCGTTTTAAGCGGCCTGAAATTACAAGAAATTTCTTTTTTAAAAACACTAAATTCAGAAGACTTAAAGCGCTCCGGGTAAAATAGAGCAAAAGAAATTGGTATCTTCATGTCCGGCGGATAAAGGCAAGCTTGTGTTGAACCATCCTCATATTCCACCAAAGCATGAACAAGCGACTCTTTGTGTATAACGACTTTTATCTGTTCGTATTCCAGATTAAAAAAATACCGCGTTTCAGCAACCTCAAAACCTTTATTTATCAGAGTAGCGCTATCAATGGTTATGCGTTTTCCCATGCGCCAGTTAGGATGAGCCAGTACCTTTCCTACGCTTACTTTATCCAATTGGTTTCTTCTGTAACCAGCTAAAGCTCCTCCCGAAGCAGTCAGATATACCGAACGAATGTCTGCGGTAGATTCATTCGCTGCTTTGCCGTGGCCAAGAATCTGGAAAAGAGCGTTTATTTCGCTGTCGACCGGGAGGATCTCAGTATTATGTTTGAAAGCTTCTTTAAACACCATATTTCCGGCTGTAACCACAGACTCCTTGTTGGCCAAAGCAATCCTTGATGTATGCTTTATGTTGATGAGCAGCGGCTCCAGACAGCAAATTCCGGATATAGCCATAAGAGAGATATCTGACTTAATGCTTGAAAACTCTCTTAAACCGGCCGGGCCGCTAAAAATAACTGCTTTCTTGCCGATTCTCTTATAAAGCTCACCGGCCTTTTTTTCGTCCCCGACACAAACATACTTAGGCCTGAATTCTTTAACCTGCCTGTATAGTGCACTTACATTTCTGTTGGCACACAGCCCCAGCACTTCAAAAGTTTTGCTTTGTTTACGCAATAACCGGAGAGCGTTTTCTCCTATAGAACCTGTAGAGCCAAATATCAATACCTTTTTCATTGTCCTGTTCGCTCCGCTTAAATCACAGATGATCACAGATTAGAAATCGCAGATAATCACTGATAGTGACTCTATTAATCTTTTTTATCTGCGGTCATCTGCTTTTTATCTGTGGTCATCTGCTTTTTAACGCATCATAGTCAAATAAAGATAAAACGTAGGTGCCGTAAAAATCAAACTGTCAATAACGTCCAGTATTCCACCCATTCCCGGCAGAAGTTTCCCCGAATCCTTAACCTGGCAATCTCTCTTTATGAGAGATTCAAATAAATCTCCCAGCTGGGCTATTATAGCAAGTATAATGATAAGAAAGAATTTTTCCCAAAATGTTATGCTTCCTATAAAAAGTGAAAAAATAAGGCCCACGCCCAGACTGGTAAAAAACCCTCCTATAGAGCCTTCCAGTGATTTTTTAGGGCTTATTCTTTTAATAAGTAAAGTTTTGCCGAAATTTTTACCCCAAAGATACGCCCCGATATCTGAAGACTTTGTGACTAGAATCAAGAACCCTGTCAACATCGCTCCTTCAGGAAGCTGGCGTATTCTAATTAAAAAGCTGAAACACCAGGATATATATATAACTCCAAAAACAGTAGCGGAAATAGATAAAACAGATTGATGAGTATCTTTTTTAGTAAGTTCGAGAAGAAAGAGTAAAAAGAGACCCAATACGGCAAATAAAAACTGCCAGCCTTCTTTGACCGAAAAACGAAAATAAATTGTTATGGGGATAAGCAGGCCTACCAGGAGCCCTAAAGGCTTAAACATCCTCACGCCTTTTTTCTCCACCATATAAAAGAATTCATACAAGCCTATAAAAATAAGCAGGCTCGCAAATATACCGCACAAAGGATAATATATTACGCAAAAAACCGTTATGACTCCCAGAATTATCGAAGGCAGAATTCGTCTATTCATCTATACGGCCAAACCTCCTTTCCCGTTCTGAATAAACCTTTATGGCTTTTTGGAATTGCTTAGAATCAAAATCCGGCCAGAAGAGGGAAGTGAAATAAAATTCACTATAAGCAAGGTCCCATATGAGAAAATTGCTTATCCTGCTTTCCCCCGAAGTTCTTATAAGTAAGTCCGGTTCCGGAAATTCCCCCAGGGAAAGATAATTCTTAAAAAACTTTTCATCAATATCGCTGGCTTTAAAGTGCTTGCAGCTGTAATCTTTGATAATACCGCGGACGGCCCCGAGAATATCCCATCTTCCACCATAATCAAGGGCAATATTAAAAATTAGTTTATTGTTGTCTCTTGTTATTTTTTCGACGGCTTCTATTTTCCTTACTATTTTTTCTCCTATACGGTCACGTCGGCCTATAGCTTTAAAACGAATACCCTTTTCGATAAGTTCTCTTTTATAACTGTCAATAAACTTTTCCAGATAAGAAAAAAGAAAGGAGAGTTCTTTTTTTGGCCGGTTCCAGTTTTCTGTAGAAAAAGCAAAAACAGTAACAATCTTAACACCGGCTTTTTGAGCAGCTTTGATAATCTCTTTCAATCTTTTTATACCTTCACGGTGGCCGGCATTACGAGGAAGGTTTCTCGCCCTGGCCCAACGGCCATTGCCATCCATAATAATAGCTATGTGATAGGGGACATTCATTATCTTAAGTTCTTCTAAAAATTAAGGGGGCATACGCCCCCTTATACAAAGACAGATAAACTTCTCTGCCGTTAAGTGTCTACTCGCCTAACTTTTTTCTCATAAGTTCTTCTTTAAGGTTCTCTTCCAACTTTTCTTTTAATTTCGTTAGTTTCTCGTGCTCTGATTGAAGGGTTTTCATCTGGGCATCAAGCTGGCTTATATTCTTGGCAAGAGCGCTATTGTCAGTCTTTAAGTCCTCTATAGTCTTTTCATGTCCTATATTCTTAGCTAATTGCTGTTTATATACTACGGACAAAGAGTTCATTTTAGCCAGCACGGACACCCCGGCAATAACCAAAACCACAATAAGACCAATCAATAAGCTTATAATCAAAGGGCTATCTTTCATTTTAACTCCTCCTCTATTATGTCCGTTTCATCAATTTCCACGATTGTATCTTCTGCCTTTTTGATTGTCCTGGGTAAAATAACAATTTCCACTCTTCTGTTAGATTGACGTCCTTCAACCGTATCATTGGAAGCTACTGGCTTATACTCGCCATAGCCGGTAGCGGATAAACGTAACGGAGACACGCCCTCACTTTCAAGATAAGCTAAAACACTGAGTGCCCGCTGAGCAGATAATTCCCAGTTTGAATTCCAACGGGAATATTTAATGGGTATATTGTCAGTGTAACCTTCAACCCCGATATTGTTTTCCGGAACTTCTTCCTGAAGTATAGCTACAACCTTATTCAAAATTGGATAGCTTTCTTTCCTTAATTTTGCTTTTCCGGAATCAAAAAGAACCTCGGCCACGAAAGTTATAACCAGGCCCTTTTCCGCCATACTGAGCTTTACCTGTTTATCGTTTATTTCCTTAGACAAGCGTTCTTCAAGCAAACTCTTGGTGCTGCGTAAATCCTGAACTTGTCCTTCAAGAGTCTTTATCTTTTCAATATCTGAGCTTCTTCCTTTTTGAAAAATCACCGCACAACCATTTATAGCAAAAACTAAGACAACCAATAAACAAAGGTATCTTTTTTTCATCTTGTACCTCCTCTTGGTGAAACTCGCACTTGCTGAACCAATAGACAAACTCTTTGGTTCCCGCCAAGCTTTCAAGTATCACACCTTTATTAAAAACGGCCGATAATAATACTCTTTATAAGAATACTACTACCTAATTTATTTTCGAGAAAGTAGCTTATCACAACAGACTTTATAAGTCAAGTGCAGCTTAAATCACTCCGACTCTACCTCTTAAAACCCCTTTTAGTAGTAAAAAAGCTGGCAAAATACCGCGCTAAACTGGGCCAAAAATCCCCAAAAGATAAGCTTAATCCCATGTTTAGAAAGATTTTCGTCTAGCAGGGCTCTGGAATCTTCTCCGGATACGTCTTCTGATTTTGCTTTAACTAAGTTCGGCTTGACAGCGTTAAACAATTTAACCGCGCCTAATAAACCGGCCAAGAGCCCTAGAAGCGTCAAAATTTTTATTATGACTTTTGTTGGCAAAACATACCCCCTTTATTTTCTTCTTACTCTCACCCTCCGCAAAATTAAACCCTCGGGCCCTCCGTAAAACTTTATGGTATAAAATTACAAAATAAACACGCGTTAGCAAAAAATGCTTCTGCGAAAGCATATATATTATACTACGATCTGCTATAAAATAAAACCCAAAGCGGCAGGTTATGGTAGGTACTTTTTAATGTCTTGGGCCATTATATAAGAAGTGTTAAGATAGTTAAAGTAGATGTCAATGACTGAATTTCGTGAAGTAACTTTTAAAATACCTTTTTTCTTCCCCCAGGGGAGAGCTTCCACGCTTATTCCCAGAAAAGATATTTTTTTAATAAGATTATAAACCAGTGGCATTAAGAACTCCAAGCTTGATCCTGAAAAAACAATAGCGTCTAACCCTGACATAATGGCCATCCCCTCTCCAATATATCTAGAGATCTGATTTTGATAAATATCAAAAGCTAAATTTACTTTATTGTCTCGGCCATAAAAAGTGAACAGCCCCTTCATGTCCAAATCATAGCCAGTCAATCCCAACAAACCACTTTTGTTTTTTAAAATATCGTCTATTTTGAAAATAGAAAAGTTAAACCTCTTCATGAGATAGAAAATTATTCCCGGGTCCAGGTCACCGCAGCTAGTTCTTCCCATCACTCCTTCCAATGGAGTATACCCAAGGCTTATGGATAAAGGCTTACCTCTGTCTAACGGGCACACTGTTGTTTGTTTGTCCAGAATTACGGAAATTACTTTCGATGAATCACCGACAACGCTGCTGTTGTATTCATGCAGTATGCCTCCAAAACCCCATTTTTTTATATTTTTTTCTCTGTAGTAAACATAAGGGAGAGCGTAGCATTCTTCCTCTTCCGGTAATGACCGAAACAGTGATGTTTCAAAAAAAGCTACCATGGGGATATCCGGATAAACATTATAAAAATACTTAAGCAAAGATTCTGCTAACGGTATATAAAAAGGAAATAAGCCAACCAACTTATGAAATTTGGGGAAAAAATCTTTATTTATTAAAACCGGCCCCTTAAAAGAATCCCCGCCAAAAAGTATCCTGAAAGAGATAGCCTCTATTTTACGCCCTCTAATAAGAGAGCTTAGGGCTTCTTTGAGCTTCTCGGACCCAGAGATATCTTCAGCGTGTTCGGCTAAAACCATCGAAGACAGTATTTCCGTTTGGCCCTCATACGCCCAAAGCAAAACTGTATGCGTATTGAACTCAACTGATAGAACCATCACTCACCGCCTCATAAACTTCTCTGGCTATCATAAGCTCCTCGTCAGTAGGAACAACTAATATCCTAGTCTGAGAATTACCGCAGGATATATCAGCGATCCCTGAAGAATAATGATAATTTTTATTCTTATCCAGATCTATACCAAAAATTCCCATCCCTTTGCAAATCTTCCTACGCACTACCGGAACCTTTGTCCCTATAGAATCCGTAAAGATCAAAATATCCGCTTTATTCAGAATGAGAGAATAACTTCCTATATATTTTTTTACTCGTTTTATATACATATTAAAAGCTATCTTGGCTTTTGGATTATTACTGACGCCATCGATAACATCTCTCAGGTCCGAAGAAAAATCAAAAATCCCTAATATGCCGCTTTTTTTATTGAGAATGCGCTCAGCTTCCTGGGAAGAAAACTTTTCTTTGAACATAATATAAAAAATTACGCCTGCGTCGATACTCCCGGAACGGGTATTCATTATGAGGCCTTCCAGAGGGGTAAAACCCATGGACGTATTCACGGACTTGCCGAATTTTATCGCACAAACGCTTGACCCTCCAGATCCCAGGTGACAACTGATAATCTTTTGGG
>JAQUWY010000056.1 GCA_028692655.1 Candidatus Omnitrophota bacterium | reverse complement strand
ACCGGGTTGATTGAGGCTTATAAGAAGATGGCGGTTGAGGTAGAGAAGCTCTCTTTAGACAACGGGGGAAATTTTAATGCAGGAGTTGAAAAGATAGAAAACATGGCCCGAAAGTACAAACGGCAGGCAGCAGTGCAATTAGGTATGGCTGACGATGAATTTGACGGTTTGCGGGCAGTTTTTAGAATCATTGATGTTGCTTTAGGAAGTTATAAAAATGCCGGGGATGCAAAATATTTTCAGAATAAAAATTATTTCCTATCAGAAATAATGCGTGCTCATAAACTCCTTATTGATTTAAACAGCTATCCGGATTCTCTTGGTGTAAGCGAGAATTTTTCTTTGCTCCAACTGCCTGTTGCCATAGACGTTATAGGGGATGTTTTAGAAGAGTTCATCGAAGAAATTATTACCCGGTCAGAAGTTTTATCAAATGAGCTACGTAGGGTGTATTTACGTGATAGAGCAAGATCCAAGAGAAGCGTGCTAGTTACTTCGTTTATGGTAATAGCAGGTTCAATACTGGTATTATTTTTAGAAGTAGGGAAAGTAAAGTTAATTGAGCCGGTTTTGTTCATTCTAACTTTAGCATTCATTCCCTGGATTATTTGGCAGATTTACAGTAACTTTAAATCCGGACAGGAAAAGAAGAGGCTTTTCGAAGAATTAGATTTGTTAAAAGATAAGGAAGATACCTTCCTTGATAACGGTGGCAGAGATGATTTCACTTTTAGCAAAACGGAAGCAATCGCTAAATTAAAACGTTCAAAAAAAGAAGAACTTAAAAAAATAATTGAACGTGAAGATGAAATAGAAGAAAGAGAAATCTTGATGATGATATTTGGTTTTTTAATAATTTACAATTTAGTGCCGTTAATTTTCCCAGAGAAGGATTTCATAATTTTTTCTTTAGCAATACTGGCTTATCTTTTTTGGGGGATATGGGGATTTCGGAGAAATATTATAACAACATTCCGAAAAGCCCAGCTTGAGGAAGAAATAGCTGAATTAACCCGGGAGCTTAAAGAAATAAATAAAAGAAAAGCCTCCCTCGACAACGGGGGCAGTGCTTCTCAAGCAAGCCTACGCATTAAAGCAGTTGAATCTTTAGGCCGCCTGCCCCTTGATAAAAATGAAACTATTGCTATCCCGGCATTGGAAGCTATGCTGGCTGTTGAAACTGACCTGGCGGTAAAAGTAACTATCGAGCGTGTTTTAGCTATGGTGCGTAACCAGGGGGTATTCCTTGATGATAGGGACAAACCTTTAGACAATGGAGGAAGCTTTTTGCTCAGAGTCCAGCCGCTTATTATTTTTGCCCAAACTGTAAACGCTTACGGAGGAAATAAACAGAAACCTTTAGATAATGGGGATATCGATATCGGAAAAGAAGAGGTTTTATCTGTGCTTAAAGAAAAAGCATATTCTATTTATAGGGAGGAATTCGATGAATCTTTATCCGGGGTTGAGCGTTTTAAAGCAGTGTTTCTGGATGCTTTTTACGCAAATTCTGCAGAAATTTCTCCAAGCTTAGAAGATATAGCCGGGGCTATAAAAGAAACCAATGCTTTTGATCAATATAGGATAAAAGAAGGCCTGCCGATAACTTTTGCTTTTGATAACAGTATATATATAGGAGAAGAGCACCAAAATGTTTTTAGAATAATATATACTTTTAACAAAAATTTTGATGCGATAAGTGTAATCTGTGCCAAACAGGAAAACGAAAAGTTTGTTATTGGTTTAGGCGGGGTGAGGTATTATGCGGATGAAAATAGCGAAAATTTGGACAATCTAAGGCAAGAACTTTTTGGAGAAACCGTATATTTAGCTAACCGGACAGATTTACGCGGATTTTTATGGGGAAATTCTTTAGACGGAGCGTTCGTAACTGTTGTCCCTCGTTCTGGTACAAAGTTAGGGAGAGAAAGCATTCTGCGTCTTTGGGCAAAGTCTATGGCTATCAGTGGTATTCTAGGAAAGTATTTAATTCTTAAGCCGGATTCAGGCACTGAAGACAGCGATATGTCTGCTATCGAAGGAGCAGTGTCTCAAATAGCAAGAGATGTAAAGAATGTTCATGGAAAGGAATTAGGAATATACAGCCTTGCTGCAACGTCCCGTAAGTTAGAAGATGGCAAGTGGTCGCATTCTAAGTGGAAGGTGAGAGGCATAAGCATTACTGAAAGCTTGATTTCCGCGGTTCGCATGTTAAGCCGCCATAGCGAAGACTTTCCGGGAATGAAACCTTTAACGGGCAAAGATTTAAGAGTTATTATCGATGGAACAGGAAATGTATCCAATATGGTTAATAGATTGCTTTCTTGTGCTTTGTACCGAAACTTAATAAAAGAATTAGGAATGAAACTCAAAATTGTTGGTATTTGCGGTGAGCAACGTGGAATTTATAATGCTAACGGAATTAATACTTTTGGCATAAAAGGGGTGACTTTATCCAGAAGAGAGCTTTTGTCTCAGGAAGCAGAAGTTCTGGTAATAGCAGAGTCTAAACGCGGAAAATTAAATAGCAGTTATAGTGATATAAAAGTTAACGTTGTAATAGAGGGCATAGAATGCGCATTATCAAGAGAGCTATTTGTCGAATTGGAGGCTCAAGGAATAGTATGCATTCCGGCACTTATCGCTTCAGGGGGGAGCGCTTATACATCGTTTGAGGAGTTTTTCCATAGCCAGGTTCCCGTAAAAGTATTGAATATAAAAGAGCATGTTTTGCACTCTATAGAATGCACAGCGATAAGCCTGACTCGTTTAGTAATGAGAAGATGGTCATTACTAAAAAAACAGGGTTTACAAATAGGATTATCTGAATTAACTGAAGTCATCGCCGGTGAAATAAGGGCCAAAAGAGACGAATATCTTATTAATCCCGATGAATATGTGCAATACAGGGCAGAGTTAGATGCTATACGTAATTTATCAGATAAAGCTGCCTGGCTTTTATCTTCTTGCGCTGTAGCCAGGAAAGAAATTCTTTTTGACGCCGAGAATGAAGATGACCTTATATATAAACTTAAAAATACTACCGGAAAATATGGACAGATGGATGCAGCTTGTTTTTTAGGAGAAATGCTCTCAGAAAAGGCAGTTCCTGTATTAGAAATGGTTCTTTCTGATAAAAATAGAGATTATCGTGTTCGGCGCAATGCCGCTGAGGCATTGGGAAAAATAGGCAGTGCTGCCTCGGTAGAAACTCTACGCTGGGCGGCAGGAAGAGACAAAAGTAAAAAAGTAAAAGATATGTGCGTTTGGGCTTTGGAGCGAATTGGTGTAGGCGTTGAGAAAGTTGAGCCGCGAAGAGTTTTAGAAATGAGCGGTGAAGCTGTTGACAGGCTGGCGGAAACTATCGTGAAAAAATGGAGTAAAAATGCTTTTAAGGATATGCCCCTACCGACACTAATTGCTATTACTGGGTATTCAGCTGCCGGTAAAACTCATTTTTCAAAAAAATTCATTGCGGTTATCCAAAACAAGATGCAAGAATATTTAAAGAAGTGGCACAAAGAACACCCTAATAAACGTTTAGTTTCTCCCAAGGTATTAACTATTGATTTTGATGATTATATTATGGCTAAGTCTGATAGGCCTACAAAACTGCGTTCTTTAGGCAAAATGGGTTCTTTAAAGCCTGAAGAGTGGCTTGGCAAGTGGGAATTTGCCCGTTTCTATCAAGACGTACAGGCTTTGCGCCGTGGCCAAGTTATTCATAAACCCGTATTTGACCAGATAACCAGAAAACGCAAAACTGATGCTAAAGGCAATGAAGATTTAGACACGATATATCCCGGATATAATATTATTATTGTTGAAGGCATTTTTTCTCTTTCTCATAAACAGACTAACCGCAATTATGATTTAACTGTCTTTCTTGATGGAGGCTGGGAGTTACGAAGAAACCGTGATATCCAAAGATACATCGAAACCGGAAAGTATTATAACATGGATGTTTTGGAAGTTGAGAAACAATTTATACGTAAGCATCAGACCGAAGAATTACCGGCAATACAGGAAGAAATGGCTTACGCAGAAGTAATCTTGAGCACTGATAATATACCTACTCCGCCTTATGTAGCTGCTTTTTATAAGGCAGTACAAAGCTACCGGCAATGGCAGGTAAATAAATCCAATTTAAGTTTTTCTGATAAAGAAACGCAACTTAGGCGATTATATCAACATCCTGATTTTAACGGTATCCGCGGCTCGCCGATTGAAGTCAAAGTTGT
>JAQUWY010000055.1 GCA_028692655.1 Candidatus Omnitrophota bacterium | reverse complement strand
CATTCTAAAACGATCTTGGCTTTGGTCTTTGGGTCCCATTTTCTGTATTTCATCTGCTACCCCCTTGGTGCTATTATAGGAGATTTTCCTACAAATTGCACCCATTAGCTTAACGGGGAGCAGTATAAAAATTAGAGCTTTGAATTTGTTGGATTTGTTTAGAGATTAGAATTTCGGATTTAGGATTTAGTAAGTTTTAATATTGAAAGCTTTTAGAGCTTAAAACTTACAACTTATAGCTTAGGGGTGTCTTCAGTGTTAAGTTTTCTCGTGTTCTGAAACGATAGCGGTGTATTTCTCATGAATCATTTCAGCATCAAACTCCCGCATTTGCCTAAGCATAGTATCTTTCTCAACGCCAGTAAAATAATCCATACAGGGAATAAAAAAATGTTTATCTTCCTTTTCTATATGCTTTGGATAAAAATTTATAAGTGTTTCCATATTGGAAATAATATCTCTTAAAGCACTCGTATTTGCACTTTCATATTCAAGCTTCGCTTGACTGAGTTTTTTAACATTGCTTCTTCCCATTTTATGCTCTTGGATTAATTCATCCATAATCCGGCTATGCTCGGTAGATATATTTTTTTTAGCCAAGGCTTTAAATAAAATGTCTTCTTCTTTTCCGTGATGACAACGGTCAGCATAAGTTTTTATAAAATCAATAATTTCATCAATAAACAGCAAATCGGCCCTATTTTCTTTTTTAATTTTTTTAAGTTCAAAATCCATCACCCCTATCATACGTTCAATAAGCCTGTGTTCTTTCATTAGTGGGCCTGCTGGTAACATAGCAAAACCTCCTTTTAATTCTATTTCTTTCCTTGTAAAAAACTTTTTAAATTACAGCCTGATGGCTAAAAAGAAAACCTTGCGCATGGATAGATTTTAACTTTTTTTATCCCTGCCTGTCAAGAGATTCATATTGTGATGTTTGATTTTTTCAAATCTGCGGAAGTGGAAATTTTTGTTATTTTTCCAGTTCTTTGACTGCTTCACTGGCAATACTGTCCATTAGCTCTTTTACCGAAACAATCCTATCAATCCGCGACACATTTTTTCCGGAAAAAACAACAGCGTTGTCTAAGTCACCTGTGGAAGCATTGCATAAAGCTTTGGCTATACAGTAAGGGACTTTTGTGGGATCGCAAGTTATAAGACATTTATATAAACACCTAATGGGAGTTTTTTCTCCCCGCATCATTTTTTCAATAAAAGCGGTTTTGATTGCCCTTCCGGGCAGGCCTACGGGGCTATCTATAATAACCAAATCTTCGTCTTTAGCCTTTATGTATAGCTCCTTGAATTTATCCGCTACTGAACACTCTTTGGTAGCAACAAACCTAGTTGCCATTTGCACACCTTGGACACCTAATTTAAAAAATCTAGCAACATCTGCCCCATCAAATATGCCTCCGGCCGCGATAACGGGTATGGTTATTTTAAATTTCTCCTCGTATTCCTTGACTAATTTTATAACATCCACTACCAGCCCTTCTAAACTGTTAGCCTTAGGTGGTTTTAAATCTTCGGGCTTAAAACCTAAATGCCCACCGGCCAGCGGCCCCTCAACTACAAAAGCATCGGGAAAACGCTCATAACGCCTATTCCAGGTTTTCAATATAATACCGGCGGCTTTGGCGGATGATACAATGGGAATTAATTTTATTGAAGTTCCTTTGACAAATCCCGGCAATTTCATAGGCAGGCCTGCCCCTGAAACAATAAAGTCGGCACCTTCTTCTGCCGAAATGCGCACTAAATCCTCGTAATTAGTCAAAGCTACCATTATATTCACCCCCACCACTCCGGAGGTTAAAGCTTTAGCTTTACGAATTTCATCCCTTAAGGCTTCCCGGGATACTTTTAGGTAATCTGTTTCAATTTCGGGATTGCCATAACCAAGCCCCACACTGGCAATAGTCCCGGCTCCGCCGCAATTAGCAACTGCCGCGGCCAAAGAAGCAGTTGAAACCTTAACCCCCATACCACCTTGGATAATTGGTATTTTTATTTCTACATCTTTAATTATAAGAGGCTTGAATTTATTAACCATGCTCCTCCTGATCAGCCCTTAGAATAAAAAAGCCCCTATGCTTTCGGCATAGGGGCTAACCCTAATTTTTTATCCCTAAAAACAACTTTGTTTTAGATTGTATTTCCTGTATGTATAACCTAAAATTTTCTTCGGCAGGCTGTAAATTTTTCTATTAAACCTTGCGATACCGAAAAACTCAACACTTTTTTAAAGAGCAAATGTATTATAACCTAAGCCAAAAGGCTGTCAACAATATTTTGGCATACCGCCAAAACAAACCAGAAATTTCGCCCGGAAATTATCAGGCTGTATCCCGTTGCTTTTGTTAGCCCTTTTCTATATATCCAAATTGATAAGACGCTTTTGACAGTTTTTCAAAAAACTTTTCCTCTTGTATGAATGCCGGTGAAGTATCGATGAGCTTAGAAAGCCCCTCCCAGAAGCCGAACCAACCAAGAGGCATGAGAATGATGCTAAATATTTCTATGCTGAGTTTACTTAAAAATTTAAAGTAAGTGGCCAGAGTCAAAAAGCTTAAAGAAGATATGCCTATGCAGATAAAAAGAGCTCCTCTCAGGCGCCTTCTCATGTGGTCTTTTTTCTTCTGTAAAAAAAGCAGCCGGAAATGTTTCTTCAACCTTTGAGTAACCATTCTTTCTGATTCCGCATTCTTTAAGGCAGTCGGGGCGTATATAGCGATGCTAAAACTGCCTCCTGAAGTCTCGCGGTAACGTTTCTTAAGCTCATCTATGAAATCCCCGGAAACTGTCCGTTTATTCAAAGGGCGGGGATCAAAATCAGAAAAAACATCATCCCAGTTATCTATAACAATAGCTACCTCTTTTAGGTCTTTAACTCGCTGTTCTATTTTTGTTATACCATTCATTTTATATTTTTTTATCACTACACATCAATGCTTAAAAACTTTCTTACTAGAAGACCGATAACAAAGCTTACAGCCGCAACCCCCATGCTTATAGCAAGCATTTCAAAAAAACGGTTCCTAAACGGAATTTCTTTGACAACCGAAAAGTAGAAAGTAAAAACCAAAATCAGAAAAACCGCGAAAAGAATCGTTAACCCCAAAGAAAGATAATAATTCTCAAAAGCAAAATAGGGAAAGACAAGGCATATCACCGTTAAAATATAAGCTATTCCGGTATAAAATGAAGCCTTAAGGGGACTTTTACCTTGGGATTCGGTCTTGGTAGAAAGATACTCAGATGCCGCCATAGAAAAAGATGCCGAAAACCCCATAATAAGGCCCACCATGCCTATCAAACGCGAGCTCTTCAAAGCAAACGTAAATCCCGCCAAGGCCCCGGTAAATTCAACCAGAGCATCATTTAAACCCAAAACCACAGAACCCATATACTTTAATTTTTCCTCATCTATCATATCAATGAGCCTATTTTCGTGCTCGAACTCTTCTTTTTGAATCTCTCCGGCCTCGGGTATATCTTTTGAAATCTTTTCATAAGTAACCTGGGCATTGCTCTCGCCTTTTTCCATTAGTTTAATGCCAAAGGTAACTCCCAGGACTGCGGATACAAAAACGTAGAACAAACGCTTGATATTGTTTGGTTTAACTTTCTGGCCAGAATATTTACGCCATATATGATAATGGCGCAGCTCCTCCTCAGATATTCTGTTTAAAACGCCACGATTACCGGGATTTTTCACAAAGCGAGCAAGTGATTTATAAATATAATACTCAGTTATTTCGTTCTTTTGAAAACCAAGGATTATTTTTTTGTTCTCTTTATCTAAAGTTTCCATAATCTCTCCTTGCAGATACTTTGCAAAACCAAAGACTGCTTACAGCTAATAGATTATTGCATCTTGCTATAAGCGTCCTGTGCGGCCAAAACTATCGGATACATTGTAGGAGCGCTCGTTAAATAAGGATGAGTAGCAAATTGAAGTGTCTCAAGCTCCGTGCATGACATCCTTTTCTGGATTGCTACACCAATTACGTTGATTAACTGAGCACAGGACATCCCGCAACTA
Organism: Candidatus Omnitrophota bacterium; assembly: GCA_028692655.1. Lineage (GTDB taxonomy): Bacteria > Omnitrophota > Gorgyraeia > Duberdicusellales > 4484-171 > JAQUWY01. The sequence continues at coordinate 231 of JAQUWY010000055.1, read as the reverse complement.
ATCTGGCCGCCTAAGATAGTCCCGGATTGGCGGGAAAAAATAAGTTTTAGCCGGCCGCTGCACACACCAGGTAAAGAAGCCGGATGCTTATCAACCCCTTCAGAGCTGCCAACTACAATCTCAAAGCCCTCGTCACGAGCTGTTTTTTCCGTAAGGCCGGCAGAGCCCAACACCAGACCGTCAATATAGGTAGAATAAATGGCGATAGTCCCTTTATTCTCACGAATTACT
>JAQUWY010000054.1 GCA_028692655.1 Candidatus Omnitrophota bacterium | reverse complement strand
CTCCCGGCCACGTGGACTTTACCGTAGAAGTAGAAAGAAGCCTGCGTATCCTTGATGGGGCCGTAGCCGTATTCTGTGCCGTAGGCGGAGTAGAGCCCCAGTCAGAAACTGTCTGGCGCCAATCCGATAAATACAATGTCCCCAAGATAGCCTTTGTTAACAAGATGGACAGGGTGGGGGCTGACTTTTTTAAAGTTCTCAAAGAAATAGAAACAAAACTTGGTGCTATGCCCGTGGCCATGCAAATACCCATAGGCGCCGAAGACAAATTCCAGGGCATAATTGACCTGTTAGAGATGAAGGCTTATATTTATGATGAACAGGACCAAAATAAGGGATTTAAAGTAGAAGAAATAGCCCCTGAATACAAAGAAAACTCCAAAAAATATTACAATTCTTTGGTTGAGAAAGTTGCCACTCATGATAATGTCATAGCGGAAAAATATTTAAAATCTGAGAAACTTTTGGCTAAAGAAGATCTCATTAAGGCTGTTCGAGAGGCCGCTGTTGCCAATAAAATAGTACCGGTACTTTGCGGTTCAGCTTTTAAGAATAAAGGAGTCCAGCAGCTACTGGACGCTGTGAATACATATCTTCCTTCGCCGGCAGATATTCCGGCAGTCAAGGGCCACGATATTGATGATTCTGAAAAGATAATAGAAAGAGCCCCCCTTGATACAGAACCGTTTTCGGCTTTAGCCTTTAAGATTCAGGCAGACCAGCATATTGGCAAACTTATTTATCTGCGTGTTTATTCCGGGCTGCTTAAATCAGGAACTTATGTTTTTAATCCCGGAAAGAACAAGAAGGAACGGGTAGGAAGAATATTACAGATGCATGCTAATCAAAGAGAAAATTTAGAAGCCATCTTTTGCGGTGATATAGCAGCGGTAGTCGGCCTCAATAATACTCTTACTGGTGATACTCTATGTGATGCGGACAACCCTGTTATTCTTGAGTCAATAGAGTTTGCTGAGCCGGTAGTTTCGATAAGCATAAAGCCTCAGAGCCGTTCCGACCAGGATAAGCTGGGAAAAGCTTTAGCTAAGCTTGCCGAAGAAGACCCTACTTTTCGGGCGCATACGGATGAAGAAACTTCAGAAACCATTCTTTCCGGGATGGGAGAACTGCATCTTGAGATTATTGTTGACCGCCTTAAAGAGGAGTTTAAGGTTTCCGCTGTAGCTGGAAAGCCAAAGGTTGCCTATAAGGAGACTATTCTAAAAACTGCGACTCAAGAACACAAACATGCTAAACAGACTGGCGGCAGAGGCCAGTATGGACATGTAATCATAGAGTTTTCGCCCAATGAACCGGGTAAAGGCTTTGAATTTGAGAATGCTATTACCGGCGGAGCCATTCCTAAAAATTACATACCGGCTGTAGAAAAGGGCCTTGTAGAGGCGATGCTAAAAGGTTCATACGCCGGCTATCCGGTAGTTGACCTTAAAGCAAAATTGATAGACGGCTCTTACCATGAGGTCGATTCATCTGAATTAGCATTTAAACTGGCAGCCAGGGGCTGTTTCAGGAGTGCGTTTTTTCAGTGCGAACCGGTTTTACTTGAGCCTTGCATGTTGCTTGAAGTAAGTACCCCTGAGGAGTATGCCAGTAATATCGTAGGTTATGTATGTTCTCGTAGAGGTAAAATCATGGGCATGGAGGAGAAGTCCGGCTACAAGATGATTATTTCAGAGATTCCTTTGTCAGAGGCCTTTGGTTATGCCAGCAATATACGCTCGTTGAGCAGCGGCCGGGCTAATTGTTCTATGCATTTCGAGAAATATACCCAGGTCCCGGTAGAAATAGCGAAAAAAATAGTTGAAGAAAACGCTAAATCTCAGGAAAAAAAATAGCATGGATAAAGCAAAAAAAATACTTATAGTGTCGTCTGACCAGAAATTAAAAGATGTTCTTAGTTTTTGCCTTGATGGCTGGGGCTACGAAGTATTTCTTGCCGCGGTTTCAAAAAATAATATTATCGAAATCACAAAAAGGCTTTCACCGGATGTTATTGTGATAGATGTGCAGTCGGCCAATAGAGAGCAGTTGGATATGTGCCGAATACTTAAAAAAAATTTTTCGACTGCCTTTATTCCAGCAATAACTTTGATAAACAAACGCCAGCTACGCAGCCACCTGCTGAATTTGAAACAAGGCGTAGATGATTATTTGATTAAGCCGCCTGATCCGTTAGATTTAAGGGTAAGAATCGAAATGGCCCTGCGCCGCTGTCAGCACAGTATTTATGCAAGTTCATTGACTGGATTACCGGGGGGAAAAATCCTTGAAGATGTACTCAATGAAAAACTTAAAAAAGGCGAGCCTTTTTCTTTTGGATACATAGACATAGATAATTTTAAATATTTTAATGATGCTTATGGTTACAGGAAAGGAGACGGGGTAATCTTGCATACCTCCCGTATGCTTCTGACGATTTTCAGCAAATTTGGCAATTCCGATGATTTCTTGAGCCATATAGGAGGGGATGATTTTGCTTTTATAACCACGCTGGATAAGTACGAAGAGATTTGTCATAATTTTTTAGAAGCTTTTGAACACGCAGCGCCTTTCCATTATTCGGAGAATGACCGTCTCAAAGGTTACATTACTACACGTGACCGGGCCAGAAAGGTAAGGGATGTCTCCTTGATGGGGGTTTCAATCGCGGTTGTAAACAGGGAGTATACTTCGAATATAAAAAATATAATTGAACTGAATGAACGGACAGCCGAATTGAAACGATATTTAAAAACTATTCCCGAAAGTAAATTCATGGCTGACAGAAGGGATTCTAAATCTCCCAATGCCAAGATGCCCAGAATTTACAAAAAGCATGAAAACTTTAAAGAGTATATACCCTTGGGGCAGTTACTGCTAGCCAGAGGAGTTATTACTTATGAACAGCTCGACGAAGCTTTGAATATACATTGGAGGAGGGGTATGCTTTTGGGCGAGGTTTTAAAGGAGCTAGGTTTTTTAGATGAAGAAAGCCTGCAGGAAACTCTTAAAGTTCAGTCTCGCCGCTATAACCCTTTTGTTATTAAGTCCGGGGCAGCCTAAAATCACAGTGTAAAAAAAATAGAAGATTGGAGGAATTTATGTTTGATTTTTTTGACTACTCTTATTTTAATAACAGCGTTTCAGCTTATTTATTGGCTGGAGTTATTATGCTTTCCGGTTTTATCGGTGTAAAAATATTCAGGAAATATTTGCTTGGCAGGTTAACGAAAATGGCACTGAAAACTGCCAACACTCTTGATGATTTTTTGGTCAAAATATTGGATAAACTTATGCTTCCTTTTTTGCATTTTGTTGTGATTTACCTAGCGATAAAAACCCTCAATCTTAACCCTTATTTGGTAAGAGCCGTAAATGTTTTATCTATGGCTTTTGTTACTGTTTTCTTTTCCCGCTTTATACTTGAATTGATTACTTATGCTTTTTTAAGCTACTGGTCTAGAAATGCCAAGAATCTTGATTTAGAACATAGCCTTAACGGAATATTAAAGGTAATAAAATTTATAGTTTGGTCCCTGGCGGCAGTATTTTTTCTGGATAATCTGGGATTTAAGATATCAACCGTAATCGCTGGTTTAGGAATTGGCGGAATAGCAATAGCCTTGGCGGCTCAAGCCGTATTAAAGGACCTATTCAGCTATTTTTCTATAATCTTTGACCGGCCGTTTGAAGTGGGAGATTTTATAATTATTGATGATCTACTGGGTTCGGTTGAGCATGTCGGAATAAAAACAACCCGGATAAGAAGCCTAAGCGGCGAGCAGCTGGTATTTTCAAATTCTGATCTTACTGACTCTCGGCTGCGTAATTATAAACGAATGGGAAAACGAAGAGTATCTTTTAAGCTGGGTGTGGTTTATGATACTTCGCTAGATAAACTTAAAGCTATACCTGGGGTAATAAAAGAAATAATAACAGGAGTTCAAGATACTGTTTTTGACCGGGCTCATTTTTTTACCTACGGTGACTTTAGCTTGGTTTTTGAAATAGTTTATTATGTTCTTGGCAGTGATTATAATAAATATATGGATATCCAGCAGGCTATAAATATCAAAATAAAAGAAGAATTCCAGAATCGTTCAATAGAATTTGCGTTTCCCACTCAAACTTTATATTTGGAAAAATAGTCGGTTTGCAACAGCCGAAAAAGTATTATATACTTTAGGTGCCGATAGGGGCAAACTCCGGGAAACCGGAGGACGCAGGGCTTAGAGTCAAAACTATTTGATTTAGCCCTGCTCTGTGATAATATAAAGCACAGAGCAAAGCCACGGGCCTAAGACAGTTTAAAGCAGCTTGGTGCTTGCAGAGTGATAAACCATCTTGCAACGCTCCCCAAAGTTTGCAGGTCAGAACGCTCAACTGTTACGGCGGCTGGGTTGCCGG
>JAQUWY010000024.1 GCA_028692655.1 Candidatus Omnitrophota bacterium | reverse complement strand
TACCCATCTGTTTTTCCAAAGAGGACAAAGAGAAAACAACTAAGAAGTTTGATTGAAAAAAGATGAGAGGGTCTGTATTTGAGAAATATTTGATGTTGGCAAAGAGCCGGATAAATTCGTGACGATTCGTGTGTAATTAGTGTTAATTTGCGTATGAAAAACTGTAAACATTTCGGTGACTGTGGCGGCTGCCGTTTTCAGGATATTCCCTATAAAGAACAGTTGGCTTTGAAACAAAAGCAGGTAGAGGAACTTGCCGCGGCTATCGGCGCTCAATCTTTGGTTAAACCCATCCAGAGTGGTAAGGAGTGGTTTTACCGCGGGAAAATGGAATTTACCTTTCGCCAGCAGGAGGATATTGCCTGCGGACTTTACAGCCGCAGGACAAAAGGCAAAGTTGTAGATATAGAAGAATGCCTGATTTTTTCGCAAGATGCCCCGGTAATTTTAAAAGCAATTAAAGAATTTATTAAGCAAAAGGGATATTCTGCTTATAATAAGTATAAACACAAAGGTTTTTTAAGAAACCTTGTTTTACGGGAAACAAAATTTACTAACCAAATTATGTTGGGGATTGTTACTACCAGCAATAATTCTTTAGATAAAGAGGAATTTATAAAAATTCTCCTTGGCCTTAAGCTCAAATCAAAAATTGTTTCTATTTACTGGATTGTGAATGATTCCTGGTCGGATGCGGTAATTTTTGAGAAAAAAGAACTTCTTCGGGGTGAGCCTTTTATTCAGGAAACCCTGGGAGATTTAAAGTTTAAAATCGGCATAGATAGTTTTTTTCAGTCCAATCCCCGGATGATAGCTTCATTTTATGAAAAAATCGGCCAGTACGCGAATGTTACAAATGAAAAAAACGTTCTGGATATTTTTTGCGGGCTTGGTTCCATAGGGATATTTTTGGCAGATAAAGCTAAATATGTCTGGGGAGTTGAAATAGCACCTGAGGCTATTGATTTGGCCCGGAAAAATGCCGAACTAAACGGAAAAGAGAATATTACCTTTACTGCTTCTGATGCCCGGAAGTTTTTAAATACTCAAGGGGTGTTTCACCGCAATAAAACTGACCTTTTGGTGGTGAATCCTCCCCGATGCGGGCTGTCCAATAAGATTTTAAGAGCTATTTTTAGGCTTAACCCTAAAGAAATAATCTATTCTTCCTGTAATCCCAAAGCTCTTTTTAGCGATTTGCAGGAATTGACCAAGGGCTATAGCCTTGAATCTATTGAACCTTTCGACTTTTTTCCCCATACCCCGCATTTAGAATGCCTTACTTTTTTAAAAAGGATTTAAGCCGATAATTTTGCAAGCCAATTCCCCGCGGAAACAATAGGTGTGCCGCTGAGCTCTTTTTCTCGGTGAAGATTGTGCACTAATTGAACCATGGGAATGCCTGGTAATTTTGCCCGGAAGTGTTTTAGCTGGGCCGATAAATCAGAGTCAGAAAGTTTTACTTCTATACATTGCTGCAATTTGCCTTCCCGAGAAAGTACGAAGTCAATTTCTTTTCCTCCTTTTGTTTTTATATAATGAAGGTTTATTTCTTCACCTTGAGTATCTTGCAGGTATTGGACATGTTTGAGCAGGCACATAGCAACAGTATTTTCTAAGCGCTTGCCCTCGTTCCCATCAATATAGCCGCTGTCGTAAAAATACACTTTTGGTTCTTTTAAGATTGCCCTGGCAATATTTTTGTGATATGGGCGTACCAAAAATATAATATAAAGGCTTTCTAATATCGAAATATATTTTCGCACTGTATTAGGGGCGATTTGTAAATCTCTTGCTAAAGAGGCTAATGATAAAGGGGATCCTACCCTTTTTTTGAGCAGTTCTATTAACAAGCGGATGCTTCTGATTTCATTAATTTTACTGAAATCTAAAATGTCTTCCCGAACCAAATTTGTATAATATTGATGCCTCCAGCGTTTGGCTTCATCTTCGGAATCTGAAAGAAAAGGCTCAGGAAAGCCTCCCAACATAGTGAGTTTAGATACTGCTGTCGACGGCTCAACATTCCCGGCTAATTCTTTAACTGATATGGGATTGAGCCGATAGTGGAAATATCTTCCTGCTAGCGAATCACCAGTTTGTCGAAAGGTCTCTAAACGAGCGCTTCCGGTTATTAGAAAGGCCTGATTTTCAGGCCGGGTGTCAAAGGTACCTTTTAAGAAGTTTTTCCAGGCTTTCATTTTGTGGATTTCGTCAAGTATAATTAAGTCAGCGCTTTGCGGCCAAGTGCGTTTTTGTATTGTTAAGGCATCGTCAATATCGTCATAGTTAAGATAAACCGGCGATTTGAATTCAGACTGTATTGATTTAGCAAGATAAGTCTTTCCTACCTGTCTTGGCCCGGTAATAAAAACCATTTTTTTACCCAGGTCTTTTACCACTTTTTCGTAGATGTACCTTTTCATAGTTACTTTGTAGCATAATTTTGCATAAAAGTCAAGACTAAAATGCAATATTATGCAAGATAGTCAACATATTGCCAATTATATTGAACCTTTCGACTTTTTCCCCCATACCCCGCATTTAGAATGCCTTACTTTTTTAAGGAAAAAATAATTCTTATTTGTTAGGAGCTGTTTATGCTTGTAACCGCTTACAGAATCTTTCCTGTTTTCAGGCTTCTTTAAGGTATTTATATATATAAAATGTTATATTTATAAGGTTACCTTAATTCGTTGAAATAGAAAAAATATTACCGGGGAGATAGAAGATGTTTCTTTTTATTAAAAAAAGAAAAGCCCAATCTTCATTTAAGTTTATAGTTACGGCTATCATTGTGTGCTTTTTTGCCGCTTTGTTAGCAGGTTATCTAAATAAAGAAAAGCCGCAGCCGTCCGATTTTATGCCGGCTCCAGACAAAATCATTCCTTTAAGCCAAGAGTTTTTCCCGCCGCTTATAAAGGGCCTTGTTATTGATGCCAGCAACCCTTTTCATTTTGATTTTATTATTGAAACCGGCGACAAAAATTTTGATGAGAAAATTTTTAAGCAAGACTCCCGCAAACTTATTAAGTATTTCTTAACCACTCTTACTATTCCGGAAGAAGATCTTTGGGTTAACCTTTCTCCTTATGAAAAAGATAAAATTACACCTAACAATTTAGGAGCTACTGAATTGGGTGAAAATCTCTTAAGCCAGGATTATATTTTAAAACAGATTTTTTCCTCGCTTTTGTATCCGGAAAGCTCATTAGGAAAGAAATTCTGGGATAGAGTTTATGAAAAGGCCTATCAAACTTATGGCACAGTCAATATTCCTATAAATACTTTTAACAAGGTGTGGGTTGTTCCGGATAAGGCGGTTATCTATGAAAAAGATAATACTGCTTATGTAGCCGAGAGCCGGCTGCGGGTGATGCTTGAAGAGGATTATTTAGCCTTAAAAAATAATATTAACGAGAAGTCTCTTGATGCCGGTGAGCTGAACGAAACAGACATAGAAGGTATCAATAACTTATCGTCAACAGTAATGAAAGAAATAATTCTTCCTGAAATAGAAAAAGAAGTGAATTCCGGCAAAAATTTTTCACCTCTACGCCAGGCATATAACTCTTTAATTTTGGCAGTTTGGTTTAAAGAAAAGCTAAAACAAAATATCAATAAAGCCTTATCCGAAGGAAGCGCAGACATTTTAACAGAAATATATTTGGATAAAAGTAAGATAGAAGGGGTAAGCGCGGGCGACAAAGAGCTAAAGGAGAAAATTTACCAAAAATATTTAGAGGCCTATAAAAAGGGAGTTTTTAATTACATAAAAACAGATTACGATCTCAATACTGCAAAAAATATCCGTAGGCATTATTATTCAGGTGGAGCTGATTTTACAGATGCTTCTTTGAGCCTGGAGGTTACTTCCAACCCCGTAGCTGTCAGCAGTGCTGTCATTCACGGAGATACTTATAAAGTAGGCATTGCGCTTGAGCCCGATGTTGCGCAAGCGTCTATCCCCGATTTTTTGGATAAACTGATTAAAATTAATAATCAGCGTTATCAAGACGGGCTGTTCCCAGTGATAGATTCAAAGAATATTGGCCTTTTGCATGGGGTAGATTCCGAACAGAGCATAACGGTAGAGGTTGATTATGATATCTCCGGTAAAACTACAGATAGGCGCCTGACTCTAGAAGCTCAAGAACTTCTTATTTTGATGGAAAAACCCGGGGTAAGAAGCATAAGGATAGCGAAAGTTGTCCCTCAAAATTCCAAGGTTGATTTTATGCTGATAGCAGAGAAATTAAAAGACAAGGATAATATGACTACAGGTAAAGAAATAGTGAAATCAATAAGAAAATATTCTGATGAGGATGTGTTTAGTGCTGTAGTTGTTTTTTCTTCAGGCATGGCGGCATCTTTTTACGGTAATAAAGAAATGCTATTTGAGATTAGCCGGCAAACAGAAGTAAAAGAAGTTTATCTGGGTGAAGGCGTATCTTGGTTGAAAGGATTACATGAAGTATCTTATCAAGAGAAACAACAAAGCCATGATGCTATTGCTGTTTTAATCTCCAGGATTAATCCCGGTGCGTCAATGTCTTCGCTGAATACTGATGTAGCTGGAATGGAAGTTTTTCATGGAACTTTGGATGTGTTTGAGGCGGACGTGCGGGCAGGGCCAAAGGATAAATTTGGAAGCGGTTTTGGCGGACCGGGAATTTATCTTGCGGTTACAGGCGAAAAAAAACTTGCGGAATTTTTTGCCGGCTGGGCTGAAGATGAAGCGGTACATAGATTAGCAAAAGCTAGGAATGCGGCTGACAATAGTTTAGATAAAAATGCTGCTAAGGGTATTGTTCTCAGAGGGCGTGTTAATCCCGGAAAAAACTTAAAAGTGGGAAGGTTTGAAATTATTCGTGACGGCGAACCGGATTTAGAAAAAGGGGTATTGCCTGCTGATTGGGCAAAAGACCCAATGCTTTTGGCAGCTCTTACCAGAGAATTCGACATTCTCGACATTCGCAATATGAAGGATAACGGCTTATCAATGGGGCCCGGAAGCAACCGTGTTTTAGTTGTGCATGAGCGAGCCGGGAAAAACGCGATTCTATGGGAGGGCCCAGAGCCTTTAAATGAGAGTTATTCCTTCCCCCTCGGCGCTCAAGTAGCCAATGTTGATGGAAGATATATAACTAACCTGAAACGTATCCTGAATGTAATGCGCCAAAGCAGTAATGTCCCCGGAATTTCTCAGGATGCAACGGATGCTGAAATTATTGAGTTTACTATAGAATATCTGCAGACTTTAGATGAGCAGAGAAAGAATAAAACAATACAAGAGCCTATTTTAACCGAATCAACTGACAGCTATGGAAATAGAATCATAAGGATTGATGAATTAGCTATTCCAGAATCTCAAAATAAGCAAATAGGACGCCTGATTGAAGCTGTGTTAAGAAGGGCCGTAGACCCTGAAGAAGGAGTAAAGGCGATAAACTTTCAAGGCAGTGATAGCACTTGGACAATAGTCGGCTTTAAGCAGGAATTAGAAGATAAGAAAACCTTAAGCCATGAACAAAGAGAAGTAGCTCTGCGCAAACTTGGCTTGGATTGGAAAGATGCCCACAGGTTAGTAGAAACTAACCAAGATAAAACCCTGGCTGTCATGCAAAAAGCCTTGGATAAACAAACTCAGGAAGCAACGAGCTATGAGCTGGGGGCCCAGACGAGGTTAGGAGATGATCTTTTTGAATTGGATGCTTTGCGAGTTTGGCAGATGTGGAATAACTCCGGTGAAGACACTCTTTTAAAAGAAATATACGGATTACGCGAGAAAGGATATATTATTTCCATAGGTGACTGGCCTGCTATGGTTGATGCTATGGAACGTTCTATTTTGCCTGTAGTTAAAGGAAAGACTAAAAAGCGCGTGGTTGAAGCCATAGGGCTTCTTGGTGAAAACGTTAATATGCATGCGGGAGGGGAAGGTATTTTGATAGTTAAATTAGATGAGCAATCTTCACGTATGCATATTGTAGTTATGGATAAAGGAGAAGGCTTCAAATTGGATGGTGATGGATTGCCTGACATAATCGACAAAACCAGCGGAAGGTTTAAAAAGGGGGAGCAAAGCCCGGGCAAAGGCGTGGGGCTGGGGAGAGTTTTAGGAAATGTTGATGAGCTGTACATATATACTAAAGGTTATATTTTCAATGCTAAAGAAGCAAGGTTTTCCAGAAACGAAGCAACACAGCTGCTGCAAGGTACATTATTCTCAGCAGTCATAGATTACAAAAATAACGATTCTGATGATACAAGATTATCATCGGCTGCAGCCGCCGGAGTTAAAGCCGGTGACCAACCTTTTAAAGGTAACCAAAACCCCGGCGGCATTGATTTAAATCCTGTCAACCTTGATATGGAGGTTGGAGGAGGAAACATAAATATTCCAGAATTTATTCCTTCCTTTGATATTGAAACCTTTAATGGGTTCACCTTTAGTATATTAAAGATTGAGCCCATAAAAGACCTTAAGGGTATTTTTGGGCCTTTGAGCAGCAATGTTCCCTTGGAGGCAAAAGGAATCTCTCCAGATAACACTTTGTAAACCATTCCGTATCAGTAATTTAAGAATTAAGTAAAAAACACTTGACTAAATCCTTCCAAATAGTAAAATTTTACTAATTTAATTTTACTAATGAGTCTTACCCAGAACCAGAACGAAGTCCGATTCTGGGTTTAGACGAATTATAAAGCTGAGCTTGGGTAAATTATCGAATTTATGGAGACAATTTACCCATATTTGGGCGAGGCGGAAATGAGTCTTAGTTTTTTTGAAAGAAAAAGCTGTAGCCGAAAATGAAACTTCTGAAACCAATAAAACTCAATTACGAATATAATTAATAATAAGTTTTTATGAACATACAAAAACTGCTTAAAACACACGCTCAAAATCATCCGGAAAAAACAGCCGTTGTTTTTCAAGACAAGCCTATTTCTTTTTTAGAAGTTAAGGATAAAGCCTTAGGTGTTGGCAATTATTTACAAGCTAAGGGCGTGGCTAAGGGTGATAAGGTAGCTTTTTTTCTTCCTAATACCGCTGATACCATCTATAGCATTTTAGGAGTTTTATGTCTGGGTGCCTGCATTGTTCCCTTAGACTACATGCTTACTGAAGAGGAAGTTATAAATTTTATCAACCATAGCCAAGCTAAACTATTAATTACCCAGCCAAAAAAAGGCATCGATTTCAATAGGGTTAAAGATAGTTGCCCGAGTTTAAAAGAGGTAATTACAGAACTTAAATATGAAGAAGGTGGAGAAACATCAACAGAAATTTCCGAAAGTGATTTGGCCGCCATTTTTTATACCTCAGGCTCTACCGGCCATCCCAAAGGAGTAATGCTTTCTTACGGCCATCTTGATAATCCCCCGCAAACCATAAACCATTTTTTAGGGGTTTCGGATAAAGACATATTCTTGTGCGGAGGCGTGCCATTTTCTCATGTTGGAGGATTGGTTTATATTTTGCTTATGCTCAAATTTGCTTCCGGCCTCGTGCTTATGGAGAGGTTCCATCCTTTAGAGTTTTTAAAGAATATACAAAAGCACAAAGCCACAATTTTTTGCATTGTTCCGGCTATGTACGTAGCTATCCTTTCTTTAAAGGAGTATGATAAATTTGATCTTGCATCTTTACGCTTTGCGGTTGTCTTCGGAGCTCCTTCAAGCCTGGTGCTTTTAAAAAGATTTCATAAAGCTTGTCCCAAGGCAGAGCTGTCTAACGGCTGGGGTTTAACTGAAACAGCCGCGCCTAACTGTATGCTGCCGCCGGGGATAGATAAAATCCAGAGTATTGGTAAATTCGCTCCCGGGATGAGCGCTAAAATAGTCGATGAAAACGAGAAACCTGTTACTGTCGGCCAAAGAGGAGAACTGCTGGTTAAAGGCAAAGCGGTTATGCTGGGATATTACAAGGAACCCCAGCTTACAAAAGAAGTGATGACTGCTGACGGCTGGTTTAAGACCGGCGATGTAGCCATTTTGGATGAAGAGGGGCTTTATTATATTGTCGGCCGCAAGAAAGAAATGATAAAAGTAGCCGGAGAAATAGTTTTTTCTCCGGAAGTAGAAGCGGTTATACAGAAACATCCAAAAGTAACTGAAGCCGCGGTCATCGGAGTTTCTGACCGCCTGCGGGGAGAAGTGCCAAAGGCTTTTATCGTTGTGAAAGAATCGCAAGTTATAGATGAACAAGAGCTGAAAGAATTCTTGAAAGAGCATCTTGCGCATTTTAAAATACCTCATTATTTTGAATTTATAAAAGAATTACCTAGAAATAGAACGGGAAAGGTTGATAAACAAACGCTGAAAAGGAGCGCTAGTGCACTAGGGCACCAGCACACTAAAGAAGAATAATATATCTGGTGCACTGGTAACTGGTGTTCTGGTGCACAATTCACAAAAGGAGCTATGCAATGATGCAAAGAGAAGTTCATATGAAAGCGGAAGATTTACTGCAGACCCTGCAGTTTAGGGCGGGAGATTTTGGTGATGTGGTTCTAGTAAGCGGCCAGCAGCACCGGGCAAAATTATGCCTCCAGCGTTTAGAAAACAGTGTTAAGAACTTTACCTTTCTCGGTTACACATTCTGGACCGGTTTTTATAAAGGCAAAAAAGTAACTGTGGGCAATGGTGGATTTTATGCTCCGGATTCAGCATTTGTTACTGAGCTGCTTTGTGCCGGAGGCATTAATAATCTTATTCGCCTGGGCTCCTGTGGTGCCCTGCGTAAAGATATAGGCGTCGGTGATTACATTCTGACTACTTCAGTAGTTGGAGGCGATGGAGCTAGCAAGTATTATGTTGACGATAGTTTTGTTGCCAAAGTTGATGATGGCCTAACCGCGGCTTTGAGAGAAGTTTTTAAAACTCAAGGAGCTGTTCATGAGGGCGGAGTATGGACGACAGACGCGCTTTTTCGCGAAACAAAAGAGATAGTGAATTCTTATATTGATAAAGGGGCGATTGCTGTGGATATGGTTACCTCGCCATTTGTAACAGTGGCTAATCTTTACAAGAAAAAAACTGCCGCGATACTTGCGGTTTCGGACAATCTCATTACCGGCGCCCTGGGCTTTGCTGATTTCAGGTTTTTCCAGGCAGAAATGAAAATGGCTGATTTAGCTTTTAAAGTTATCGAGAATTTATAGTAAATTTAGAGTTTTAGGTTTGTTTAGGATTTAGAATTTAGTGTTTAGGGTTTAAATCTGAGAACAAAGAGGAATAAGTTATGGACATTAAATGGAACGAAAAAGCAAAAGAAGTTTTCGATAAAGTGATAAATAACCTCCCCCAGTTTCATCGCAGCATTGCTGAAAAACTGGTCAAAGAGACCGCTGAGAGCCTTGCGAAAGAAAGAAATGCTTCAGAAGTCGGGGAGCAAGATTTGGTAAAAGCCTTTTTCCAGGAAGTACCCCCAGCGTTTAAAGATATGATGAAGCGGCTTATGAGCCAGCAAAGTATAGATTACTCTCGTTATATTAGTGAATAAATATAAACAATTGCAGGTATTAGCTTTTTTATCTGTGATCATCCGCAGCATTTTATCTGTGATCATCTGCGCATAGAGGAGCGAAGCGACGAAATGAAGATAGCGATAATCGGCGCCGGAGCAATAGGTAGCATAATGGCGGGGTATTTGACTCTCCAGGGCCAGAAGGTAATTTTAATCGGGCGCAAAGAAAGCGTAGAGGCGATTAAAGAAAAAGGTTTAAGTATCAGCGGGGTAAGGGGCGAGCTTAACGTAAAGGTAGATGTCTGTCAGAAACTCGAGGAAGAACCAGATTTAGTTATCCTGGCGGTTAAAACTCAGGATATCGAACCGGCAATGAAAGCCCAGAATGTAGAGCTCAAAGGCGTTCCTTTTCTGGCTATTCAGAATGGGATAAGGGCTAAAGGACTGCTTAAGAAATATACGAAAGCAGAGAATATCATTTCAAGCATAGTTATGTTTGGGGCAACGAAGCTTGGCCCGGGAAAAATAGTCCATAATTTCGAAGGCTCTCTGATTTTAGAATCTCCTGCGGTATTAAGCCAAGAAATAGCTTCCGCTTTAAGAAGTGCTTTTGAACTTTTAGTTGTTGATGATATCACGGGTATGAAATGGCTTAAAGTTTTTGTTAATGCTAACAACTGTATTCCGGCTATTTTAGGTCAAAGTATGCAAGAGTGCTTTTCTGATTTAGATGTTTGCAGGATAAGCATAGCGATTTGGAAAGAAGGCCTGGATATTGTAAACAAGGCCGGAATAAAACTGGTTTCTTTGCCGGATTTTGAAGTTGAACGTATAAATAAACTTACGAGTTTAGCTGCCTGGGAGGCTGCCAATATATTTTCGGGTATAATGACCAATCTGAGTAAAGAACCGCTATACGGTTCAATATTGCAAAGTATAAAAAATGGCAAATCTTCGGAAATAGACTATATTAACGGGGAATTCATTGAGCTTGCCAAAGCTTGCGGCATCGAAGCCCCTTTGAATAGAAAATTAGTAGAAATGGTTCATTTGGTTGAAAAAAACAAAAGTTTTTTTGAAACCAGCAAGTTATTGGGAGAATTAAAAGAACTTCTAAACTGAATATCCGGGAGGAAAAAATGATAAAAACACCTTTCCCAAAACTTAAGCTTACAGTTATAGGTGTGGATGGAGAATGTTATCATGGCTATAAACCAGGTGATGAACTAATTCTGCAGGATTTCACGCACCCGCCTAAATATTTTTGTCTCGGGTTAGCCCACGCTTTATTTCCGGTGATTTATGCCTTAAGCTTTGGGGCAAAATTTCCTTTTATGGATAACCAGAGGTCTTTAAAAGTTACTTGTCCTGACGGGGGCAAGCTTGAATTTAAAGCTGAGATTCTGGAAAAAGGCACTGACAAAGTTCAATTCATTCCTAAAGATATAAATCATAAAGGTCCCAACCCCAAAGATATGGAGATAAAGGTTGTGAAAGCAAAAGGAAAATGTGCCTATGGATATAAAGTAGGTGATAAATGGCCGGTTAAGGGCCTAAAATGCATAGATGGTTTTTGCGGGGCGGCCTGGCATGTGGTATTCCCGGCACTTTTTGCGCTTAATTTCGGAGCCGAATTCTTTTTTATGGATGACCCCAACAGCATTGATACGGTTACCTGTCCTGATGGGGGGAATATTGTTTTTAAAGTTGGAAGGAAAAACACAGATGATCGCAGACGAGAAAAAAGCACAGATGATCACAGATAGATATCTGCGATTATCTGCTTTGTATCTGTGCTAATCTGCGTTTTAAGTGACGAAGGAGCTTAAATGAGAAGAGTAGTTATAACGGGCATTGGTATAATCAGTGCTGCCGGAGAAGACAAAAACACTTTTTATGATAACCTGATTGCGGGTAAGCCCTGTATCGAGAGGGTTGAAAATTTTGACGTCAGCCTGTTTGTTTCGAAAGTCGCTTCTCAAGACTTAGATTTTGACCCTTTGAATTTCGGGATAAAGGATCATAAGCGCATGGACAGATATGTTCAATTCGGTATTGCCGCGGCAAAACAGGCAGTAAAAGATTCAGAATTAACCGACAAAGAACTTAGCTCGCGGCGTTGCGGAGTTGTACTTGCTAACGCCATTTGCGGAACCCGTTTTATGGAGGAAGAGTTTTTGTTAGTTACAGATTGGGGCAAAAAGCCTATAGATCCCAGGAAAGGGCGTCCGTATTTATATGATGCAGCTATGTTTAATACTCCCAGTGCCGAAGTGGGGGCTATTTATCATACTAAAGGCATGAATTGCACCATATCTACCGGGTGCACAGCAGCCACAGATTCTTTAGGGTTTTCCTATGAGCTTATAAGGGAAGGCCGCCAGGATGTTATAATCGCCGGAGCAAGTGAAGCGCCGGTGTGCCCGATTACTTTCGGGGCTTTCGATGTGGTTAATGTTCTGGCTAAAAATAATGATCAGCCGCACAAGTCATCACGCCCCTTTGATAATAAACGTAACGGATTTGTAATTTCAGAAGCCGCCGGAGTCCTGATATTGGAGGAACTGGAGTATGCTAAAAAAAGAGGCGCGCATATTTATGGCGAAATCGTGGGTTATGGAACAAGTTGCAATGCTTATCATATGACGGATTTACCCGAAGACGGCGAACCTATGGCAAGGTGTATGGATGATGCCATAAAGGATGCCGGGATAAAAAAAGACCAGATAGGATATATTAATGCTCACGGTTCATCTACCCGCCAGAATGATGTTTTTGAAACCGGAGCTTATAAAATGGTTTTTGGTGATTTGGCTTACAAAATTCCTATAAGTTCTATTAAGTCTATGATTGGCCATCCACTGGCGGCGGCTAATGCCGCTGAAAGCGTATTATGTTGTATGATTTTTGAAAAGGGTTATCTTCCCCCGACTATAAACCAGGAAGAGCCAGACCCTAAATGTGACCTTGATTATATCCCTAATGTAAAAAGAAAACTTATGCCGGAATACATATTAAAAACAAGCAGCGGGTTTTCAGGAATACATTCATCGATAGTGTTTAAGAAATATAACGCAGATGACCACAGATGAAAAATCGCAGATGATCACAGATATTGATTTTTTATCTGCGATAATCTGCAGTATCTAATCTGTGATTAAATGACGAAGGAGATTAAAAGAATGGAACGAATAGCGATAACGGGCGTTGGCGTAGTTTCTCCCTGTGGTATGAAGAAGGAAACTTTTTGGGCAAATCTTAAACGGGGAGATTCCTTTGTGGATGAAATAAAACGTTTTGATGCTTCATTGTATCCTTCCCGCATTGCCGGTCAAGTCCATGAGCTTGATCACTACACGCATTTACCTGCCCGCCTGATAAAAAAAATTGATTTATTTTCTCATATGGCGTTAGTCGCCAGCGAACAGGCGCTAAAAGACTCAGGCATTGATTTAAAGAATGTCGACAAAAACAGAGCCGGTGTTTTTATGGGAAACGCTATCGGCGGCTGGCTGTTTGCCGAAACCGAATTGCGGGATATGTATATTGAAGGCCGGGAAGGCGTGTCTCCTTATATGGCTAGCGCCTGGTTTCCGGCAGCTCCCCAGGGGCAGGTTACTATTTATTATGGATTTAAAGGTTATAGTAAAACTGTCGTGGCTGACAAAGCTTCTTCGGCTCTGGCTCTTTGGTATGGAGCAAAAATCGTTGCTCAGGATAAAAATGATTTTGTCTTAGCCGGAGGCATGGAAGCGCCGATTACCCCTTATGCTTTATTGAGCGCGAATACCTGCGGAAACTTGTCTCAAAACAATTTAAACTACAAAAAAGCTTATTGTCCCTATGATTTATACCGAGATGGTTTCGTTTTAGGCGAAGGTTCCGGCATCGTTGTTTTAGAAAAAGAATCAAAGGCGCGTAACCGTAACGCAAAAGTTTATGGATTCATAAAGGGGGTTGGGTTTTCTTCAGATGGATACCACTATAGCCGCTATAGTCCCGATACAGATTCTTTAGAAGGAGCTATTTCGGATTGCTTAAAAGATTCTGGGTGGGGGAAAAATGAAATAGATTATATATGCCTGGATGCCGAAGCTACAATAATGGGTGATTACCTTGAAACAAAAGCTCTCAAAAATGTTTTTGGAAACGAAATAAAAAATATATCTCTGAGCGCGCCTAAAAGCGCCTACGGAAATTTATTGGGGGCTCAAACAGCTTTAGATTTGATTGCAACTATTTTTTCTCTTAAGACAGGTACGGTATTGCCCACGATTAATCACCAGATGGATGACCCTTATTGTGATTTAGATTATACGTTTAACAAACCCATACAAAGAGAAATTAAAAAAGCTCTGATTATTGCCAGAGGCCGCGGCGGGATAAATGTTGTGCTGGCGGTGGAAAAATAATAAATGAAGCCCAGAGTTATGGAGTAAATGAAATGAACGAACATAAATGTGTTGGCTGAATTTACCCCGCCCTTTTGACAAGGGTAGCAATAATGACATAACCCATAAAAAGGGCGGGGTTCAATTCGTGCATACAACTTATATTCGTCCTCCGGGCTCCATAAGTTGTGCACTCATTGAAGGAGGTAAGTATGGCATTAAAGGATGAAGTAGTAGAAGTAATTTGCAGTACACTCGAAGTGAAGAAAGAAGAAATAAAAGATGGACAGAATCTCTATGATTCTATCGGGGTTGATTCTACCGAAATGGTTGAGGTGGTCGTGTCTTTGGGAAAGCGCTTTGGAATACAAATTGAAACCAGTGAGATAACCAAGTTTTCGACTTTAGAAGAAATAGTTTCAGTTATTGAGAAAAAGAAAAACGCGAATTAACGCGAATTTAAAACGAATTAGCGCTAATAATTCGTGAAAATTCGATAAAAATTCGTGTATATTCGTGCTAAATAAAACAATGAAGATAATAGATTTAAGTTTACCGATTGACGATACCGCGTTTGAAGTTCATCCTTTAAGGATTGAGCGGACCTCACATAAAGACGGAGTTGAAAAACTTAATAAGGTCTTGATGTCCAGAGATCCCGAAAGCATGAAGCTTTATGAAAAAGGCGAGCGTATTATTAAAAAAGAAAACTTGCCCGATGAGGAATTTCTTTCACTTGAAATGGTTTACTCTTCTGTGCATAGCGGTACACACCTTGACTATTCTTTTCATTATGGGAGCAAGTCGCAGGGCAGGGATTCTAAAACGGCCGATGAGATACCGCTTGAGTGGTGTTACCAGCCGGCAGTAAAAATAGACCTTACTCACAAAAAGCCTACAGAAGCCATAACAGCTGAAGATATAGAAAACGGCCTTAAAAAGATTAATTATGAAATCAAACCCAAAGACATTGTATTGCTTTATACCGGCAGCGATAAGCTTTTTGGGAAGAAAGAATATTTCTCCGATTATCCCGGTGTTGACATAACCGCTATCGATTATTTACTGGATAAGGGGATAAACGTTTTTGGTGTCGATACTATGGGTATAGACCGTCCTTACAAATTTATGATGAAAGATTTCTTAGATAAAAAAGACCCTTCAGTTTTATGGCCGGCTCATTTCCATGGCCGCAAGAGAGAGTTTATACATATCGAGCGCCTGGCTAATTTAGAAAGTTTACCCGACTTCGGGTTTAAAGTTATTTGTTTTCCGGTGAGAATTAGAAAAACCGGCGCTGCCTGGAGCAGGGTGGTCGCTATAATGTGAGCACTAGTCGTCAGAGCATCAAGGCACCAGTAAAATTTAAACTGGTGCACCGGTGGCTGGTGTTCTGGTGCGCTAATAAAAAATGGAGGTAACAAATGGCACATACCAGGAATTCAATAGTTATCAACGCGTCTTATGAGAAAGTTTTTGATATGAGCAATGATATTTCGCGCTGGAAAGAGTTTTTCAAAGAATATACGGGAAGCGATGTTTTAGAACAAAAGGGGAACAAGATAGTTTTTAAATTAACTCATGAAAACGGCAATAGCTGGGAATCTTACCGTCTTCTATTTAAAGAAGAAAAGTTTGCTTATGCTTGCCGGCTCAATCCGATGGCGCCGTTTGAATTTATGAAAATTATTTGGCTATATAGAGAGGTTGAAGGAGGAACTGAAATGACCTGGATACAGGATTTTAAAATGGCCCCGGGAGCCAAATTTACTGACGAGCAGGCAGAGAAAGCCATAAACAACCACTCTCAGGAAAATTTAAAGACTTTTAAAGAGATAATCGAGAAAGAATAAATTAGTCTATTGTCAATGGGCCGTAGACTATGGACTTAAAAATATGTCTAAAGTGAGCTTTTCAATTTTTTGCTTGATGTTTGTTGCGCTTTCGTTCGGAGTCGCGGCAATGGCGGCTTTGGTGCCTTCTATCTCCAGTGAGTTTGGTGCGCCGCCGGCAAAAGCCATAAGTTTAACCTGGTTGTATATGCTGCCTTACGGATTGGGAGCGCTTCTCTGGCCGGCTTTAACCCAGAAAGTAAAAGTAAAAAATCTTCTCATCTGGGCCAGCGGCGGGTTTTGCGCTTCGGCTTTTCTTTTTTCACTTTCTACCAGCCTGAATCAAGCTTTTGTTTTCAGGTTCCTGATGGGTTGTTTTGGCTGCAGTTTTGTGCCCCTGGCTTTGATTACCATAGGTAAAGCCGTTGTGGTTCAAAAGAAAGGTAAGTATATAGGAATTCTATTCGGCTTATCTTATGTTTCTACTCTTCTAAGCGTATTTTTAAGCGGGTTTTTATCCTGGCGCATTATTTATTTAATACCGGGGGTGTTGAGCCTTGGGGTAATTTTTCTTATAGCCAGGCATTTAAGTGATTTTGATTTTAGGCTTCCCAAGTTCGGTTTTAGCTACTTAAGTACTTTAGCCGATAAGAAAGCTTTGAAATTTTTCGCGGTAATAGCCTTGGCTAGTTTTTTTTACCATGGCCTCCAGCAACGCCTGGGGTTGTATTTAAGCGATAGCTATAATTTACCGCAGATGATGATAAGCTTGATATTCACGGCATCTATTCTGGGAGCAACTATTTTTGAATTTGCCGGCGGTTTCTTAAGCAATAGACTGGGTAATATAAGGATAAGCCGTTATGGCTTTATCCTGATGAGTATTTTTTCACTCTCATTAATATTTATAGGTAATTATAAATATCTTTTTTTTGTTATTATTTTTTGGGGGTCAGGTTGGGGGCTTACTCATGTAGGGCTGTCATCTTACCTGACTCATTTCCCTGATAAGATATTAAGAGACTCTTCAGGTTTAAACAGTTCGCTAAGATATGCTTTTGGAGGCCTGGGGGCTTTAGCGGGAGGGATTATCGCCGGACTGGGAGGATTCAATTTTCTTTTTGCCGTTGTCGGGGCCTGTATTTTTTGTTTAGGAGTTTTTTTAAAGAAAATCATAGAATGAAATATATTTTAAAAGGGGGAAGATATGTCTGATTTAAAAGGTAAAGTTTGTCTTGTTACCGGTGCCAGCCGCGGCATAGGGAAATCTTTGGCATGCACGGCTGCCGGTTTAGGCGCTGATATAAGTATTGCCGCCAGAAGTTTTGCTCCGCTTGAAAAGACAGCTAAAGAAATTGCGGATAAATACAAAGTTCAGGTTCTTCCGGTAGCTTGTGATGTTACGAAACTAGAGGATTTGGAAAATCTCGTCAATAAAACGAAAGATAAATTTGGCAAAATTGACATTTTGATTAATAATGCCGGAGTTTCCAGCCAGTACCCTTTTCCTGAACAGCCTATAGAAGATTTTGAAAGGCTGGCGCATACCAACTATTTAGGATATGTGCGCCTTATCAGGCTGGTTATAAACGAAATGATCGAGAGAAAATCCGGCAGTATTATCAATATGGTTTCCGGATCGACTCTCTGCGATCCGCTGCCGCGGAACTTCATTGTTTACAGCTCGTTAAAGGTTGGACTTCGCGCTTTTTCCAAAGGCTTATTCTGGGAGGTGCGTGATCACGGTATAAAAATCACTTCTCTTTTACCCGGGGTAACCGATACTGATTTGACAGGTAAGCTTCAGGAGGTTACTGCCGATAATTCGCGTCTGATGAGCACCCAGGCAATAGAAGACGCGGTGAGATTTGCTTTAACCGTTCCGGCGAATGTCTGCCCGCTTGAGATTGCGGTTATAAACCAGCAGACACCCTGGACTAAACCGGTGATACCGTTTAAGCAGGAACATCCTAATAAATGAACACCAGCGCACCAGCCGTCAGAACACCAGGAAAAAGAGGAAAAATGGCGGAGAAAGGATATAGAAAATTAATTGTATGGCAAAAGGCAAATGAGTTAGCCTATGCCATTTACATTATCACAAAAGATTTTCCTAAAGATGAAGTTTATGGTGTAACTTCTCAATTAAGAAGGTCTGCGTTGTCAGTTCCGACAAATATTGTAGAAGGCTACGGGAGGCAAGGTAAAGGCGAACTGAGGCAATTTGCAAATATAGCTTTAGGTTCACTTGCGGAAACAGAATATCTTTTAGATTTTTCTTTAAAATTAGGATACTTTAGCCAAGAAAACCATAATAAGCTTCAAGGATTACGGCAAGAAGTAGGGAATCTGTTATGGAAATTTTATAAAAATATTTAACAGGTGCACTGGTGACCGGTGTTCTGGTGCACAGTAAACAAGGGGGAAAAATGAAAGTTTTATTCGTAATGCCTAAAATTGGAGCTTGGGCAACTCACGGTAAACACTTTGCGCCTAACCAGCTGTATGCTCAGTGGGGAGCTTACATCAGAGAAAAAGGTTACAGCGATTTAGAGGTGCTGGACGCAACTGTTTTAGATATCCCTATTGAAGAAATTGCCGAAAAGGTCAAAGAGAAAAATCCTGACGTGGTTGTTTTGGGCGATATGATTCATTGTTCGGTTGGTTTTGGCATAATCTGGTATTTCAACCAGACTGCTGCTAAAATTAAGGAAGTTTTACCCAAGGTAAAGATAATTATGGGTGGTCTTTGGTATTCTTCGCTTCCGGTACAGACCTTAGAGGATAACCCGGCAATGGATTATGTGGTTATGGGGGAGGAAGAAGCTTTTTGTGATTTAATCGCGGCTTTAGATAAAGGTAAAAACACAAAGGATATAGCGGGAGTTACTTCCCGGGTCGACGGCCAAATAGTTATGGGGCCGCATCGGCCTCTATTGATGGATTTAAATACGCTTCCTTTACCGGCCTATGATTTATTTCCTATGGATAAATATGTCGGCCATACTTACTGGAAGCCGTTTGTTGAAATGATGACTTCGCGAGGCTGTCCTTCTGCCTGCACGTTTTGTTATGAATGGGACCAGTATGACCCACGGCATCCGGAAGATTTCCTGAAATGGAGAGCAAAGTCCCCCGAAAGAGTTATTGAGGAACTCGAGCTTCTCCATAAAATGGGGGTTAAGGTTGTGGTTATTCAGGACGACAATTTTAATGTTAATCCCGAAAGAGTAGAGCGTTTCTGTAATTTAAAAAAGGAAAAAAATATTCCAATCAAGTGGGTTTCTTTGGGCCGGGCTGTTGACTGGGTAAACTGTGAAAAGATTCTGCCGCTGATGAAAGAAACCGGGATGTTTATGGGGGTATTCGGCATCGAAGTTACTACTCCAGAAGAACTGAAGAAAATTGCCAAAGGCATAACTATAGACCAAATAAAAAAGACAATAGATATTTTAAGAGCTCAGGATATTGCCATTGTAGCTGATATTATGATGGGCTTTGACGATGACACAGAGCAAATAGTGAAACAGAGATTTGAATTCACCGACGAGGTCGACCCGGACATTTTATGGGTAGGCTATGTTACCCCGGCGCCTAATTCACCTATCTGGAGGCAGAGAGCAAAGCGCGGTGAGATAGATCCTAAAAAGATAGATTTTCTTAAATGGGATTTTCTACATCCGGTTATGGATACAAAACATCT
The DNA here is from genome assembly GCA_028692655.1 of Candidatus Omnitrophota bacterium. Lineage (GTDB taxonomy): Bacteria > Omnitrophota > Gorgyraeia > Duberdicusellales > 4484-171 > JAQUWY01. The sequence continues at coordinate 2,222 of JAQUWY010000024.1, read as the reverse complement.
TTCCATTGAAGATTACGGCAGGCTTGGCTCATGGTGTATGAGGGAATTTTTTTCAAAGCCCGGACGTATCCAGAGGATTATGACCAGCAATTTTGACCCGCTGGCTAAGCTCTGTTTTCAGGATGTTATGCAGGGCGTAACCAAGTGGGAAGACGGAGCAGTTAAGGGAGAGAAACATATATAATATAGAACGCCAGAGCACCAGTCACCAGTGCACCAGAAAAATTATCTGGTGTTCCGGTGTTCTGGTGTGCTAGTGCACTTTGTCTTATGCTTTGCGATGCCCATATTCACTTTATCCCTGAAGAATTATCGGTTTATACCGCTTTTTATAAAGGCGTTTGGACCGACAAAGAAAAGCTCTATGCTTTTTTAGATGAGCATAGGATAGAGAAAGCTCTTTTGTGTTACCCGTCCACCGATGCCCATCTTAAATTGGGAACTTTTTCCCGGGTTTGTGAAATTTATAATAGCGCTCTGGAAGAAGTCATTAAAGAAAATTCTAAAATAATCGGCGCTGGGATTGTCAACATTGATAACCTTTCAGGTATAAATTGCCAAATAGAAGAGTTAAAGAATAAAGGCTTTAAGGCGATAAGTATTGCTTCAAGCCACAACGGTAAGTTTTTAGTTAACGAGCTTCATCCTTTTTTTGAGGCTGTCGAGAAAAATAACTTACCTGTTTTTGTCCATCCTCAAGCTATAAACCCTATAGGTTTCGACCGTGTCAAGGACCCCTTGTTGATGCCGGTGCTTGAATACAGCTTTGATTCTTCTATGTTTATGGGTTTGCTGATGATGGAAGGTATTCTTGAAAAATACGATGTAAAATTCATATTTTCATCTTTGGGCGGCGTGCTGCCTTTCTTAAAAGACAGGCTGGATAGAGTTTATGCTATGTTGAGAGAAAGAAAAATAGTAAAAGATTTAAAAAGCCAACCTAGTAAAATTTTAAAAAAGGTTTATGTTGATACTTCAGGAGCTTCTTTGGACAGTTTGAAGCTGGCAATTGATTTGTTTGGTGAAGACAAGCTTCTTTGGGGCTCGGACTATCCTGTCTGCGGGGATGTTAAGAATAGCTTGAAACTGCTGGAAGCCCTTGGGGAAAAGGTCAAGGAAAAGATTGCCCATAAGAACTTTCTTAATATATTTGGCTAATGAAGGTTTATTGTAACGGGGATATAATCAACAAGGATCAAATAAAAGAAATTTTTGAACCCGGATTTTTATTCGGCTGGGGAGTTTATGAGCCTTTCAGGGTTTATAACCGTAGTATTTCTTTTTTAACTGAACATATCGAAAGATTAAACAGCAGTCTGGAAAAGATAGGCATAGAAAAAGTTACTTTGGACTGGAGTAAAGCTATAAAAGACTTACTTGTTGAAAACAATTTAACAGACGCTTATGTCAGGATAACCGCTTATAAAAAAAGAAAAGGCACCGGTATATTGATTTATGCGGATAACTTTGGATACTACAAGCCCGAAACTTATAATAAAGGTTTTAGCTCTGTAATATCACCTTATAAAAGAAATCCACAGGAAGTAACCAGCCAAATTAAATCTTTAAGCTATCTTAGTAACCGCTTATCCTGGTTCAGTGCCCAAAAGGTAAAAAAAGACGAAGCTTTGGTATTAAATATTGAAGGAGGACTGGCCGGAGGCGCAAGAAGCAGTATCTTTCTGGTTAAGGGAAATGAAATCATTACGCCGCCATCTTCTTGTGGAGGGTTTAGCAGTGTTACTGCCAAAGCTGTCAGAAAAATAGCACAATATTTAGGCTTAACATTCAAAGAGGAAAAGGTTAAAATAAAAGACATATATTCTTGTGATGAAGCGTTTCTAACCAGCGCTTTACTGGAAATTATGCCGTTAGTAGAATGTGAGCAAAGGCCTATTGGTTCCGGTGAGCCCGGGAGTGTAACCGGAAAGATTTTGGAAGAATATAGGAAATTGTTAGAAAACCCTGTTAATTAAATAATATGAAATTTTCACCACTTTTCTGGCCAATTGAACTTAAAGGTACCACTGTAAATGTGCTTGATGAGGCCATTCTGCCCTACAAAGTCAAATATATAAAGGTAAGAAGTTACAAGCAGGCGCATAAAGCGATAAAAGATATGAAGACCCGGGCAGTGGGCCAGGTTTTGTTGGTTATGTATACGTTTCTGCTGGAGATTAAAAAAAATAAAAGCAATCTTTCTGAAAAAAAACTTAGAGAAA
>JAQUWY010000003.1:55069-90810 GCA_028692655.1 Candidatus Omnitrophota bacterium | reverse complement strand
CGAGGAGAGAAACCGACACCATGGATACTTTTGTTGATTCCAGTTGGTATTATTTGCGTTATATATCCCCCAAGGAACAGAACAAGCCTTTTGTGAGCAGTGATGTAAACAATTGGCTTCCGGTAGACCAGTATATCGGAGGGGTTGAGCACGCGATACTACACCTTATGTATTCGAGGTTTATTAACAAATTTTTACAAGATGAGGGCCTCGTCAATTTCCCCGAACCTTTCAAGAAGCTGTTTACCCAAGGCATGATTGTTAAAGAAGGTTTTAAAATGTCTAAGTCCAAAGGCAACGTAGTGGCTCCGGACTATATTATTGATAAGTATGGTGCTGATACCATGCGTTTGTATATACTTTTTATGGGCCCGCCCCAAAAAGATGCCGAGTGGCAGGATGAAGGCCTGCAGGGTATCTGGCGTTTTATGCAGAGGGCATTGCGGCTGGTTGATATTTTAGGAGATTGTGATGCTGGCCAGACCGGGAATAAACCCGGCATTATTGAAGCTGGCCTTCTTAAGAAGATACATTTAACTATTAAAGAGGTAACCCGAGATTTAGAAGGAAGTTTCCAATTTAATACCGCAATCAGCCGGATTATGGAGTTGGTTAACCAAGCTTATAAGGGTATAAACGAAGGTGCTTTGAGCCGGGAAATTCTTAAAGAAACAGTCGATGTTGTATTTCTGCTCCTATCGCCTTTCACACCCCACATCAGCGAAGAGGTTAATGCCCATTTGGGATATCAAGGTTCTATTCTTTCAAGGAGTTGGCCCCAGGTTAATCAGGAATACATCTTAGAAAAAGAGATAGAGATAGCTGTAGCGGTTAATGGCAAAGTCAAAGACAGGCTGGTTATTTCCGTTGATTGGACTAAAGACTTAATAGAGGGCAAAGCTCTTTCGTTAGACAAGGTTAAAAAAGCTTTATCTGCATCCAAGCCTAAAAAGATTATCTACATAGATAAAAAACTCCTCAACATCGTTGCCTAAAACAGATTACAATATATGCACTAAAAGCCTAAGCGTTGTTAAAGGATGTTTCATCTTACCCATCAGGAAAGAAAAGTACTTCTTTTTATAGGCTTTCTAATTTTCTTAGGCAGCCTCATAAGGTTTTATAACTTTCACCTTGCTTTAGGGAACAAGCCTTCTGGTTCTGAGCCGGTAGTTATTTCTCAGCCTGCCAAAATTAACATTAATGAAGCTTCCTTGGAAGGCCTATCGTGTATTCCCGGGATAGGCAGGGTTATAGCCGGGCGTATAATAGAATATCGCCTTCAACATGGCAATTTCCAAACCGGGGATGACCTTATAAAGGTTAAAGGTATAGGCAGAAAAAAGATAAAGATAATAGAGGGTTACATAACTTTTTGATTCGGTAAAAAGTGAAAAAAGCAAATTTTGGAGCTTTTTTAGGTTTTTTTATTTTTATCTGTTTTTCAACGGGTATTGTAATCAGCAGGTTCATTAGCTCTTTCTGGTTTTTGGTTTGTTTAGCGGCTTTATCATTTCTGGCCGCGGGTTATTTTTACCGCAAGAAAAATGTTTTTGCTTCTGATGCGGCTATTTTAGTAATCTTTATTTTTTTAGGGGCGGCTTGGTCTGTTTCTCACTCTTTTTATCACAACAAAAAACCATTTCTTAATAAAAACTATAAATTTTCTCTAAAGATTGTTTCTCTACCCAAAGTTTCGTCTTTGCGTAATACCTGCAAGGCCAAAATTTATTTTGCAGGATCCCAGCCGGTTAGCTTTTCAGCTTTTGTCGCGGATTATTCAAAAAAACTTGAATACCTTAACCATTATGAAGTTACAGGCAAGTTGACAGAAAACAATTATCATGGCAAGGCCCTTTTTTTATGGGTCAGGAAAAATTCGAAAGTTAAAAAACTTCCTTTAACCTTAACAGAACGTATAACCAAAACGGCTAATAAATATATTTTGAGGGTTTTTGAAAAAAATTGCGATCAGCAGAGCTGCAATTTTTTGGCAGCTGTATTCTTGGGCAGGCGGGAGCTGATTGGTTTACAGAAAGATATTTTCGCTAAAGCCGGCGTTTCTCATCTTTTAGCCATAAGCGGCCTGCATATAGGCTTGACTGCACTACTTTTGTTTTTTTTCTTGAAAATAGCAGGGTTTTCCCATAAGGCCTGCCTTATTTTTTCTTTGTTGCTTTTATCGTGGTACACATTGCTAACCGGGGTTTCTGCTTCGACTTTACGCGCTCTTATTATGTATGCTGTTTTTGTTTGCGGATTTCTTCTGCGCCGTAAGACAAAGCTTCTGAATTCTCTAGGCCTGGCAGGTTTATTTATTCTCATTTGGGATCCGGAAATGCTTTTTAATCCCGGTTTTCAGCTTTCGTTTGCTTCAGTATTGGCTATTATTATAGGATTCAAAATATTTGGTCCTGTTTCGGAGGCTAACCCGGCGTATTATTACCTAAAACAGATTTTCTTATGTTCTTTGTTTGTTACCCTTCTTATCACCCCGATAGTTTCTTACTATTTTGGCAGGGTGTATTTATTAAATATTATTTATAATCTGCTTTTAATACCGTTTTTTACCCTTATCCTGGGATTAAATTTCTTCTTGGTTGCCTTTTCTTTTTTCCCGTTTATAGCAAAGGCTCTCGGGGCGCTCCTATCACTTATAATTTCCCTTTTTATTCAAAGCACAAGCGTCTTAAGTTCAAGCAGATTTTCATTCATAGAATGCCGTTTTTCTATTAAAACTATGGTTATTTATTATACAATTTTATCAAGCTTAGCAGGGCTGCTCTTTGCCCTTAAGAGGAAGGTTCCAAAGGCTAAAGAGGCCATTTAATGGTTTGACAATCTCAGGCTACTCTGATATAGTTTCTCTATGAAAAAGGTGTTATTTTTCTTAATATTTTGTTTATTTTCTTGCCAGGGTTATACTTTTTGGATCTGGTCTCCCAAGACCCAGAAGTGGAAAAATCCCAATTATTCACCTTTGGCCACTCCCTATCTGCAATACCGCGAAGCGCTCAAATTATTTGAAGAAGAAAACTATAAAGATGCTTACCACGAATTTAAAAAACTGATAGTGCATTATCCTGACGCCCGGGAAGCGGCTGAAGCGCAATATCATGTCGCACGCTGCCTGGAGAAACTCGATAAGCCCTATGAAGCGTTTTTGGAGTATAAAAAGATCGCTGATACTTATCCTAACAGCCAGCGCATAAGCGAGGTGGCGGAACGCGAGTACAGCATCGGGGAATTCTTTTTAAACAGAGAGCATAAAAAATGGCTGGGTTTTTCGGTATATGATTTTGTCGAACATCCTTCAGTGGAGATTTTCAAAACCATAGTTGATAAGTCACCTTATTCAGAATATGCTCCCAGGGCTCAGTATAAATTAGGAATTATATTTATTCAGTTAGGCAGGTATGACGAAGCCCGGGATGCTTTTCAAAAAGTTCTCGACAATTATCCGGACAGCGAATGGGCGGCTCCTTCTAAATACCAGCTGGCTATTGCTACAGCCAAAGCTTTTCCGGGAGCAGATTACGACTCATCTTATCTCGAAGAAGCAACTGACAGGCTGGACGAATTCATCAAGGCTCACCCTGAAGCTCAAATATCTTCTCAGGCCCAGGATCAGCTTGATGAATTACGCGACAGAGAGGCAAGGAAGAATTTCGATATAGCGGAATTTTATTATAAGCAAGACCATTTTAAAAGTGCTGTGTTGTATTATCAGAAGATCGTTACTGAATATCCCGATAGCAGTTATTATGAAACTGCCCTGGAAAAAGCCCAAGAGCTTGATGAACTTATCCGGGGCGATATTTCCAAGAGTGAGTTTGAGAAAATGCGTAAACGTCAGGAAGCTGAAATCCAGCAAGCTGAGAAGACGAGGGCCAGAGAAGAAAAAATCCGCCGGAAAAAGGAGCTTAAAGAACAAAAAAAACAGGAAAAACTTCTTTTGATAAAACAGAGAAAAGAGGAAAAAGATAAAATTCGCCAAGAGAAAATAGCAAAAATTCAGGCGGCAAAAGCCGAAAAGCAAGCCCTGATAGACAAAAAGCGTTCAGAAAAAAAAGCTTTGGCCGAGAAAAAACTTCAGGAAAGGCAAGAGCTTATACGCGCAAAGAAACAGGCTCAGGAACTTAAGCGCCAGGAGAAGCTGAGGCGCATTGAGGAGAAGGAAAAACAAAAAGAAGCCCTCCGGCAGGAAAAGCTGAGGCGCATTGAAGCTAAGAAGAAAGAGAAAGAGGCAGCTCGTCAGGAAAAATTGCGTATTCAAAAAGAGAAGAAAGAACTGGAAAAAAATATTAAACCTAAAGAGTTTAACCAGGTTAGAGGAATTTTGGATCAGAAAAGGCTCAGAGGGTATTTCGGCTGACGCGGAGGTTAAAGATGAAGCGGACTATAATTTTGGTATTTTTGGCTTATTTGGTTGGCTGTGGATATACTACCCGAGGAGGCATTTATGCCGGCAAAGAAATAATTATAAAACCGGTAGTAAACAAAATTGACGTAGCTTCTGAAAATGCTAAGACTTCCGGATACACTAGTTTTCCGGTTCTTATAGAAAACAGGTTAACAAACGAGTTGGTGAGCAGGTTCAATGTTGAAGGGCAGCTTAAGGTGGTTAGCCAGGGTGAGGGAGCGCTCAGCCTTGTTTGTACCATTAATGATTACGACAAAGAAACTCTAAGGTATGAAGACAATGATGATGTTAAAGAACAGCGGCTGCGTTTACACATATTAATGATACTAACTTCTGCTGAAGGAGAGGTGTTGGAAGAGAAAACTATTGTGGGGGAGTCGAGTTATTATCTTTCCGGGCCCAATCAGAGGAGTGAAACTGCTGCTCAAAACGATTTGATTGTTGATTCAGCCAGGAGGATATCCGAAGCCGTAGCAGAAGAGTGGTAGTTTTTCTAAGGTTTGGCTTGCTTAAAGCGGCCGTCCGCTCAAGAAAAATTGTGTTTTAACCCCCTTAGATAAATCTTTAGGGCGGAAATAGGCCCTTTGTTTTAAAAGGAATTAAGAAGAGATATTCTTTTTGAAGGGGGCCGAGGGATGAGGTGTTTTTTGGGATTTCTGCTCAAAGTACATCTGTGGGGCTGCATTACAATAGGAGATTTTATAGATAAGAATCAAATCCTCCAGCTAACTCAAAGTTTACTTTTCCCCAAGGTTATACTTTATAACTTGAAAGATAATAGCCATGAACGTTAAGGATAGAATTTTTTTAATATCCGGCCCTGACTTTTTTCAACGCCGCAGGGCTTATGAGAATATAAAAAAACGAATTGCTACTGGGGCCTCTGGTGAGCCGGATAAATTAAACGTGTATCCTAAAGAAGCAGATGTTAATAGTTTAGCCGAAAAACTCCTAACTGTACCTTTAAATAAATACCGGATAGTATTTTTAAAAGATTTTTCTAATCTGGCTCCAGATGCAGGCAAATTTATCTATGATAATTTAAATAAAATATTAAAAAACAGTTATCTTATTTTCGAAACTGAAAAAGATCAATATAAACTTCAAAAGGATAAAAAAATATTTTCCAACACCCTGTTTAAATTTATTCTAGATAACGCCTCTTTATATAAGACAGCATCTTTACGCCAGGGTAGTTATATGGAGGAGCTTATTTACGCTTTACGAAAACACGACTTGGTGTCATCACTGGTAGCTGCTGATAAACTCCTGTCTCAAGAGGCAAAAGATAAAAAAGTTGGCCCTCAGATTATTGGAATTCTGGCTAACCAAATTTCTTATTCAAGGAATCATTTTAATAAGGAAAAGCATCTTGAGTACTTATGGCAGGCTGATCGGGCTATAAAAGAAAAGGGCTTAAGTGCTAGATTTGTTATAGAAACTCTTTTGGTAAAGTTATTGCAGTAAACTTTTGCAAAAAGTCAAAGGCTTAAGGATTAATTTTTTGTTTTGTTAAGCATTTTAGAAAGGCGGCTTTTTCTACGTGAGGCTTTGTTTTTGTGGATTGTATTTTTTGCTGCCGCTTTATCAAGAGTCTTATAAACTTGCTTGAGGGTTTCTGCGCTTAGAGCAGAATCTTTGCTTTCTATAGCTTTTCTAAATTTCTTTATAGCAGTCTTAATTTTTTGCTTAATTCGGAAGTTATATTCCTGTTTTTTTACTGTTTGTCTTAAAGCTTTTTTAGCTGATTTTCTTTGTGCCATAATATCTCCTTTATTTTATGAAGAATTGTATATTAAGTGCATATATATGTCAAGGTTTTTTTTATGCCTGGGTGGGTGAAAATCCAGGCTCGTCTTCATTTACTTAATGTTTTTTTAGTTCAGGGAGTATGCTTAGAAAAATTGCCAAAAATGCCTATATAATGGGAACCGGGACGCTATTGTCGCGTCTTTTGGGGTTTGTCCGGGATATTTTAGTGGCTGGTTTTTTCGGTACCTCAAACCTTCTTGAAGCGTTTCTGGTTTCTTTTAAACTACCTAATATATTCAGAAGTATTTTTGCCGAAGGGTTCGCAGATTCGGTTGCGACACCGGTGTTGGCTGAGCAGCAGGGTGATAAAAAAAGAATATTTGAAATAAGCACTCGTTTATTTTCGATTTTGGCTGTGGGCCTTTTACTTTTTACCATATTAGGTATAATTTTTGCTAAATTTCTTGTTGCTTTGATAGCCCCGGGTTTTATATCCGAAACTGCCAAATTTAATCTGACCGTTTCTTTCACCAGGGCAACTTTTACATACCTTATTTTAATAGGCCTTTCATCCATAGCTATTGCTGTTCTTTATTCCTTAAAGAAATTTTTTATAGCCGCCGTCACTCCCATATTTTTGAATATTTCTTTTATAATAGGGATTTTATTGTTCAGCCGTTATTTTAGAAATTATATTCTGATTGCCTGCGTTTTAGTTGGCGGCCTCCTGCAGGTAATAATACCATTTATATCCTTGAGGCGTTCAGGATTTATATTATCTTTTGATTTTCGTGCCGGCCTGCGGGATGCTTCAATTATAAGGATGATGAAACTTTTTGTTCCCAGAGTGTGGTCGAGCCTTGTTTATCATCTAAGCGTGTTTATTGATACAATTTTTTCTTCTTTAAGTTCTGTAGTGGGCCAGGGTGCTGTAGCATCGGTTTATTACGCCAATAGGCTTATCCAATTTCCCTTTGCGCTTATAGCCCTTTCTATATCCCGTGTAGCCATAGTTGATTTGTCTTCATATCATCACAAGGGAGACTTAAAGAATTTTCAAAAACTTCTTATTTTTTCGTTCCAAAATATAGCTGTTTTCATAATACCCCTTTCTGTTTTGTTTATGTTTCTTTCGGATGGCATTGTAGATGTTGTTTTTACCCGGGGAGAATTCGGATTGAACTCGAAACAGTTAACTTCATCAGCCTTGTTTTTCTATTCTTTTGGCCTATTCTTTTTTTGTGCCATAAGGTTGTTTGTCAATGCTTTCTATGCCCTTAAAGATACCGTTACCCCTGCTAAGATTGCCAGCTTTTCTCTTCTCGTCAATGTTGTTTTAAGCGCGATACTGATGTTCCCCTTGAAGATAGGAGGGGTAGCCTTAGGCAGCAGTTTGGCAGCAGTTTTCAATTTTTGCTTCCTTTATAAAGAATTGATCAAACGCGTGGGAAAGATTGAATGGCTGGATACCATGGCTCAATTCAGGAAGGTCCTTGCTTTAAGCTTTGTAACTGCTTCAATAGCGCGCTTGCTATGGGATTATCTTTCTTTGTCGAAGTACCTTACAGCTTCAATTGTGGCTTTGGTTGTTTTGCTGGTATTTTTTCTGGGCGGATATATTACCGGCCTGCGGCAAGTGGTTTATTTACTTACCGTTGTCAAAAGCAGATTTAAAAGATTTATTTTTAGGCGTTAAACAAGCAGAAAATATTTATCCCGAAAGGCCAGATGCTGCGGTTTATGCAGTTGTAAGATTTGGCTTGGAAATAAACATGGCCATAAAAGAAATAATAAAAAAGTTGCCTTCAACTTGCGGTGTTTATATCATGAAAACGGCCAAAGGAAAGGTAATTTATATAGGGAAAGCTACTGACATTCGTAAAAGAGTTGCCAGTCATTTCTTTGCTAAGTCATCGGACAAGGCTGATATTTTTTCCAGGAAAGTCGCTTTTGTAGATTTTATAGAATGCTTGAATCCTGAGCAGGCATTGATATTGGAAGCTGCTCTTATAAAGGAAAAGAAACCCTATCATAACATAGCTCTTCGTGACGGGAAAAGTTATCCTTATGTTGAAATAACCAATGAGCCTTTCCCGAGAATTTTCATTTCCCGTTCGAAAACAAAAAGCAATAGTCGTTTTTTTGGCCCTTATCCCAGGGCAGCGGTTCTTAAGTCTGCCCTCAATTTAATAAGGCGGATTTTTCCTTATCGTTCCTGCAGGCGTATGCCTAAGAAGCCTTGCCTGTTTTATCATCTTAGGCTTTGTCCCGGCCCCTGTTTAGGAGATATTTCTTGCGGTGAATATGCAGCTTTTGTAAGAGAGGTGGTCCAGATTTTAAAGGGAGAGAGAAAAAAAATAATTAGGTCTTTAAATGCTATAATGGAAGAGTTTTCTGCCCGAAAAGATTTTGAAAAAGCTGTGGTTGTAAGGAATAGGATTATGGCGATAAATGACCTTTATGAGGGCAGTCCTAAGCCGCATGAGATAATTTCTCTTAAGGAAACCTTACATTTATCCCGTCTTCCTCTGGCCATAGAGGCTTTTGACATTTCCTCTTTAGGCAGATATGACGCTGTGGGGTCATTGGTGGTTTTTTTTGATGGTTTTCCTGACAAGAAGAGATACAGAAGATTTCTTATAAAAAGCGTCAGGGGCCAGGACGATTATGCCATGATAGAAGAGGTTGTAAGAAGGAGATATCTTCGTGTTTTAAAGGAGCGCTTAGGCATGCCGGATTTAATAATAATAGACGGGGGAAAAGGCCATGTTGACAGGGCTCACAGCGTTTTGCAGGGGTTGGGAGTAAAAACTTCTGTTGTAGGCCTTGCTAAGGGGAAGGAACAGGTGTGGTTTCCTAACAGCCGCCAGGCTTTATCTATACCGAGAGATGAGCCTTGTTTACATTTAATCCAAAGGGTTCGCGATGAAGCCCATAGATTTGCTCACTCGTATCAACTTTTGCGCCGGAAGAAGCGATTTTTTAAAAAATAGCATATTCAAGTTGTTTTATGCATTTGCGGCGCAAAAACCGCAGCTTTAAGGCCGCGGTATATGTAGTGCCGCTTGATTTTACTTTGCTAAAACACCGGGCTAAAATCCAAGAAGCATGAGAGGCTTCATTGGGGCTGAAACTCAAACCCGGATTTAACATATAAAAATAAAAGATGTGTAAAATTGTAGAGATGTGTTTACATATTTTGTGTAAAGGCGAACGGTATACGGTTGCGTAACTCGTACAAGTTATTCGTTTGCCGGCTGCGTTAATAAAAGCTTATGAATAGAGGCGATTGACGTTTAACGACAGCCGTTTCCAGCTACGCAACCCTTCAACGATAAATGATACGGTTATAGAGTAGACTGTAAACATAACTTTCGAATAATACAAGATATGACTGATTTTGAGAAAAAGGTATTAAGGGTTGTTGCAAAGATCCCTTTTGGAGAGTTGCGCAGTTATAAATGGGTAGCTAAAAAAGCCGGCAGGCCTAGGGCTTGGCGTGCAGCCGCCGGGGCTATCAAAAAAAACCCCTACCCTTTTTTTATACCATGCCACAGGGTTATAAAGAGTTCCCGTGATTTTGGAGGTTATAGCTTAGGTTCTGGGTTGAAGGAAAATTTAATAAATTTTGAGAAAAAGATTAAAGATGTGATAAAATAAACAAAAGCTGCATAGAACTTGTCTTTTAGCAAGGAGGTAGAAGTGAAATTCAATGAAATTCTGGATACAATGATCGAAAAGGATATTACAGATGCCTTTATAAGGGTTAACGGCCCTTTAAGGGGCAGAGTCAATTCAGAGGTTGAGATAATCAAGGATCATAAGTTTACCTTTGAAGAAATAACAGCTATCATTAAAGACGTAATGCCTGAACGTGTCCGGGAGAAGCTTAAAGTCCATAGGGGGTGTGAATTTACCTATTGGTATAAAGATTTTTGGCGGTTTCGCCTGGGGGCTTTTTACCAGAGAGGCACGCCCGCGGTTGTGGTTAGGAAGATTGACTTGCGAATCCCTTCTTTTACCGATTTATCCCTGCCGGCAGAAGTATTAGAGAAGTTTTGTCATGAGAGAAGGGGCATGATCCTTTTGACCGGGATAACCGGCAGCGGTAAGTCTACGACTATAGCAAGCATGATCCAGTACATTAACAGCCAGTTTGGCCGCCACATTTTGACTATTGAGGAACCGATAGAATTTACTTTTGTTGATGACACAGCTGTTATCAACCAACGGGAGATAGGCGATGATGTTGAAAGTTACGGTGATGCCTTGCGTCAATTTGCTTTGCATTCCCCGGACGTTATGTATATAGGTAATATTCTTGACGCTGAGACTTGCCATGCAGCGATAACTGCCGCTGAAACCGGGGTGTTAGTTTTCTCTACACTGCATACGGTTAATGCTACATCCACTATAGAAAGAATCGTGAATTTTTTTCATCCTCACCAGCAGGATTTTATTATGAACCAGCTTTCTTTTCTTCTCAAAGGAGTCTTATCGCAGAGATTGCTTCCCCGTTCAGATCATCCAGGGTTGGTGCCGGCTTATGAGGTTATGACTTTGAGCCCTTCTGTATCGCGCCTAATAAGGGAAAATAAAATTTGGGAGATACCTAAATATATTTCTTCCGGAGGCCATTATGGCATGAAAAGTTTTCACCAATGCCTGCTGGAATTGGTTGAAGCCGGTAAGGTCTCTGCCGCTAAAGCTATAGAATTTTCTGACAACAAAGAGGAATTGGAAATGGAGTTGCGTAACCGGGGACTGCTGTAAAACCTCTAAGTTTGTATAATTTTCGGATTTTATCAAATCCCACCGGTATATTTAAAAATATGTTACAAGAGATTGAAAAACAAATAGATAAATTAAATATGGAAGTTGCCAGCATCAAAGGCCTTCTTAAAATTGATAAAAAAAAAGAAGCGATTTCTTCTTTGCAAATAAAAATGTCTCAACCCGGGTTTTGGGATAATTCTAAATCTGCCGCAAGCGTGGTTGAGGAACTTAAATATTTGAAAAATGATGCTGATCGCTGGGAAAACTTGAATCAAAGGCTGGATAATTTAAGAGAGTTCCTTGCTGTTTATGAGCCCGGTATTGAGAAAGATATTTTAAAAGAGATAGAAGTTTTAGATGGCGAGTGCAAGGCATTACGCCTGGAGATTCTTTTTTCGGGAAAATTCGATAAAGCCAACGCTATCGTAGAAATAAATTCCGGTGCCGGCGGCACAGAGGCTTGTGACTGGGCCTCAATGATTTTTAGGATGTATTACAGGTGGGCGGAAGACAAAAAATTTAAACTCAATGTATTAAATGAATTAAGAGGTGAAGAGGCCGGTATAAAAAGTATAACTTTTTTTATACAAGGCCCCAGGGCTTACGGATTGCTGCGTTCTGAGAGGGGTGTTCACAGGCTGGTTAGGATTTCTCCTTTTGATGCCAATAAGCGCAGGCATACATCTTTCGCTTCGGTGGATATTTTGCCGGAGATAAAAGAAGATATAGAAATAGGAATAAAGCCCGAGGATCTTCGTATAGACACATACAGGTCTTCCGGTGCCGGCGGCCAGCATGTTAACGTGACTGATTCGGCAGTGCGCATCACACATATGCCCAGCGGCATAGTGGTTGCCTGTCAGAATGAGCGCTCTCAGCATCAAAATAGACAGTCAGCTATAAAAATTTTGAAAGCTAAGCTGTATGAACTAAAAGAAAAAGAGAACAAGACAGAGCTTGAAAAAATGTCCGGCCAGAAACAAAGAATAGAATGGGGATCACAGATAAGGTCGTATGTTTTGCACCCTTATCTTTTAGTTAAAGACCACCGCACGAATTTAGAGGTTCATGATGCCCGGGCGGTTTTAGACGGAAAGCTCGATGCCTTTATGTATGCATACTTAAATTATGAAAAAGGTGTTTAATCCCAAATATGTTTAAAAAAATAATCCTAAATAATTGCAAAAGAGCTATACGCAGGGTGCCAGGGCCGGTGAATGTCCATTTAAACAAAGAGACTCCCGCTCCTTCCTTAAAGGAGATAGCTTCTTTAGTTCCGCTGGTAGGGAAAATAAACGCCTTAGAGAAGGAGATGGCCGGAGTGCCGGATTCTTTTTTTAAAGAAAAGACTGCAGAGTTCAGAAAAATTATCCGGGAAAAAACCGAATTCGCGGATGAAACTAAATATAGAGAGACGGTGGATTTGGTTTTGGATGATATTCTGCCTTTTTATTTTGCTTTGGTGAGGGAGGCTGCCAAAAGGACGGTCAAAATGCGTCACTTCGATGTCCAGCTTCTTGGCGGCATAGTCCTTCATAAAAACAAGATAGCCGAGATGGTTACCGGAGAGGGAAAAACTCTTGTTGCAACTTTAGCTGCTTCTTTGAACGCTTTGGTTGGCGGGGGCGTGCATGTCGTAACCGTTAACGATTATCTGGCAAAAAGAGATATGGAATGGATGAGCCCGATATATGAGTTGCTGGGTTTTTCCTGTGGCGTTATACAGCAGGATATGAATAAACCCGATAGAAAAGCCGCTTATTCCTGCGATATAGTCTATGGGACTAACAACGAGTTTGGGTTCGACTACCTGCGGGACAATATGGTTAATACCTCTGAGGAAATGGTCCAAAGAGGGCATTTCTATGCCATAGTTGACGAGGTTGATTCAATATTAATTGACGAGGCCAGAACCCCCTTGATCATTTCTGGCCCGGCTGAAAGTTATATAAAAAAATATTATTTAGCCGATAAAGTAATAAGGCAGATTAAAGCAAAGGTTATTATACAGAGTTTTGATAATAAGGACGGTACCATTACTGTTAAGAGTATTGATGGCAGTCAGGCAAAGGTGCCTCCGTCAGAGTTAGAAGAAAGTTACGATGCCATCATAGAAGAGAAAACCCACAATGCTTATCTTACCCCCCGGGGAGAAAAGAAAAGCGAAAAGCTTCTTGGGGTTAGCAGCCTTTCTGATGAGTCTCCCGATAAGTTCTCTAATCCTTGGCTTCATTACCTCACTCAGGGCTTAAGGGCGCACTATCTTTTTGGAAAAGATAAAGAGTATATAGCCAGAGATGGTAAAGTTCTCATTGTTGATGAATTTACCGGCAGGCTTATGCCTGGCCGGCGCTGGTCAGACGGACTTCATCAGGCAGTAGAGGCTAAAGAGGGCTTAAAAATACAGGAAGAGAGCCAGACTCTGGCCACAATAACTTTGCAGAACTATTTCAAGATGTACAAGAAGCTGGCCGGGATGACTGGTACTGCTTACACTGAGGTGAATGAGTTCAGCCATATTTACGGCTTGGATGTTGTAGTCGTGCCTACCAATAGGTCATTGACACGCAAGAATTACCCTGACCGTATTTACAAAAGCAAAAAAGGAAAATTTGCGGCTGTTGTAAACGAGATAGAAGAATTTTATAAAAGAAAACAACCTGTTTTAGTCGGCACAACTTCTATCGAAGACTCCGAAGGCTTGTCTTTTCTTCTTAACAAGAAAGGGATTCCTCATAACGTTTTAAACGCTAAATATCATGAAAGGGAGGCGCAGATTATAGCTCAAGCCGGCAGGCTATCGCAGGTTACTATTGCCACCAATATGGCTGGCCGGGGAACAGATATTATTTTGGGCGGTAATATTGATTATTTCATAAAGGAAATTTTGAATAGGAATAATATAGAATTCACAGATCCGGCCTACAAACAGAATTACGGAGAATTACTGGATAAACATAAACAGAAATTCCAGCAAGAGCACGATGAAGTTGTGAGGCTTGGCGGGCTTCATATCATAGGTACTCAACGCCATGAGGCCCGCCGAATCGATAATCAGCTCAGGGGGCGTTCTGGACGCCAGGGAGACCCGGGTTCGTCACGGTTTTACGTTTCGCTCGAAGACGATCTAATGAGGATGTTCGGTTCAGAAAGAATTTACGGGCTTATGGATAGGTTTGGGTTTTCTGAGGATCAGCCCATAGAGCACGCTCTTGTTAATCACTCTTTGGCTGTTGCCCAGAAGAGAGTTGAAGGGCATAATTTTGAAATAAGGAAGCAGCTCTTACAATATGACAACATAATGAATAAACAAAGAGAAGTAATTTACAGGCAAAGGAGAGAAATACTGGACAGCAGTGATATAAGTGAAGAAATTATTTCAATGATTGAAGAAGTCATCGACAACAACGTCCCGCTTTATTTTCAGGATGAAAGGGATATGTTTGGATTGCTGCATTGGCTTAAACTAAAGTTTAACTTGGAGTTTTCCGGAGCTGACTTTGAAGGGTATAGCCAGGAAGATATAACAACCAGCATAAAAAGTAGGATTAAAGAAGCGTACAAAGAGAAAGAATCGGAATTTGGGCAGGAGAACATGCGTTATATGGAAAAAATGACCAGCTTATGGGTTGTGGATTCCCGTTGGAAAGAGCAGCTTCTGGTTATGGATCATCTGCGGGAAGGGATTCATTTGAGAGCTCATGCTCACGTTGATCCCCTGGTTGAATATCAAAAAGAATCTTATCTTGCTTTCCAAGAGATGATAGGATCGGTTAAAGATGGTGTTGTGGATCTGATTTTTAAAACAAAGACAAAAGCCGCCAAAAAGGATGCAGGGGTTTTCGTTGAGTCTCCTAAAAACTTTGTGCATTCGCAGTACACTCCTTTAAGTACTTCAAGGCCTGAGCCTGACAAACAGCCTCCGGTTTCAAATTCAAAAAATTTATCGGGCAAGGTCGGTAGGAATGAGCCTTGTCCGTGTGGAAGCGGTAAAAAGTATAAGAAATGCTGCGGAAAATAGCCGATAAGTTTAAGGTAATATTTCTCCGAAAAAGATTCCTATCTTTTACAACGCAATAGCTTTGAATTGATTATGATTATTTTTTTATTTTCTGCCCTAAGCGGCCTGCTCACAGGCCTTTCTTTTAATTTTAACAGTCTATCTTTTTTGGTTTGGTTTTCTTTAACTTTTTTAATCTGGGCAGTTAAAAATTCCAGATGGCAAAAGGGAATAGCCTGCGGTTTTATTTTTGCTGTTTGCTATTATGGAGTTTCTATTTTCTGGGTATCCAGAGTAACTGTTTTGGGCTTGGTGGTTTTGATTACGTATCTGTCGTTGTATTATGTGTTGTTTTTCCTGTCGGGCCGCTATCTAAGCAATAAGCTATTTATACTTACGATACCGTGTTTGTGGGTTATATTAGAATTTCTAAAAGAAATCGTCTGGTGCGGTTTTGGCTGGGCCAATTTAGGATATTCGCAGTACAAAAACATCTACCTTATTCAAATTGCCGATATTTTTGGAGAAAAATTCATTTCTTTTCTAATCGTCATGGTCAATTGTCTTTTTTTTGAAATAGCCTATTGCCTTAAACATAAAAATAAATATTCTAAAAGAAAAATTATTTGGAGCTTGGCGCTTATCGTTATAATTTTCTTAAGTTGTTTTACCTATTCTTTTTTATATCTTAAAAAGAGCCAAACTGATTTTCTATCTCAAGAGAGCCAAAGTTCCGGTAAGGGTTTCCTGAAAGTTTCTGTTATCCAGCCAAATATTATTCAGGAACTGAAGTGGAATGAAGCAAGCCTCGGCTTTGTATTAAAAAGGATAAATAGCTTGGGAGCCAGTACCGATGAAGATTCTTTAGTGATTTTTCCTGAAGCGGCCTGGCCGGCAATCGTGAGTGAAGATAATTTTTTTGAATTCAAGAGGTTTTTTAGTGAAATCAACAGGAATACGCTTGTTGGAGCGGTAACCGAACGTGATGGTAAATTTTACAACACAGCCCTGCTTTTAGATAAAAAGGGAGAGTGCCTTACCTTATATAATAAGGTTAAGCTTGTTCCTTTTGGAGAATATGTACCGTTTAGGAAATTACTTAAATTTATAGGAGTGTTGAATTCTTTGGGAGACATAACCCCTGGAAGCGAATTGACTCAGTTTACTTATGAAGGGAAGCATTTTTCCGTGCTTATATGTTTCGAAGATATATTTCCGTTTCAGGTAAGGCGTTTTTCTAGAAACAATGATTTTCTGGTTAATATAACTAATGATGCTTGGTTCCGGAGCCAGTCGGAGGCTAACCAACACTTAAGCATTATGACATTAAGGGCTGTAGAAAACAGGATATCGATTGTCCGCAGTTCAAATACCGGAATAAGTGCCCAAGTATCTTTTAGGGGCCAGATAGAAGAATTAAAGGATGGAAACAAGGATATTTTCTTTTCGGGCCAGAGAAGTTTCAATGTCATTTTGAGCAGCCAGAGAAGCTTCTATAATGCTTATGGGGAAATTTTTCCTATCTTCTGTTTGATGGTTATAGTTATTGTGATACTGGTTGGTTTTTTAAGGGAACACAAGCCCTTTTTTTATACAAGCCGCTGATAATTTGGAGGTGTACGGTGAAACTGGAGCTGGAAATTATCAAAGTAGAAAAACCCCTGGGCCTAAATGTTATTATCGGCCAGGCACATTTTATTAAAACAGTTGAAGATATATATGAGGTTCTCGTAGGCAGTGTGCCTTCTATTCGTTTTGGGCTGGCATTCTGCGAGGCTTCGGACGAATGCTTAGTGAGATCTCAAAGCAACAACAAAGATCTGGAGAAAATTGCTGTTCGAAATTCCCTGAAGATAGGGTGCGGGCATATGTTTTTCCTGGCAATTGAAGGGGCTTATCCGGTAAATATCCTTAACCAAATAAAGCAGGTGCCCGAAGTATGCCGTATATTCTGCGCTACAGCTAATCCTCTGGAGGTAATAATTTGTCAGACAGCCCAGGGAAGAGGGATCTTGGGGGTTGTGGACGGTTTTGCTCCCAAGGGCAAAGAGACGGAGGCCGGCGTAATTAAAAGGAAAAAACTCCTGCGAAAACTGGGATATAAGTTATAAGTATTTTATCGTTGATGCCTTAAAATTTGTGTATATAATAATTGGCATATATTTTTAAAGGTTTGCCTCTTCTAAAACACTCAGGGTTAATATCGAAACGGTTTTGGGATTTCATTCTGTAGAAGCGGAACTCTGTAAAAAAGAAACCTTCATTTCAAAACTTTAGAATCTCATATACGGTATGGATAAGGAAAAAAAGAAACTATTACAAAGAAGAGCTGGATGGTTTGCCATCAGGGGCTTTACGATATTCAGCGGAGTAATGCCCCTAAGTTGGAATTATTTTCTGGGTAAGGTTTTAGGCAGTATAGCTTATCTGGTTGTCGCACGCCATCGTAAGATAGCCTTAGAGAGTTTAGAAGTAGCCTTTCCGCAAACCTCTCTTAGGGAACGAAAAAAAATTACCCGGGATTTTTTTGTATCCATGGCCCAGGGGTCTTTTGAGCTATTGCATTATTTGAGAAATCTCAAACAGCTTGACAATATACGCATAGAAGGAAAGTCTAATCTAGATAAAGCTTTAAAAAATCAAAGAGGGGTTATCCTGGTTACTGCTCATTTAGGCAATTTTCCTTTATTGAGCCTTAAGTTGGCCAAAGAGGGCTATAAGGTTTATTTTGTTACCCGCCCCATGAGGGATGAGAAGGCAGGAGATTATCTTTATGAGCTCAGGTCAGGAGCCGGAGTTAATACTATTTTTTCTTATCCCCGTAGAGAATGTGTAAGTGGAATTACCAAAGCCTTGTCTGGCAACGGTATTGTTATTATGCAGATGGACCAGAATTTTGGCAGTGGCGGAGTGTGGGTGAAGTTCTTTGGTAAACTCGCCGCCACTCCGGTTGGCCCAATAGTGTTGGGCTTGCGCACTAAGGCATCTTTAGTGCCGGCGTATATTTTTCATGAGCAGGGGTTTAAACACGGCATTAAAATCTTTCCCGAAGAGGCTTTAGAGGCAGGGGAATCTAGAGACCATGCCATTCTTCTAAATGCGGTTAAATTTACCCGAATAATAGAGGGATGGATAAAGGAAGTTCCTAACCAATGGAGTTGGATACACCGGCGCTGGAAATCTAGGCCTTCGGAGAAGATACAAAGCCTGAAATTTAAAATTGAAGCCTGAACGTTTAAGTTGTCTGTGTTTTTTGACAGTTTTATGTAATAATAATCCCAGGTGTTTGACATATTTCTTTTTATAAAAGTCTTGTAATGCGTTTATTTTTTGCTAAAATTTTTCTAGTGCTAATATTGAACCGGATTCAAATAGTTTCCGAGAATAAAAATATAAACAAAGAAGGGGCAGATGGCTGATAAGAAATATTCTATAGGTGTAGGGCTGAATCTTTTTGATGCTCAGGCTGTTTTGTTTGATCAGAAAGAAGGTGTTGTTTCTCAAATAAAAAAGAAAAGGTCCAATGTCAGCGCTAACGAAACAATAGAAGTCTTGCTGGAACTTCTGGAAAAGATTCTGGTTAAAGCGAAAAAACACAGGAATGATATTGAAGGCGTTGGGATTGCTTTGGGCGGTATAGTCAGCCGCAGCAAAGGCGTTGTGCACTGGCCCGACAAGGAAGGTTCATACGTTTCTGTGCCTTTGGGAGATTACCTGCAAAAACGTTTTAAGCTGCCTGTTGTTATTGTGAATGATGCTAATGCTTGTGCCTGGGCGGAATATTTTGCTTACAAAAAAAAGTATAATAATATGGTTTATATGTTTTCGGGGGTTGGCTGTGGAATAATAGCCGGTGGAAGATTATATGAAGGTAAAGATGCTTCAGCTGGAGAGTTATTCCTGAATTCCCGCAGTGAGATGCATTCTCATTTTGGAGATTTTTCTTTTTTACGGCAGTGGCCGGCGGATTTAGATACAACTAAAAAAGCCAAAGAGCTTATCTCTCTGGGCAAAGAAACTTCTTTGCTTAAAAGAATTTCTTCTTCGGGAGAATTACCTTTAGACAGTATTTTTAGTGAAGTTCAGAAAAAGGATAAGATTGCTTGCGCTGTAATCAAAGAAGCGGCTCTTTCTTTGGGCGTAAAGGCGGCTTTTTTGATAAATCTGCTTAACCCTGATGCTTTGATAATAGGGGGCGGATTTGAGAAAGCCGGAGATGTTTTTCTTAATGAATGTACACGTATTATAAAGAGTTTTTCTTTTAATGAAATAAGAGAGGGCTGCAAGGTGTTATTTTCGCTTCTCAAAGAGGACGCTTCTTCTCAAGGTGCAGCTAGGTTGGTTTTTGAAGAAAATGCTTTACAGAGATAGTTTGTATGCTATAATTCTATCAAAAGGGGGGTATTGATGGATAAGTCTAAAATAATCTCAATAGTTCTTCTGGTTTTTATTCTGGTTATAGGTTTTTCTGCTTATACATTTTATAATCAAGCCAGAGTTTTATCTGAAGAAAACGAAAAATTAAAAGATGAGAAGGCGATCCTTATAGAGGACAACAACGGCCTTAAAGATAGGTATAGCCGCCTGGAAAGAAATAGTGCGGCTATGGAACAAAAGCTATCAACAATTACCTCTGACCTTTCCCGTTTAGAAGAAGAGAGAGATAACTGGAAAAACAAATATACCGAAATATCAAGGGAAAGAGACCTTTTGGTAGAAAAGCTTAACCAGCCTGTAAAGGCCGAAGTGTCTACTGCACAGCAGTCTTCCGGTTTTTCAAGTAAAACCGATGACCAATGGGCTGATTTTGTCCAGGGAAAAGCGGCTTTAGAGGCCATGGCTGATGATTTAAAAAAAGCTTTATTTGATGCTAAAAGCCGCATAACCGAACTTGATAAGAATAACAAGGAGCTAAGTATAAAAATAGATCAATTAACTAAAGAAAAACAGCGCCTTGATGAAGAGATAAAATTTAAAGAAAGAACCCTGCGCATTATGAGCATGGATTTAGTCAACGAGAGAGAGGAAAGAGGTTCGGCAGTTGTTGAAGTTAGAAAATTGCGCAATGAGAATGTAAGTTTAAAACGAGAATTAGTTTTGGCTAATAAAGAAAAAATTAAGCTTCAAACTGACCTCAAAGGTACTATGGAGAAAAAAGATGCCCTTGAAGGCAGAATAATGGATGCAGAGAATGTTCTTAAAGAAAAATCTATGGCTTTTGAAGAATTGCAAGAGCAGCTTCAAAGAGCTATTGCAGGCGGCAAAAGGGCTTTGGCTAGTGAAACTGCTTCAGTGGAATTGCCGCCGATAGTGGTCAAACCTGATGCTCCAGGGTTGAAAGGTTTAAGGGGCGAAGTCATTGCTGTTAATGGCGAAGAGAAGTTCGTGGTTGTGGACATCGGGGAAAGTTCTGGCTTAAGGCCCGGAGCGCTTTTAAAGATTATGCGCAGCGGCAGAGAAATAGCAACCGTAGAAGTTATTGAAACTCGGCGTGAGATTTCAGCAGCGGATATAAAGGAAGTTTCCGGCGGGTTCACCGTACAAGAAGGCGATATCGTTATAAGTAGATAAGTTCAGCAGCTGAAGATAAGCCGCCTGGCCTTTTTTGTCGGAGATTTAAAAATTTAGATATTAAGCTCACAAAGATAAAGAGGCATATCTGGTGTCTTCCTCTAAAATCACCATAAAAGAAGTAGCTAAAAAAGCAGGGGTATCAATTGCCACTGTTTCCCGCTTCCTTAATAAATTTCCTTTAAAAGAAGAGAATCGTCAAAGGGTTGAAAGCGCCGTAAAGGAGCTAAATTACCAACCCTCACTTTATGCCCGTCGTTTAGCCGGAGGGCATCTCGATACCTTTGGCTTGATAATTCCCGGGTATGAGGGTATTTTTTATTCTTTTTACGCTCTGGAGATCATAAGAGAAGTTGCTGCAGTTTCCAGCGAAAAAGGTATAGATTTGCACCTTAATGTTTTTTGGAATAAAGATAGTTTTAAGACTTCCCTTGTGGATGGAGTCATAATGGCAGATGTCATTGGCAATGAAGCACAGATGAAGCGCTTGTTAAAGGAAGAGATACCTTTAATTGTAATTAACCATAAGGTGGAAGATCCTCAGGTAAGTTTTGTCGCAATAAACAACTTTAAAGGGGCTTATGAGGCGACAGAGTTTTTGATTCAGCATGGACATAAGAAAATAGCTCATTTAGCCGGAGATCTTCGGGTACAATGTGCTGATGATAGGTTCCAGGGTTATAAAGCAGCCTTGGAAAAAGGCGGTATAAGGGTAAATAAAGATTACATCAAGGTTACTAATTTTTCCCGTAAAGAAGCTCGTGAAAAACTGGAAGAAATTGTGTCTTTTGGAGATATGCCTACTGCTATATTTTGCTGCAGCGATGAGATTGCCAGTGAAGTGTTAAATTTTTCTGAAGAAAAAAGGATTAAAGTGCCTGAGCAGTTAAGCGTTATAGGGTTTGATGATAATCCTCACTGTCTTTATGGGAACCTAATGCTTACAACCGTGAGGCAGCCCTTAAAAACTATGGTAAACCGAGCTGTTGGAATATTAAGAGATAATATTGCCGGCAGGGGAGGGCCTCAAAGAGTTGAGCTCGATACAGAGTTGATTATCAGAGATACGGTAAATTTTTTATAAACTCGTTTTACTATCCGGCCAAAATAATTTTAACAACATATTGTGTCATTGCTTTAAAAAAACCACCAGATATGGTATTTTTTCTTGACAAATTGTTTTAGGAGTGATATAAAAAGGAGTCCTATCTTTTTAAAATTCTGCTATGATTTATTCTTCGGTTAGAAGAGAGTTTCGTTGTTAAAGCGTAGAGATTTGACCTGCTCGTAATGTTTTGGATACTTAAAATGAGAAAAAAATCTAATCGTAAAAGAAAAGGGGGGTTATGGAGGGGGATTTGAAATTTTCTGCCAACGCTATAGTTGTCCTTAAAAAACGTTATCTTAGAAAAAACAATGAAGGCAAGATTGTTGAAACGCCTAAAGAATTACTAACCAGAGTTGCTGAAAATATAGCAAGGGTAGAAAGCAGGTACGGAGCAAGCAAGGACAGTATAGAAAGCTTGGCTAAAAGCTTTTTTGAAATGATGAGAGATTTGGAATTTATGCCGAACTCTCCTACTCTTATGAATGCCGGCAGAGACCTGGGCCAGCTTTCTGCCTGCTTTGTTGTTCCTGTCGAAGACTCTATGGATTCCATTTTTGATGCCATTAAATCTACCGCTCTTATCCATAAAACCGGAGGCGGAACCGGTTTTAGCTTCTCACGTCTTCGTCCCAAAAACAGCGTAGTTAAATCAACAGGCGGTGTAGCTTCCGGACCGGTTTCCTTTATGAAAGTATTTGATGCGGCCACTCAAGCTGTAAAGCAAGGAGGAACCCGCCGGGGTGCCAATATGGGGATATTGAAGGTGGACCATCCTGACATCCTTGAATTTATAAAGTGTAAAGAAAAGGAAGGCGATATCTGCAATTTTAATATTTCTGTGGCCCTTACCGATGATTTCATGGAAAAGGTATTGAATAAGGAAAAGTATGACCTTATAGATCCCCATAGCGGCCAGACGGTGGAAAGTTTGGATGCCTGTGAAGTTTTTGATACTATAGCCCAATATGCTTACAAGAATGGAGAGCCGGGAATAGTCTTTATTGATAAGATTAATAAAGATAATTCTACGCGCCATCTGGGAGATGTTGAGAGTACAAATCCTTGTGTTACGGCAGATACTTGGGTGATGACTGAAGATGGTCCGAGAAAAGTAATAGAACTTTTAGGTAAAGAATTCGTTGCGATAACGGATGGGAAAAAATACAGAAGCACCTTCAGAGGTTTTTTTAATACTGGCGTTAAGCCGGTGTATAGGCTAAAGACTAAAGAAGGATTCGAAGTGCGCCTTACCTTAAATCACCCTTTATCGAAAGTTACTTATCAAAATAGAGACAGATTGGCTGCTGAATGGGTTTCTGCGGATTCGCTAAAATCCGGTGATAAAGTTATACTACATAACCATGAAGCGCTTAAAGCCTGGGAAGGCGATCATTCTTTTGACGAAGGATATCTAACTGGCCTTCTTTTGGGTGATGGCACTCTCAAGAAAGATAAATTTGTTCTTTCCGTTTGGGAAAAAGATAAAGGTGTTTCTTTGGTCAAGGAAGAAGCGTTGAGGGTAGCTATGTCTTTCCCCCATCGGAAAGATTTTAAAGGTTGGCTGGAGGTTGAGGGGCGAGGTGAATGCAGATTGTCTTCAGCACATGTTAAAAATATTGGTTACGATTTGGGATTAAATAACGTTAAACAAATAACAGAACGAATGGAGAAAGCTTCTTCCGAATTTTGCAGGGGGCTTTTACGGGGGCTGTTTGATGCTGATGGCTCAGTCCAGGGAAATCAAGAAAAGGGAGTATCAATAAGGCTTTCTCAGAGTGATATAAATTTTTTAAATGCTGTCCAAAGAATACTTCTTCGATTAGGAATTTATTCAAAGATTTATGCTTATCGGAGAAGGGAGGGCAAAAAAAGTTTGCCAGATGGAAAAGGTGGATTTAAGGAATACTCTGCTAAGGCACAGCATGAGCTTGTAATTTCTGAAGAAAATATTTTACGTTTCGCGCAGCTAATAGGCTTTAAGAATCGTGAGAAAAATCAAAAATTAACAGTTGCTTTAAAATCCTACAAAAGAAAATTAAACAAGGAGTTTTTTACGGCTACGGTTGAAGAGGTAATCTTTGAAGGTATTGAGGATGTTTACGATGCTCAAATTCCGGAAGTACATGCGTTTGATGCCAATGGTTTTAAAGTCCATAATTGTGGGGAGCAGCCGCTTCTGCCTTATGAGAGCTGTAATCTTGGTTCTATAAATTTGTATAAAATGCTTAAGAATACCGGCAAAGGGTTTGAAATTGATTGGACCAAGTTAGAAAAGACTACGCGTTTTGCGGCCCGCTTTCTGGATAATGTTATTGACGCCAACAGGTTTCCTTTACCTAAAATAAAAGAGAATACTTTACGAACCAGAAAAATTGGGCTTGGTATTATGGGGTGGGCAACTATGCTGGGATTTTTAGGCATACCTTATGACAGCGATGAAGCTATTAATCTGGCCCGGGAAGTTATGGGTTTTATTCGTGATGTGGCCAAAAGCGAATCAATAGTATTAGCTAAAGAAAGAGGGGTGTTTCCAGCCTGGAAAGGCAGCCGTTGGCAACAGGAAGGAGTCAAAATAAGGAACGCTACCCTTACTACAATAGCTCCTACAGGCACCATTAGCCTTATTGCCGGGCCTACGGCTTCGGGTATAGAACCAAGCTTCTATCTATGTTATTTCCGCAATGTTTTAGACGGGGAAAAGCTTTTGGAGGTAGATCCTGCCTTTGAATATGTTGCCAAGAAGAAGAAGTTTTACTCTCAGGAACTCATGAAAAAAATTGCCAGCGGAGAAAGTATCCAAACCATGGAAGAAGTGCCTGACGATGTAAAAAGGACATTTAAAACTGCCATGGAAGTCTCTCCTTACTGGCACATAAAAATGCAAGGCGCTTTTCAAGAGTTTACTGACAATGCTGTTTCCAAAACGATAAATTTGCCTAATGACGCTGACGTGGAGGATGTAAAAGAATCCTATATGCTTGCTTATAAATTAGGATGTAAAGGGATAACGGTTTACAGGGACGGCAGTAGAAACGTTCAAGTTTTGACTGTGGATAATAAAAACTCCCAATTACAAACGGAAGGTGCCCAAGACGGTTCCCTGGTTATTCCTTATCCTAAGCCAAGGCCTGAAGTAATTCTAGGGACTACTACTAAGGTTACTACCGGATGCGGTAATTTATATATAACCGTAAATCAGGACGAAGAGGGCAATTTGTTTGAAGTTTTTACCCAAATGGGTAAAGCCGGAGGATGTGCCGGGTCTCAGCTGGAGGCAGTTGGCAGGTTAGTTTCTCTTGCTTTAAGAGGAGGCATAGACATAAAAGTTATTGTTGAACAGCTTAAAGGCATAAGATGCCCTTCTCCTTCTTGGGACAAAGGCAAAAAGATTTTTTCCTGTGCGGATGCTATCGCCAGAGTTTTAGAAAAAAGAGGCCTTGATCAGAAAGATATAGTGGAAGTCGGGGCGTTACCGGTTAAGAAAATTGAAGAAGAAAAAATTACCACAGTAGTCAAAAAAAGTAATTCACATAATGTGGTGGGAGTTTGTATAGAATGCGGTTTTGCTCTCAGGCATCAGGAAGGCTGTTTAGTTTGTGACGCCTGCGGGTATTCAAAATGTTAACATAAGAGTGATTGCAGTGATTTCAATAAGGGCTATAGTGCCGTGAGATACTGTGGCCGGCTTTGATCATTGTAATCATTTTTATTTTAGGAGAAAGATATGCATAAACTTGTTTTGCTGCGCCACGGAGAAAGTGTATGGAACTTAGAAAACCGATTTACAGGCTGGACTGATGTCGGTTTGTCCGAAAAAGGAGTAAAAGAAGCTCATATGGGGGCCCAATGGCTAAAAAAAGAGGGCTTTAGTTTTGATTTAGCTTTTACTTCGGTTTTAAAGAGAGCAATTAAAACTCTCTGGATAGTTTTAGAAGATATGGATTTGATGTGGATTCCGGTACGGCGTTCCTGGAGGTTAAACGAGAGGCATTATGGGGCTTTGCAGGGTTTAAATAAACTGGAAACCGTTAAGAAATACGGAGAAAAACAAGTTTTAATATGGCGGCGCAGTTATGATACTCCGCCTCCGGAACTCTCTCCGGATGACAAACGTTATCCCGGCGGTGACTCAAGATATTCGGATTTAACTAAAGAAGAGCTGCCTCTTACTGAATGCCTAAAAGATACTGTTGAGCGTTTCCTGCCTTATTGGCACAAGGCTATAGTTCCGGAGCTTTCCAAGGGAAAACGGATTATCATTGCCGCTCACGGTAACAGCCTAAGGGCTCTGGTTAAATATCTTGATAATGTTTCAAACGAAGAGATAGTCAGCCTCAATATTCCTACAGGAATTCCTCTGGTTTACGAGCTTAATGATAGCCTGAAACCAGTAAAGCATTATTATTTAGGTGATCCTGAAGTTATAAAGAAGGCAATTGATTCTGTTGCTAAACAGACAAAGAAATAATAATTCCGCCCTTTCTGACTCATCTACAATCTGCAGGGATAAAATCGGGAGCATGTTAAACATGGAAAAATACGACTGTATTGTTATTGGTGCCGGCCACGCCGGAATTGAAGCAGCTAATTCGGCGGCTTCTTTAGGGTGCAGCGTGTTGCTTTTGACTATTGATATCGACGGCATAGGAAAGCTTTCCTGTAATCCAGCCATAGGCGGCGTAGCCAAAGGGCATTTAGTCAGGGAACTTGATGCTTTAGGAGGGATTATGGGCAGGCTCGCTGATGCTAACGCGCTCGGTTACCGCATTTTAAACAGAAGCAAAGGTAAAGCTGTTTGGGCTACCCGTGCCCAGGTGGATATGTTCAGGTATCCTGAAACTGCACGTTTTCTTTTAGAAAATAATCCCAATATCAGAATATTGCAAGCAAAAGTTGATACTCTTCTGGTGAAAGGGAACAAAGTCTGCGGTATCAGGACTAATTTTGGACAGGATTTCTTTTCCAAGGCCGTCATTATTTGCGCGGGAACTTTTCTTAAAAGTAAAATACATATAGGTTTAAATAGTTTTTCCGGCGGCAGGATTTATGAAGAGTCAAGTGATGCTTTATTTGACAGCATAAAGGCTTTGGGTTTTAAAACTAAGCATTTCAAAACCGGCACCTGCGCCCGTTTAGACAAAAGAAGCATTGATTTTTCTAAAATGGTACCTCAGCCTCCTGAAAAGGACGTTGAACCTTTTTCTTTCACAAATGAACATATAATTCCAAAATACTTAAGCTGCTTTATCACTTACACCAATATAAAAACGCATAAGGTTATTTTAAGCAATTTGAAGTATTCACCGCTTTATTCGGGAAAAATAAAATCTCAGGGTGTCAGATATTGCCCTTCTTTGGAGGATAAAGTGGTAAAATTCAAAGATAAGGACAGGCACCATGTCTTTGTAGAACCGGAAGGAGAAAATTCAGAGGAAGTTTACCCTAATGGGATATCTACGTCTTTACCTTTTGATGTGCAGCTAAAATTTATTCATACTATAAAAGGCATGGAGAAAGCGCGTATTCTGCGCCCGGGTTACGGTATCGAGCATGGCCTTATAGACTCCCGGCAGCTATACCATACCTTGGAAGCCAAAACCATGAGGGGGCTTTATTTCGCTGGGCAAATCAACGGTACAACTGGTTATGAAGAGGCTGCTGCCCAAGGCTTGGTTGCCGGCATAAACGCTGCTTTAAAAGTAAGAAAAAGAAAAGAATTTACCATAGCCAGAAACTTAGCTTACATTGGAGTTCTGATAGACGATTTAGTTACCAAGGGTACTGATGAGCCTTACAGGATGTTTACTTCCCGCAGTGAATTCAGGCTTTCCTTGAGAGAGTCAAACGCCTCTATGCGTTTAGTTCCACAGGCTTTGAGTTTAGGGATTTTGGGTAAAAATGATTACTCTAGGATTTTAGGGCGGCAAAAGCAAATTGATAGCATTTTAAAAAAGTCAAAAGCTAAAAAAATTTCTTTAGAAGGCCAAAGAATAACTCTTTTTGATTTTTTAAAACGGCCTAAAGCAGATTTCTCCGGTATTTCCGGCATTTTATCCGAGAGCGTTGACATAGGCGTTCAGCGGGAAGTGGAAATATTGGCAAAATATGAAGGGTTTCTAAAGAGAGAATGTGCCTGGGTGAGGGAGTTAGAAAATTTAAATAAAGTAAAAATGACAAAAATAGATTATTCTAAAGTTTCCTCTTTATCCAAAGAAATAATAGAAAAATTAAAGAAATTTCAACCTGTCACGTTGGGAGAAGCTTTACAGATAAGCGGCGTCACCCCGGCCGCCATTCTAAATATATTACATTTTATTAAGGGAAAAAAAAGCAAGAAGAAAAGTTTTTGATTCTTCACGAAAGATTAAGATAGTTTCCTATGAACTCTGCCAGGCATTCAGTTCCTTTCTCGGGTTTTAAGATGTTTTTGGTATTCTTTAGTTCGGTTTTTAGTTTCTGGTAATTTTCTTCGTCGTCGAGATAGAAGAGTGCTGTTTTAGCAATGTTTTCCGGTGTGGCTTGGTTTTGGAGCAGCTCTTTGACTATCGGCCGGTTTGCCAGGATATTTACCATACCGACAAACCTAATTTTTACCGCGCGTTTTAGTATATGCCAGCTTAGAGGGTTAACTTTATAAATTATAACATAGGGCACTTCCAAAATTGCGATTTCAACGGTTGCTGTTCCCGAAGAGGCCACTATAAACTTTGACTCTTCAACTGCTTTATAAGAGTGCTCTATTATATCTATTTTGCAATCAAACTGTTTGTAGAAAGCTTCCGGAAAGTTTTTCGGCCGCAATATTTGGAAGCGGTAACCCGGAAGTTTTTTTTCAAGAATTCGTTTTGATTCCAACATCAAGGGGAGATGTTTCCTGATTTCATTTTTTCTTGAACCGGGCAAAAAAGAAATTATTTTTTTAGTTTCGAAGCCGCTTTTTTTTACCAATTCAAGCAGAGGATGCCCGAAATAAAGGGCATTAATATTTTCCTTTTCGTAGAATTCTTTCTCAAATTTAAAAATAACTATCATTTTGCTGACGTATTTTCTGATTAAGCTTACTCTGCCTTTTCTCCATGCCCATACTTGAGGGCTTACATAGTAAAATAAAGGGTATTTTTTATTTAACTTTTTAGCCAGGCGAAGATTAAAATCAGGAAAATCAATCAAAATTACCAAGTCGGGCTTATTTTTTTCTATGTAGGAAAAAGTACTATTGAAAATCTTGACCAATGCTTTTATAGATGAAACCACCTCAAGCAGGCCGCAAACCGAGTGGGAAAGCAAATCCATTATTTGATTAGAGTTTTTTGCCAGATTTTTCCCCCCAAACGAGAAAATCTCCACTAAAGGATATTTTTTCCTTAGGTGCTCACAAAGTAATCCTCCATACAAGTCGCCGGAAGTATCGCCGGCTACTATAACGACTTTTTTTATTTTATTGATAGTCATTTTCTTAAAAAGGTAGCTGTTAGCGATTTGCCTGCTTGTTTATGTGAGAATCTATTTTGCAAGCAAGAATCAGGGCGTTTTTTGCTCTTTTCGCGTAGTCTAAGCTGAATTTTTTTGTTTTAACCAGGCGCACGAAGTCAACGATTTCTCTTTTTAAAGGCTCTTCCTTATTGATTGGCAGGCATCTTTTTACTATCTCGTTTTTATTTTTCCTGTATATCTCTACGGTTTGCTGAGCGTAATCCAGAGAAATATAACAGTTCGACATAAAAATTCTTATTTTTCTCTCTTTTTTTTCTGATATCCGGGAGGATGTAATGTTGGCAACGCATCCTTTTTTAAAAGTCAGCCGGGCGTTGGCTATATCCGCGGTCGGTGAGATTACTTTTACTCCCTTAGCTTCTACTTTTTTAACTTTATCTTTTATAAGCCCCAGTATTATGTCTAAATCATGTATCATTAAATCAAGCACTACACTTATATCAAGTGAACGCCCCGGATAAGGGTTTAGGCGGTGGCACTCTATAAACAAAGGGTTTTTGATAATCTTTTTTATTGCCAGATAAGCGCTGTTGTAGCGTTCTACATGCCCTACAAATAGAAGGGTTTGGTTTTTCTTGGCCAGAGCGACTATTTTTTTTGCTTCGTTTCCGTTTTGAGTTAAAGGCTTCTCAACCAATACCGGAATTTTATGATTAAGGAAGAAAGAAGCTATTTCATAATGGTTCGAGGTGGGTGCGGCTATGCTTACCAAATCAACCTTGTCTTTTAACTGCCTATAATCCGCGAAATACTTGTAATCGGGGTATTCGGCGACAGCCTCTGGATTGCTGTCGGCTAAGTATATTGTCCCGATAATCTTGATCTCGCTATAAATACGCAGGTGTATTTTCCCCAACTTTCCTACGCCGACTATTCCTACTTTTAACATAAGTATCATACTATCAAATCTCTTGTAGAAAGTCAATTCGTGTGGTAAAATCCCTCAAACTTAACCATGAAAAAATATCTAAAAGAGTACCGCAAACTACTTAAATTCACGAAATCATACCGGGCATTGCTTGTTTTAGCCGGTTTATGCATGGGTGTTTCTACCATTTTTGAGGGGGTAAGCTTAGGTATGATTGCACCTCTCTCGGACAGGGTATTGTCTAATAAGATGATAGCCATTCCCGGCCACTTGCCTGATTTTGTCTCAAAAATAATCAATAAGCTTAATTCAATAGAGCCTTTAATTTTTCTTCGGGTTATGATAATTTTCATACCTTTACTTTTTTTAATCAAGGGTATATTTGTTTTTTTGCAGGATTACCTTATGAATATAGTCGGCCAAGGTGTTGTACGCCAGGTGCGCAATGATCTTTATGCTAAGTTTCAGGGTTTGTCCATGGATTTCTACGGTAAAAAGAGGACAGGAGAGCTTATGTCGCGGATTACCAATGATGTCGCGGCCATAACCAATGCAATCTCTTACGCCTTAAAAGATTTCATTTTTGAATCTATGAAGCTTGTGGTTTTTACTTTTTTATCTTTTTATATCGGTTTTAAAATTTCCTGGAAGCTTCCCTTGATAGCTTTTGTTATTTTTCCCTTGGTTATGGTTCCGGTTGCCAGAATAGGGAAAAAGATAAAAAAGTTTTCCGTGGAAATACAAAAGAAAATGGCAGATTTAAATTCTTTAATGGCAGAAACTATCCAGGGCGCTTACATCGTAAAAGCTTTTTCTCGTGAAGACTATGAGTTGGAAAGGTTCAAAAAAATTAACCAAAATTACTATAAATTTACATTAAAAAGTATAAAAAGAACTCTTGTTTTATCCCCCTTGACTGAATTCGTCGGGGTCCTAGGCGCGGTCATTATTCTTTGGCTTGTGGGTAATGAGGTTATATCCGGAAGGCTTTCTTTTGGAGTTTTTGGCGTTTTTTTAGCTTTCTTGCTTTCTATGCTCAGGCCTTTGAAAAAATTATCTAATATTCACGCTATTAACCAGCAAGCTTTAGCGGCTTCTGCCAGGATTTATGACATTTTAGAAGAAGATATAAAAGTAAAAGAGATAAAGTTTCCCAAAAGTTTAACTAATTTCAATAATAGCATTATTTTTGAAGAAGTAGATTTTAAATATGGTCAAAACGAAGAAACAGTATTAAAGAATATAAATCTTGATGTTAAGAAAGGCGAGGTTATTGCTTTAGTGGGTCATTCCGGTGCCGGCAAGTCCACTTTGGTTAGTTTGTTGCCTCGTATGTATGACCCTTGCAAAGGTAAAATATCTATTGATGGCGTTGATATCAAGGATTTAAAAATAAAAGATTTGCGCTCTTTCATTGCTATAGTTTCTCAAGAGATGGTGCTTTTTAATACTACCATACGGGAGAATATCGCTTATGGAAATTTTGGAACAACAGACCAGGAAATAATTGAGGCGGCAAAAAAAGCGCATGCGTTTGAATTTATTCAGAATTTTCCAGATGCTTTTTCTACAGTAATTGGAGATAGAGGCTTACGCCTTTCCGGAGGAGAAAAACAAAGAATTTCAATAGCCAGGGCTATACTTAAAAATGCCCCGATACTTATCCTGGATGAGGCCACCAGCCATTTGGATTCTGCCTCTGAACAATTAATAAAAGATGCTCTTGAAACCTTAATGAAGGGCAGGACATCCTTTGTCATAGCCCACCGTTTTTCTACTGTCCAAAAGGCAGATAGGATTGTGGTTCTTGATAAAGGCAATATCGTAGAAATTGGCGATCACGCTACGCTTTTAAGCTCGGATACCCTCTATAAAAAGCTGTATAATCTGCAATTTAGTGCTTAAAAAAGCCTGAAAGTCTTGTAAGGGGCGGTTATAAGCCAGCCAAGAGATTTCTGGATTTTTTTGGAAATCTACGTATAATATAATGTTGAAAATATTAATAAATATGATATACTTTGAATTTGTGAATCGTCTATAATTTTACTGAAAATATAGCCAGATAATTAAGTTTGCAATCAAAAGGAGGAAAGACAGGTATGGTTTTGCCCGATATTATTAAGGATTTATTAGAAAGTGGTGCGCATTTTGGCCACTTGAGTAAACATTGGAATCCGAAGATGAAGCGTTTTATCTTTGGTAAGAAGAAAAAGGTTTATATTATTGATTTGGAGAAAACTGCCCAAAAATTGCAGGAAGCCAAAGACTTTGTAAAAGAAAAGGCTCAATCGGGTGAAAAAATACTTTTTGTGGCCACCAAAAAACAGTTAAGAGGCCTTATAAAAGAATTGGCTTCTTCTTGTGGTATGCCTTATGTGGTAGAGCGTTGGGTAGGCGGGCTCTTGACTAATTTCTCTACTGTAAGAAACAGAGTCAACAAATACATTGACCTATTGGACAAACGCCAAAAGGGTGAATTTGATACGATGATGAAGAAAGAAGTCGTAAAACTGAATAGAGAGATAGAAAGGATGGAAAAAAGCTACAGTGGAGTTACCTCTTTGGATGGCCTTCCCGGATGTGTCTTTGTGGTTGATCCAAAGAAAGAAGTTGCCTGCATAAAGGAAGTACGCAAATTATCTATACCCATAGTTGCTTTAATAGATACGGATGCTAACCCTGATATAATTGATTACCCTGTTCCGGGCAATGATGATTCAATAAAATCCGTGAAATATATAGCTTCATGCATTGTGGAAGCAGTAAATGAGGGTATAGACAAAGCTGCTGAAATAGCTACAAAAGCCAAAAGCGATATTTCCCAAGCAGAAAAAGCCGATCTCCCGGATCACGCGGATGAAAAAAATCCGGCTAAAGAAAGCCAAGCCAAAGAAAAATAGTGAAGATGTTTAATGAATAAGGAGGATGTAATGGGTTTGTCTGATATAAAGAAACTGAGAGAGTTGACCTCTTTGGGTATTAATGAGTGCAGGAAAGCTCTGGCTCAAGCTGAGGGTAATTTCGATAAAGCTTTAGGTATTCTTAAAAACAGAGGCGTGCAGATGCTTGAGAAAAAAAGTTCCCGTACTGCATCACAAGGAATTATAGACTCCTATATTCACTTTGGAGGGAACCTCGGAGCTTTAGTAGAAGTTAATTGCGAAACAGACTTCGTTGCCCGTACCGAAGTTTTTAAGAAGTTTGTCAAGGATGTGGCAATGCAGGTGGCTGCTGTTTATCCTGAATATATAGGCAAAGCCGATGTGCCTGAGGATGTGTTAAAGAAACAGGAAAATTCTGAAGAATATTTGAAACAAGCCTGTTTGCTTGAGCAGCCGTTTATAAAAGATAATCAGCTTACAGTCGGCCAATACCTTCGGGATGTGGTTTCTCAAACCGGAGAGAATGTGGTTATTAAAAGGTTCGTGCGTTTTTCTTTAGGGGATTGAACCGTCAATTCCAAGGGGTAAAAGATGAAGTCAAAGTATAAAAGAATTCTTCTTAAGCTTAGCGGAGAAGCGTTTTTAGGTGAATTGTCACACGGCATAGACACTTCGATTTGTGCTCATCTTGCGCGCCAAATCAAAGAAGTTGTTGATTTGGGAGTTCAAACTTCTCTTGTGGTGGGAGGAGGTAACATATTTCGCGGGCTTCCCCGTTCGCAGGAATTTCAGATGCAAAGGTCTGTTGCTGACTATATGGGTATGCTGGCTACTGTCTTAAACGGCCTTGCTTTGCAAAGCGCTCTGGAGAATGAAGGGGTTCCTACAAGAGTAATGACAGCTATTGATATGGAGCGTATAGCTGAGCCTTATATCCGGCGCCGAGCCATGAGGCATTTGGAAAAGAATAGAGTAGTTATTTTCGTTGCCGGTACAGGTAATCCTTATTTTACAACCGATACGGCCGCTGCCTTGCGCAGTGTAGAAATCGGAGTCGATATTTTATTAAAAGGGACAAAGGTTGACGGGGTGTATTCATCTGACCCCATGAAAGATAAAACTGCCACAATGTTCAAGGAAATGGCTTATATGGAAGTTATTAATAAGGGATTAAAGATAATGGACACAACTGCTATTACTTTATGCATGGAGAACAAGCTTCCTATAAATGTTTTTAATTTTATGGAACGAGGCAATCTAAAAAAAGTAGTTAGCGGCCAGAATATCGGTACAGTCATTAAATAAGGAAGGTGCTATGGTGGATAGGTCAGTGCTAAAAGAGATAGAGGGCAGTATGCGAAAGGCTATAGAAGCTACCAAAAGAGAGTTGGCGGAGCTTCGTTCAGGCAGGGCAAATCCAAAAATGGTCGAAGGCATAAGAGTTAGCTATTATGGTACTCCGACTCTATTGAAAGAAATAGCTACGATTGGAGTTCCCGAGGCCAGAATGGTTGTCATAAGCCCTTATGACCCGTCGGCTGTAAAAGAGATAGAAAAGTCTATATTACAATCAGAATTGGGCATAACTCCTATGACTGATGGAAAGATTATACGCTTGGTAGTCCCTCCTTTGTCAGAAGAGAGGCGGGATGAACTGGTAAAAATAGTTAAAAGAGTTGTAGAAGAAGGGAAAGTCTCGGTGCGGACCGTAAGAAGGGACGGTAAAGAGAAAATAAAACTTCTTGAGAAGGGCAAAAAGATTTCCGAAGATGACCGTTTTAAATTGGAAGATGAACTACAAAAAATAACTGACAACTACGTTAAAGATATAGATAAAATTTCCGAAGAAAAAGAAAAAGAATTAAAAGAATTCTAAACAAGGATAATAGAAATGTCCTTGCTTAGGAGATCGGTGGGCCGCTAGCTCAGTTGGTAGAGCACCGCCCTTTTAAGGCGGCTGTCCCCAGTTCGACCCTGGGGCGGCTCATTTTAATTCCTCGGCAGAACCCCCGGGCTATAAATTAATATTGGGGTTTTTGCTTAGACGAGGTTCGCTAAAAGGCTGGAATAGGGAAGAGTTTTTATCTTTGACAACATGGAGCGGGAGTGAACTCACTTATGCGTAGATTTACGCAGGCAGTATATAGCATCTGCGTTTGCGCGGACGTGGCGGAACTGGCAGACGCGCATGGCTTAGAACCATGTCTCGTAAGAGGTGGGAGTTCGACTCTCCCCGTCCGCATTAATAGCCGACAGCTAAAAAGTTTTCCGGCTGCAGTTGTATTATTTGTTTCGATTTAAAGATTTAGCTGTTGGTTTATAAGGAACGTTCTTTTAAATCTTAAGGTTGATGCAAAAACACTTCTGGAATTTGGTTTGCGGGGGTAGCTTCCCGGGGCATACCCGGGATTAATTCACACCTATCACCTATGTTCGTTTACATTCACATAAGTGATGTGTTCATTAACAATCGGTTTCCGATTTCGCTGTATGATTGCAACAAGCGTTCTTTTAAATCTTAAGGTTGATGCAAAAACACTTCTGGAATTTGGTTTGCGGGGGTAGCTCAATCGGCTAGAGCGTCACGTTGCCAACGTGAAGGTTGAGGGTTCGATTCCCTTCCTCCGCTCCAGACGTTTTCTTTGAAAAACCGTAATTGCCGAACATAACGGCGTCTTGAGAGAAAGAGCAAGACGGGGAACAACGAAAAAGATCTTCACTTTCAGTGAAGCGTTGTTAACCCTTCCTCCGCTCCAGACGTTTTCTTTGAAAAACCGTAATTGCCGAACATAACGGCGTCTTGAGAGAAAGAGCAAGACGGGGAACAACGAAAAAGATCTTCACTTTCAGTGAAGCGTTGTTAACCC
>JAQUWY010000003.1:0-54969 GCA_028692655.1 Candidatus Omnitrophota bacterium | reverse complement strand
TTCTTTGGATTTTATATGTTTTCTTTGAAAAGCAAATAAAGTTATTGAATAAAGCGGTAATTTTGGAGTACAGAATAAAATTGATTTGCATTTATAAGCAATAATCAGAATGAACGTTCTTAATTACTTAGACACAGATGGTATTCTTTTAGGGGTGAGGCAAAAGAATAAAAAAAGCATTATTTCTTTGATGCTTGACCATCTTATTCAGAAAAACAAAATATCTAAGGATAGCAAGAAGGAAATTCTTAAGACTATCATACAGCGCGAAGAAGTTGGTTCTACTGCTATTGGCAATCACATAGCCCTTCCCCATGCTCGCCTCAACTTAGTTAAAGATGCTATTATTTGTATAGGCATATCAAAAGAAGGGCTTGATTTCGATTCTTTAGACCAGGAGCCTGTGAATATCATTGCCTTGCTTCTTTCTAACCAAAAAGAAGCAGGTCTACACCTCAAGATGTTGGCTTTTTTAGCCCGAATGTTCAGAGATAAATACCTTGTTCAGAGGCTCAAAAGTTCAAAAAGCGAAAAAGAGGTTTTAGAATTGCTGGATAAACAGCAGCAGGCAGTAGCCTGAAAAAATTGGCCCAGGCTAAATAAGATGAAGAAGATAGAACAAGAAATAAAAGTTAACAAGGCTCATGGGTTACATGCCCGTCCGGCTACCATTTTTGTACAGCTGGCTAATAAATTCAATTCGTCTGTAAAAGTTGAAAAAGACGGCGAAGCCGTTGATGGTAAGTCTATAATAGCTATTTTGAGCTTAGGAGTTAACAATGGTGTTGGCATAAAGCTTGTGGTAGAAGGTGAAGACGCCCAAGAGGCTATGGACGATCTAAAAAAATTTTTAGAAACTGATGATGATTAAACTTAAAGGAATAGCAGTATCAGGTGGTGTTGGAATAGGCAAGGCTTTGCTTTTAAGCAAAGACGATATCTCTATACCTCACAGGAAGATACTGCATAGTGAAATATCACGTGAAATATACAGGCTTGAAGAAGCTCTAATAGAGACACGCAGGGAGATTTCTGACCTTCAAAGCAAAATATCCAAAGAGATAGGCTTTGATCATGGCAGGATATTCGAAGCTCATTTTCTTGTTTTGGAGGATAGGGTTCTAATTGAAGATGTCATAAAACAGATAAAAAATAAGCTGGTAAACGTTGAATATGCTTTTTCGCAAAGTGTGAAAAAATATGTAGGCACGCTGCTTAAGCTCAATGACGAGTATTTACGTGAGAGAGTTGTAGATATTGAAGATATCTCTCGCAGGGTTTTGCGGGCTATGCTCAAAGAAAAATCCGTGAGCTTAAGTGAATTGCAGGATAAGGTGGTTGTTGTAGCTCACGACCTTGCTCCTTCACAAACTGCTACTTTACCTAAAGAGAAGATTTTAGGTTTTGTTACTGATGTTGGCGGAAGGACTTCTCATACTGCAATTATAGCAAGAACTTTGGGCATTCCTGCTGTTGTGGGAGCCGAGATTGCCACAAGGGATATACAGTCGGGAGATAAAATTATAGTAGATGGTTCTTCCGGCCATGTCATCATCAAGCCTACAGAAAATATTATTAAAGAGTATCAGAAAAAATCTACTCTTTATACGAAAGAAGTAAAAGCTATCCATATTCCCAAGGAAATTAAAGCTTGCACTAAAGATGGGAAACAAATTGTTATTTCTGCCAATATCGAACTGCCGCAAGAACTTTCTTTGGTAAAACATTATGGTGCCGAGGGCATTGGGTTGTATCGTACAGAATATATATTTTTAGGCCGCAAAGACCTTCCTTCCGAAGAGGAGCAATATAAAGCGTATGCTAAAGTTGCTAAGGAAGTTTCTCCCAGTAAAGTAATTTTTAGAACCATCGATATAGGAGGAGATAAGTTTCTTTCTCAACCCGAAGTCCCTAAAGAGATGAGCCCCTTCCTTGGTTGGAGAGCGATACGGTTTTGTTTAGCCAGCCCCCAAGTTTTTAAAGCTCAGCTCAGAGCTATATTACGGGCCTCAGTAGATAAGAACGTCAGAGTTATGTTTCCTATGATTTCGGGGATAGAAGAGTTAAGGCAGGCAAAGGAACTTCTTGAAGACTGTAAAAAAGAATTAAGGAACGAAGGAAAAAAATTTGACGAAAACATTTCAGTTGGCGCTATGATAGAAGTTCCTTCAGCGGCCATCACTGCTGATGTTTTGGCGAAAGAGAGTGATTTTTTCAGTATCGGGACAAATGATTTGATTCAGTATTCTCTGGCTGTCGATAGAGGAAATGAAAAGGTGGCTTACTTGTACGAACCGGGTCATCCGGCTGTATTACGTTTGGTAAAAAGTGTAATTGAAGTAGCTCACGCTAATAAAATATGGGTAGGCATGTGCGGGGAGATGTCAGGGGAGCCGATATTTGCTTTTTTGCTTTTAGGTATGGGGCTTGATAGCTTCAGTATGCCGCCTCCTCAAATACCAAAGATAAAAGAGCTCATCAGCAATGTTAAGCTGGCAGACGCCCGCAAGGTTGTTTCCGGTGTCTTAGAACTATATACTTCCAAAGAAGTAGAGAAATACCTTCAGGACGAGTTACGTAAAATTCTTAAAGAAGACTTTTACCATATCTTGATGATCTAATATCTATGCGTATAGCAATTCTAGCCGCAGGTTATGGAACAAGGTTGTATCCTTTGACTTTGAAGGTGGCTAAACCTTTAGTTCCTGTAAATGACAAACCTATGATTGACTATTTGATAGAAAAAATAGTTAATTTAAAAAAGAAATTCACAGTAAAAGAGGCCAGAGTTATAGCAAACAATAAGTTCTTTGAAGATTTTGTTTCCTGGAATAAAAAAAGCAAAATAAAAGCTAAAATAATTAACGATGGTTCCAATAACCCTGAGGATAGGCTAGGGGCTATTGGAGATATGCGTCTGGCGATGGGTAAAATTAAAGAAGATTGGTTGATCCTGGGTGGAGATAATCTTTTCCAGGATGACCTCGTTGAGTTTGTTAAATTTTCTCTTGCGAACAGGCCTTATCCGACTATAGGCCTTTATGATGTAAAATCAAAGAAAGAGGCGACGAGGTTTGGTGTGGTAAAGCTGAATACCAGAAATCGTATAGTTGCATTCGAAGAAAAACCCAAGAATCCTTTTTCGACTTTAGCAGCTTCTTGTGTTTATTTTTTCCCCAGGCAGTCTTTAGATATTATGGACAGCTTTATCAAAAGTAATGAAAATGTAGATGCCTCCGGCAAGTATATAGCTTGGCTGGTTAAAAAAAGTAAAGTTTACGGAACTGTTTTAAAAGGTAAGTGGATAGATATCGGCCATTTCGATTCTTTAAAAAGGGCCGAGAAAGAATTCAGGTAAACTTTTTACAATACCTAAGATATTTTCAGGAGGGCATGATGGATCTAAAAAAGTTAAGGAATAAAATTGATTTCATCGATAGTAAAATACTCAAGCTTCTTAGCTCTAGGATGTCGGAAGTTAAGAAGGTAAGCCGTTTAAAAAAAGAAAAGAGGCTTAAAAATTATTCTCCGGAACGGGAAGCTAGTATGCTGGCCCATCTTAAGGCGATAGGCAAGGGCTCTCTCTCTGGTATAGATATAGAGAATATTTTTCGGGAAATACTATCAGCTTGCAGGTCACAGGATAGCAGTTTAAAAATAGCCTATTTTGGGCCGCAAGGGACATTCACTCATCTAGCGGCCTTA
This sequence comes from Candidatus Omnitrophota bacterium, assembly GCA_028692655.1. GTDB lineage: Bacteria > Omnitrophota > Gorgyraeia > Duberdicusellales > 4484-171 > JAQUWY01. Next base: position 51,264 of record JAQUWY010000003.1, on the reverse strand, counting down.
AAGAATTTTGGAAAAAAATCAGAATATATTCCGGTTGACAGCATAGGTGATGTTTTTGATAAGGTAGAGAGAAAAGAAGCTGACTACGGCGTAGTACCTATAGAGAATTCTACGGAAGGAGTGGTCAATTACACTCTAGATATGTTTTTTGCTTCCAATTTAAATATATGCTCTGAAGTTACCCTGAATGTGTCACATTCTTTACTGGCTGTAAAGGGCGTGTCTCTAAAAAAGATAAAAAGAGTGTATTCTCATCCCCAGGTGTTTCCCCAATGCCGCAGGTGGATTTCACGTTCTTTAAAGGAGGCGGAATTGATAACTGTATCTTCAACTGCTTTAGCTGCAAAGAAAGCTAAAGGAGATAGGAATGGGGCTTGCATTGGCAATAAAGTTTTAGCCAGTTTGTATGGATTGCAAGTACTGGCGTCTTCAATGGAAGATTCCCTTAACAATTACACAAGGTTTTTAATTATTGCCGAAAGTGATAGTGCTGCTTCAGGTAAGGATAAAACCTCGCTTTTATTTTCTGTAAAAGATAAAGTGGGGGCTCTATATGATGTTCTTTCTTTATTCAAGAACCAGGGGATAAATCTCACTAAAATAGAATCAAGGCCGTCTAAGAAAAAACCCTGGGAATATTATTTCTTTGTTGATATAGAAGGCCACAGGAGTAATCCTTCTGTTCAAAAGGCTTTGACCAAACTGGAAAAAGATTGTGTTTTCGTTAAAATTCTTGGTTCATACCCCAGGGAGAGATAAGCGAAACTAAGATAATTTATTACGAATTATGAAAAATAAAATTTATCGCCAAGAATTAGACAAAATAGCAGTTTATAAGCCCGGCCGGCCCATAGAAGAGGTGAAAAGGCTACTTGGCTTAAAAGATGTCCATAAACTTGCTTCCAATGAAATAGCTAATTTCCCGGATTATGCCCGTAAGGCGGTTATCGAAGAATTGAAGAATATAAACCGTTATCCCCAGGGAGATTGTTTCTATTTGAGAGAAATTTTAGCCAAAAAATTAAAAGTGGACAAAGAAAGGCTGGTCTTTGGTAATGGGTCCGATGAAGTAATAGCCTTGGCTTTAAGAGCGTTGATTAATAAAGGGGACGAGGTTATTGTGGCTTATCCGACTTTCCTAATTTATGAAATACAAGCAAAAGTCCATAGTGCCAGAGTCGTTCGGGCTCCGTTGAAAGGGCTCCGCTATAATTTAGAGGAAATATTATCGAAAATCAATAAACGGACAAAAATTATTTTTATCGCGAATCCAGATAATCCTACAGGAACATACTTAAACCAGAAAGAGATTGAGGGTTTTCTAAAGAAGGTTCCCGCTAATGTTTTAGTTTATCTTGATGAAGCTTATTTTGAATTCGCTCCGGCAGATTTTCCCAAAAGCATAAATCTTCTAAAGAAACGGAAAAATATTATAGTTTCAAGGACTTTCTCTAAAGTTTATGGTTTGGCCGGTTTACGCATAGGTTACGGCATAACTTCCAAAGAGCTGGCTGGTGTCTTGAACCGAATCAGAGATCCTTTTAATGTTAATCGTTTTGCTCAGGCCGCGGCAATAACCGCCCTCAAGAGTGATAATTTTGTAAAGAAAGTTTTATTGGATACTGCCAGGGAAAAAAAATATTTATACAGAGAGCTTGATAAAGCAGGGCTTAGTTTCATAAAGAGTGCCACTAATTTTATTTTGATAAAATTTGCTAAAGATGCGGGAAAACTTTCCGAATATTTACTGCGCCGGGGAATTATCATACGTGAATTAGGAGGCTGGGGATTGAAGGGTTTTTTCAGGGTTACTCTGGGAACGCATAAGGAGAACGCTAAGTTTGTTGAAGCTTTAAAAAAATTTTTATCACAGAGCGGTAAAGTTTCAGGGAGAACAAAGAAATGATTATAGTATTTAAGAAAGAAGCCACAAAGCGGCAAGTTAACGGTTTGCTGTTAAGGGTCAAAAAGTTAGGGTTAAAAGCAATGGTCTCTAAAGGTACCGAGAGGACTATTGTAGGCGTCATTGGGCCGGAAGATATAATTCGTTTACATCCTTTAGAAGTTTTTCCCGGTGTTGAAAAGGTAATGGAAGTCCTCTCGCCTTATAAACTTGTGTCACGAGAGTTTAAAAGAGCCGACACAGTAGTTAAAATTGCAAATAGCGTTGAGTTTGGGGGAAAGAAAATAGCAGTCATCGCCGGGCCTTGTTCTATTGAAAGCGAAGGCCAGCTTATGGAAGTTGCCAGGAAGATTAAGCAGGCTGGAGCCTCGATTTTAAGAGGCGGTGCCTTCAAGCCACGGAGTTCGCCTTATACCTTTCAAGGTTTAGGCGAAGAGGGTTTAAAGATTCTAAAAAAAGCGTCCGATGAGTTTTCTATAGCTACGGCTACTGAAGTTATGGATACTCGCGATGTCGAACTCGTTGCTAAATACGCCGATGTTTTACAAATCGGTGCCCGGAATATGCAGAACTTTAATCTTCTAAAAGAAGTTGGCCAAACTAAAAAACCGGTAATTTTAAAAAGAGGCTTAAACGCTACAATTAAAGAACTTTTGATGAGTGCCGAATATATATTGAGCGAAGGAAACTTTAATGTAATACTTTGTGAACGAGGAATACGAACCTTCGAAGATTATACCCGCAACACTTTGGACATTAGCGCGGTTCCGGTAGTAAAGATGTTGTCGCATTTACCGGTTGTAGTTGACCCATCGCATGCGGCCGGCAAATGGGGCCTAGTTAGCCCTTTGAGTAAAGCGGCAGTAGCGGCAGGCTGTGATGGTTTGTTGATAGAAGTTCATCACAATCCTCAAGAAGCCCTAAGTGACGGTCCACAGCAGTTATTACCGGAAAATTTTTCTCAATTGATGAAGGAATTGAAAATTGTGGCCAAGGCTGTACAGAGGTCTATTTAGCAAAATTTTAAATTATTCAATGAAACTTTATAGTATTAAAAAGGTTGGGATTGTCGGAGTAGGATTTATGGCCGGGTCTTTGGCCTTGGCCCTCAAAGAATCCTTTTCTAACATTTCAATATCAGGTTATGCCAGGAGCAAAGAATCTTACCTTAAGCTCAAAAAGCTTAGAATTCTGGATAAAATAGAAAGAGATTTGAGTAAGGTCGTTAAAGATGCTGATATGGTAATATTGGCGATGCCGGTAGGGGCAATCGTTGATTACCTGAAGCCTTTATCTGGTTTATTAAAAAAAGGAGCTATTGTATTAGATCTAGGCAGCAGCAAAAGGTTAATAAGCAACGCCGCTAAAAAGCATTTAGGCAAAAAAGCTGTTTTTATCGGCTGTCATCCTTTGTGCGGTAGTGAGAAAAGCGGCCCGGGGTCTAGCTGTAAAGATTTATACAAAGACTCAATTTGCTTGATTACTGCGGATGCTACGGATCCGGGCATAAAGGTGGTAAAGAAGCTTTGGCAGGGCGTCGGCTCCAAAGTGGTTTTTATTAATCCGGATTTTCATGATAAAGTTCTTTCTTCTGTTTCGCATTTTCCGCATGTTATTTCTTTCATTCTTACTTATTTAGTTCCGGAAAATTATCACCGCTTTGCTTCGGGAAGTTTTAAGGATTTAACCAGAATATCCGGTTCATCTGCCTATGTTTGGGCGGACATTTTTCTTTCCAATAAAGACAATCTTTTAAAAGACGCTGAAGCTTTTATTCGGGCTTTACGAGGCTTTACCGATACCTTGAAAAAAGGAGACAGGGAAAGAATTGTTAAGTTTATCAAGAAAGTCAATTATAAAAATTCTAAAATAAGTAAACTTTAAAATAAAAGGCACATCAATATGGTTATAGCTATAGACGGGCCTGCTGGCTCTGGAAAGACTACCGTGGCTAAATTGTTAGCTGCAAAACTTGGAATTTTTTATCTGGATACCGGCGCAACCTACAGGGCACTTACATACCTGGCTTTGAAAGAAAAAGTTTCTTTATCTGACGCCCACGCATTGCAAACGCTGGCTAAAGGTATTAATTTATCATTTAGAGATTCAGCTGTTTATCTAGATGCTGAAGATGTAACGGCAGGCATAAGAACGCCCCAGATTGATAAAAGCATTTCTCAGGTAGTTTCCTATCCGCAGGTAAGAGAGGTTATGGTAAAACTCCAACGGCAAATAGCCAAAGGCAAGGATTGCATCGTCGAAGGGCGGGATATTACTACCGTGGTTTTTCCTAATGCGAAGTTAAAATTCTATCTCGATGCTGATCCTTTGGTAAGAGCAAAACGCCGCTACGATGAACTCAAAGCCAAGGGGACTGATATCGGGTTTGAAGAAGTAAAGAACGATCTGGAAAAGAGAGACCATTCCGACAAGAACAGAGAAGTAGGTCCCCTGATAAAGAGTAAAGATGCTATAGTTATAGACACAACTCCTTTTGGTATTAGCGAGACAGTTGAATTTATAGCCGAATATATTCAGAAAGAGAATTAGTACGTGTAGTTTTAAATAACCCTCAGATAATTCAATCCTTAATAGCCGGAATTGATTTTATATATTAAAATGGAAAGAATAGACAACATAAGAAATTTTTGCATTATTGCCCACATAGATCATGGTAAATCTACTTTGGCGGATAGGTTTCTGGAGCTGGCAGGAGCTTTCGGCAGCACAAAGAATCAAGCCCAAGTTCTAGATAGTATGGAACTGGAGAGAGAAAGGGGCATAACTATTAAGGCTAAAGCTGTACGTCTGAATATATTTCGTCAGGGAAAAGAATATATTCTGAACCTTATCGATACTCCCGGGCATGTGGATTTTTCTTACGAAGTGGCCAAATCGCTTAAGGCTTGTGAAGGGGTTATCCTTTTAGTTGATGCCACTCAAGGGGTTGAAGCTCAAACCGTTGCGAATTTTCATCTGGCTTTAGAGGAAGATTTAAAAATTATACCCGCACTCAACAAAATAGACCTTCCGGGAGCTGATGTTGAAAGAAGCACGAATCAACTTTGTGATATTTTTGGATTTAAGAGAGAGGAAATATCTCTTGTATCAGCAAAAGAAGGCACTGGGCTCGAAGATTTGATAGATAGGATTATCCGGGAAATACCGGTTCCTTCCGGAAATTTAAATAAACCTTTTAAAGCAATGTTATTTGATTCAACATATGATTCTTACCGGGGGGTGATACTTTTCTTAAGGGTATTTGAAGGTAAAGTTTCTTTGGGCGATGAGATTCTTCTTATGCATCAGCGAAAGACCTATAAGATTGAAGAATTAGGCGTATTCCTGCCGCAACCAAAAAAAAGAGAGACATTTTTATGCGGAGAAGTCGGCTATATATGCTGCAATATAAAAAATCCGCAGGAAATCGATGTTGGAGATACTGTAACTTTATCCAGCAATCCGGCCGAAGAAGCTTTCAAGGGCTACAAGAAAATATCTCCTATGGTGTTCTGCGGTATCTTTCCGTCCGCGCCCAAGGATTATCCGGCTTTGCGCCAGGCTATAGAAAAATTAAAACTTTCAGATTCATCTTTTACTTATGAACCCGATAACCTGGGAAGCTTAGGGCATGGCTTTCGCTGCGGTTTCCTGGGGTTATTACATATGGAGATAGTCCAAGCAAGGCTTGAACGTGAATACGGTCTTGACCTTATCTTGACCTCCCCTAATGTTATGTATAAAATGCTTCGCAAAGGCAAGGATGCTACTGAAGACTTAGAGAGCCCTCATCAGTTTCCCGACCCTTCCTGTATTGAAAAAATGTATGAGCCTTTTGTTAAGGCTACTATCGTTTCTCCGGTTGAAGGCTTGGATCCTTTATGTGATCTTGCTAAGTCCCGCAGGGGAGAATTCATAAAGATGGATTTTTTAGGTAAAGACAGAATCAGCATAGTCTTTAAGTTACCTTTGGCAGAGATAATAGTTGATTTTTATAATAAAATAAAGTCTTTAACTAAAGGATATGCTTCGTTTGATTATGAGTTTCAAGGGTATGAGACGGCTAAGGTGGTAAAAATAGACATTCTTCTTAATCAAAAGAAATCAGAGGCTTTTTCCCTCTTGGTTGATGAGGATAAATCTGAAGCTAAGGCCCGCCTGGTAGTGGAAAGGCTTAGAGAATTGATTCCCCGGCAGATGTATGAAGTCAGGATACAGGCTGCAGTCGGAGCCAAGGTTATTGCTTCGGCACGCGTAGCTGCCCTGAAAAAAAATGTTACTGCTAAATGCTATGGTGGAGACATAACCCGCAAGCGTAAATTGTGGGAGAAGCAAAAGAAGGGTAAAAAGAAGATGAAACAACTCGGCAGCATTACAGTTCCTCAGGAGGCGTTTTTAGAAGTTTTGAAGATGTAAGAAATAAGGGGGCAGGCTAATGGGGTTAATTAATAAGGATAGCGCCAAAAAGAAGAGTTTAACCAGGGAGTGGGTAGAATCCTTTCTTGTAGCCGCGGCTCTAGCTATATTCTTAAGAACCTTTTTCTTTCAGATATATAAAATACCTACTACTTCCATGGTTTATACGCTAATGCCGGGAGATAAGATATTCGTTAGCAAATTGACTTATGGGCCCAAGATTCCTTTTACCGGATTTAGGATTAAAGGATTTAGAAAGCCAGAAAGGGCTGATGTGGTAGTTTTTGTCCCTCCTCATGACAGAAAAAAAGCCTATATTAAAAGGCTGATTGGCCTTGGAGGGGATAAAGTTTTAATTAAAGAAGGCAACATCTATGTCAATGGCAAAGAGGTTGTGGATCCGATGATAGCCAGAAACTACTACTACAATCAAGGCAATTACGCTCAAGAGGGCAAGGAAATAATCGTTCCCGAAGGCAAATACTTTCTTTTAGGAGACAACAGCCTTTCTTCCTTAGACAGTAGATACTGGGGGTTTGCCGATAGCAAAGATGTAGTCGGTAAAGCCGTATTCATTTGGTGGCCTTTGAAACGGTTGACAATGATTGAATAAATAGCAACTTAAGCGTATAATATACTAATAGAATAAGTATTGGCATAATCAGATTATGTTAATCGTTGAACGGCTACGTAGTTGGAAACATCATGGGTTGAAAGTCAAACTTCTTTTTTGATTTTTATAGATACAACTCGTCAACATAAAGTAATTCGGGCTACGTAATTGCCGGCCGGCAGGCAAAAATAAAAGTTTTTTACAAAGAGTCTAAAATTAACCTTATAAACCAGATGTAAAAAATCAGGAGGGGTATGAAAGCGGCAAAGTACTTGTTAGTTTTTGCGATAATCGGTTTATTCGGATGCACGGCGACCCAGAAAGGTGCTGGTATTGGCGCGGCTGCCGGCGGCGGCCTGGGGGCCGTTATCGGGCATCAATCCGGCCATACCGGAGAGGGGGCTTTAATCGGGGCAGGTGCGGGGGCTCTGGCAGGGGCTCTCATAGGAGATGCTGTGGATGAAAAGAAAACCGTAACTAAATTTTGCCCGCAGTGCGGCCGCCGTTTTAACGACACAGATATGGTGTATTGCCCTTATGACGGTGCTCAGCTTAAGCCGGTTTCTGATTATAAGTAGTTTTAGTGATTCAAGAAAAAGAGATATGTAAAAATTGACAGAAAATGGGTATGACATTTGCCGATAAAGTATCTTCAGTAAGAATAATTTTAATTCCTGTTTTTGTTTCACTTCTGATCTATTCAAAGACATTCCCTGTTTTGCGTATTGTTGCTCTGGGTGTTTTTATCCTGGCTGTTCTAAGTGATTTCTTTGACGGCCTGGTAGCCAGGATAAAGAAGGAAAAATCTGACTTGGGCCAGATAATTGATCCTTTAGCCGATAAGCTTTTGCTTACAACAGCTTTTATCACTCTTTATCTGCTGCATTTTAATATATACTTATGGGTTGTTTTTATCGTTGTAAGCCGGGATATGGTTATACTCCTGGGGTTTACCATTTTGCATTTTCTAAAAATAGACGTGGTTATTGCTCCTTCAATCTGGGGAAAATTGACTACCTTTTTCCAGATGTTTACCGTTATCTGGGCGCTCAGCGGTATACCGTTCTATTTCTTTATATCCTTTTTAGCGGTATTTTTTACGCTTATCTCGGGCATTAATTATTTTATAAGAGGAGTAAAAGCTATTAATGGAAAAACTGATAACTCTAATTCTTAGTTTTATTTCCGGCAGTATGCCTTTTGGTTTTCTGGTTGCTTATGCTGTCAGGAAGATTGACATAAGAAAATTCGGTTCTGGAAATATAGGCGCAACCAATGTTTATAGAGTGGTAGGAAAAAGTTGGGGTGTTACTGTTTTTATCCTGGACTTTTTAAAGGGTTTTTTCCCGGTGCTTATCGCCAAAAATTTCGTCAGTTCTTCTGATAGTTTTCTTATTTTAGTAGCTGTTTTAGCTGTTTGTGGACATAATTGGACCCCTTTTTTAAGATTTAAGGGAGGCAAAGGCGTGACTACCAGCCTGGGAGCTTTGAGCGGCTTAGGATTTGTATTTCCGGGATTAGGCTGGGGTTTGATTACTGCGATAGGTATCTGGTTAGTTGTCTTTTTAATTTTCCGTTTTGTTTCGTTAGCTTCGATAACAGCGAGTTTAGGTTTTTTAGTATTAGCTCTGATATTTGTAAATTCCGTCAGTATTAAAATCGTTTCATTTCTCCTATGTGTTTTTATTGTTTTTCAGCATCGTAAAAATATAAAAAGGCTTTTGAATAAAACGGAAAATAAAGTTTAGGAATTACGTTCTATAAAACGGGATTTAAGGGTATCCAGAAGTTTTCAAATATTAAGCGGATAATCAAAAGATTTAAAACAGGAGGAAATATGGCTAAAGATAAGAACCTTGAAAGCAACAAAAAGAAAGCTTTAGAATTAGCCCTTGCCCAGATAGAAAAACAATTTGGTAAGGGGGCGATCATGAGAATGGGCGAAAACGCTAATCTTGACGTTGAAGTTATACCCAGCGGCATAATATCCCTTGATAAAGCCTTAGGAGTTAAAGGGCTCCCCCGGGGCAGGGTTATTGAGATATACGGGCCGGAATCTTCCGGAAAGACAACTTTAACGCTAAGTATTATCGCTCAGGCACAGCTTAGCAGCGGGGTAGCTGCTTTTATTGATGCTGAGCATGCTTTTGACCCGACATATGCTAAGCTAATCGGAGTAAATCTGGAAGACCTGTTAATTTCTCAGCCTGATACAGGTGAACAGGCGCTGGAGATAGTAGAAGCTCTTGTTCGTTCTAACGCAGTCGATTTGATTGTCATTGATTCTGTGGCGGCCCTTGTTCCCCGGGCTGAGATTGAAGGCCAGATGGGGGATTCTCAAATAGCTCTTCAGGCGCGTTTGATGAGCCAAGCTCTTCGCAAGCTCACTGCAGCTATAAGTAAATCTAAATCCTGCGTTGTATTCATTAATCAGCTAAGAGAAAAAGTCGGCGTAATGTTCGGTTCTCCTGAAGTAACACCGGGCGGCCGGGCATTGAAGTTTTACTCTTCAATGAGAATAGACTTAAGGCGCATAGCCACAATTACCACCGATAGCGTGGCAGTAGGGATAAGGGTGCGGGCCAAGATAGTGAAAAACAAAGTGGCGCCTCCCTTTAAAGAAGCCATTTTTGAAATTATGTATAATGAGGGAGTATCAAAAGTCGGAGCCCTGATAGATGCAGCCATAGACAATGGATTAATCAAGAAGGCCGGTAGTTGGTTTTCTTATAAAGATAAAAATTTAGCTCAGGGGAAGGAGCAGCTGCGGGTAGCTTTGAAGGAAAATGAAGCCTTAAGAAAAGAATTAGAAAGTGATTTCCAGAGTAGTGAAGTTTCCTTGAAACAGGAATAAAAATATTTTCAGGATAGTATTTAAACTGCGAATTCAATAGAAAGGTATTTTATGCCCAGAATTTTTCTATTTGCAATAGTAAGCTTTCTTTTTTACCTGCCGCTTTCTGCCCAGAATTTTTCTGATTTGGAAAAAGCTACTATTGATATTGTTTCCGGTATAAGTAAAGCAGTTGTCTCTATAAGCAGCTTGACCGTTGATGAACTGGAAAGCAAGTTCGGGCTTTCTTCTTCCCAAAAGGAAAGAGAAGGGTTTTCCGAGGTGTTTTTCCAGGAGCTTCTTGGCCAGGATCCCGGCCGCATAGTTAAAGGAGTAGGCTTAGGGAGCGGTTTAATAATAGATAAGGAAGGTTATATTTTAACCAATGAGCACATAATTTCGGGGGCAACCAAATTGAAAGTTAAACTGCATGATTCAAGAGAATATGATGCCCAGGTTAAAGGTATAGATGAAAGGAGTGACTTGGCGGTTATAAAAATAAATGCCGAAGGCTTGCCGGTGGCAAAACTTGGCAATTCTGATGAGCTTAAAATTGGCAGCTGGGTTTTTGCCGTTGGCAATTCCTTTGGGTTTTTTGTAAACAACTCCAAGCCTACGGTGAATTTTGGGGTGGTAAGTTCTCTGGAATGTTATCTGCCGGCTTTGGGTAAGAGAGAAAAAAGCTACGACGGCCTTATTCAGACTTCGGCTTTGGTAAATCCCGGTAATAGCGGGGGGCCGCTGGTAAATATTAAAGGTGAAGTTGTCGGCATAAATACCGCGATTGTTTCTTCTGCAGGAGAGCGTAATGGTTTAGGTTTTGCGGTGCCGATAAATAAGGCAAAAGAGATTCTGGATAAACTGCTTAAGGGAGAGAGCATAAGCTATGGTTGGCTGGGTGTCACAGTGAGGGATTTAGATAGTGATTTACGTAATTACTTTGGCATTAAAGAGCAGGAAGGGGCAGTTGCACTTAAAGTTTTAAAAGATTCTCCGGCTGAAAAAGGCGGATTGAAAGAAGGCGATTTAATACTTTCTTTCGGACAAAGACAGGTAAAAAATACCCGGGAATTAATTCGTTTAGTTTCTTCATCCGAAGTAGGGCAGAAAGTTCCAGTAAGGGTAATTCGGGCAGGCAAGACTATTAATTTGAATTTGACTATTGGCAAAGATCCGCAAGCCAAAACTTCGGTTAATCCAAATACTACAGAAACTTCAGGGCAGGGAATGTTCCGGGGGCTATCAGTCGAGAATCTGTCTGCGGAAAATAAGCTTAAGTTTAAGATAAAAATAAATAAGGGAGTTATTGTTACCGGAATTGTTCCGGGCACGCAAGCGGCTAAAACCGGAATTGCCATAGGCCAGGTTATTCTTAAAGTTGAGAATAGAAAAATAAAAGACGAGAGGGACTTTAAGTCTGCTGTTTCCAGAGTCAGGGGCGATTGCCTGATAAAAACCGACAAAGGCTATTTTGTTTTGAAAGACGAATAAATTTAAAAAAATACCTGAATCCGGATTTTTGGCCCGGAACGTATCCGCGAAGGTTAATATGGAAAGTAAGTTAGGCCCGTCGGAAGAAGCGGATTACATAAAGGCTTTAAACTATTCTTTTTTACTCCTGCGTTACCGGCTCAGGAGCAAAAATGAAATGATTTCGCGCCTTAAGAAGAAAAAGTACGGTAGTGCGGTTATCAAAAGAATAGTCAGGTATCTATCCCAGTATAATTATATAAACGATAAAGAATTTTGCCGGGTCTTTATTGAAAGCGGGCTCCAGAAGGGATGGGGCCCCAGGAAAATCGATTTTAATCTGGCCAAGCTGGGTGTAGACGTCAGGCTTCGCTCTGAGATGCTGGGCCGAGGGGTTGATTATAGCTTCCAGATTCAGCGTTTAATAGATAAAAAGGACGCTTCCTTAGGGCCGGTTAAAGATAAAATCGCGGCAAAAAAAAAGTTGCAGAAAATCCTGCGGTACCTGCTTAACAGGGGGTTTAGCTATCAGGACATCATGAAAGAAATGGAAGGCAGAAAAATCATTAATATTTAAAGTATGAAGTCGAATCAATTACGGGATAAATTTTTAGAATTTTTCAAAAAAAAAGGGCACGTTATCTTTCCTTCTGATAATTTGAAGCCGGATGACGAATCGGTTCTTTTTACTTCGGCAGGAATGAACCAATTCAAGCCTTATTTTTTGGGAGAAAAGAAGGATATAGTTCGGGCAGCATCTTGTCAGAAGTGCCTGCGCACAGGAGATTTAGATAACGTCGGCAGGACCGCTTATCACCACACTTTTTTTGAAATGTTAGGTAACTTTTCTTTTGGCGGCTATTTTAAAAAAGAGGCCATAGAATTTGCCTGGGATTTTGTTACGGGAGAGTTAAACATAAAAGAAAAAGATTTGTGGGTTTCGGTTTACGAGAAAGACACTCAGGCTTTCGAAATCTGGAAAGATTATGCAGGTTTACCTGCAGAGAAAATAATAAAATTGGGGGAAAAAAGTAATTTTTGGCCGGCAAATGCTCCCAGCAATGGCCCTGACGGGCCTTGCGGGCCGTGTTCTGAGATATTTTTTGACCAGGGTGCCAATTCCGGCTGCGGTTTGAAAAGCTGTAACCCGGACTGCGGTTGCGGCAGGTTTGTTGAAGTCTGGAATCTTGTTTTTACCCAGTTTAATAGAAAAGGCAAAGATAATCTTTTAGCCCTGCCTCAAAAGAATATTGATACTGGTATGGGGCTTGAGCGCATGGCTTGTGTTTTACAAGGTAAAAGGACAAACTTTGAGATAGATATTCTGGCGCCCGTAGTTGAAGAAGTTAGGAGTATCATTAAAAAAAGTTCTTCTTCCGGAGATTCAGACAAGGGTTTGTTTTACGCGATTGTCGACCATGCCCGGGCAGCAACTTTTGCAATTAGCGATGGGATATTCCCTTCCAATAAAGAACAAGGCTATGTTATCAGGAAGATTATCAAAAACGCTCTTTTTAAAAGCGGCAGTTTAGGAAATAAGGAGCCCTTTTTATATAGGCTGCCTGAGGTTTTTGCTGAGCTCATGAAGGGGCAGTATCCGGAAATAAGCCAGAAAAAAAACGACATTTCAAAAATCATAATGGCAGAGGAAAAGAAGTATTTTTCCCTGCTTAAAGACGGAAAGGTTTATGTAGATGTTATCATGGGAAAATTGAAGAAAGCAGGGAAAATTGTTTTGGCGGCGGATGATGTTTTTTATCTTTATGATACTTATGGCTTGCCTCTGGGTTTGATAAAGGAGTTAGTCCGGGAAAATGGTTTTAGCACTGACGATTCAGGCTTTGAGATTTTATTAAAACAGCAGCGTGAACGCTCCCGCTCCAGCAGTATGTTTGATGATAATATTTTTAAAACAGGCGGCCTTTCTTTAAAGGAAAAGACTAAGTTTTCAGGATACCAAAAAGATAGCATCAAGACTGATATTGTTAAGATATTTGTTTTAGGCAAAGAGGCAAAAGAAATCTCTCAAGGCCGGCAGGGGCTTATAGTTTTATCAGAAACTCCCTTTTATGCTGCCGGCGGCGGCCAGCTTGCCGATACCGGATATATAAAGACTAAGGGCGGAGAGTTTAAAGTCGAGGAAGTTTTTAAGGTGGCTGATGCATTTCTCCATAAGGGGCAGGTTTTAAAAGGGAAAATAGGAATATCTAAAGCCCAGGCTTCTATAGATAAACAGAGAAGAATGGCTCTGGCCCGGGCTCATACCGCAACTCATCTTCTCCAGGCGGCTTTGCGTACCGTATTGGGTGGCCATGTAGCTCAGCAAGGCTCTCTGGTTGATGAAGATAAATTCCGTTTTGATTTTACCCATTTTCAGGCTTTAACCAGCCAGGAAATACAGAAAGTTCAGGATCTGGTTAATAGATATATAATAGATGCTTGCGCTGTATGTAAAAAAAACCTCTCTTATGAACAGGCAAAAAAAGAAGGGGCTTTGGCTTTTTTTAAAGATAAATACAGCAGCAAGGTAAGAGTGGTTTCGATTTCAGATTACAGCAAAGAGCTTTGTGCCGGAACGCATCTCGACAATACTTCCGAGGCAGGTATGTTTGTCATTGAGTCAGAGTCTTCCATAAGCAGCGGCGTAAGAAGGATCGAAGCTTTAGTTGGTTATAAAGCTTACTCTTTTCTTAAATCAATGCAGGAAAATGAGTTAGAAATAGCAGCAACTCTTAAGTGCAATCCGGCTGATCTAAACTCTGCCTTACAAAAACTTATCGAAGAAACAAAATCTTGCAAGCAGGATGTCAGCAGGCTTCTGGTGGAATTGGCTTTTTTTACCGCGCAGAAAATTATTGCTTCAAATAAAAAAGATATAAATGGAGTGAATTTTCTTGCCTATATTGATAATAAAAAGTATTCCTCTCTGGAGGGAGCTTTTGCTGTCCGGGCTTTGTCAGATGCGGTAAGAAAACATCTAAGCTCGGTGTTTATTTTTATTGTTACCAAAGTCGAAGGAAAAAATAAGTTTTTCTGTTCGGCAAGTAACGATATAATAGCTAAAGGTTTCGGCTGTAAAAAATTTGTTTTTGACTTTAAAGAAGAGTTGTTTCTAAAAGGCGGGGGAAAGGATAGCTTAGTCCAGGGCGTAATAGAAACCGAAATTAGCGGGTTTTCAGAAAAAATAGAAGCCTGTTTCAAACAATTTACAAAAAAATGAGAGTAGTAAGAGATTTAGAAAGCTTAGAAAAAATACTTGCCGAAAAAAGGCTCCGTAAAAACAAAATCGATGAAAAAGTTAAAAAGATCATCGAAGATGTTAAAACCAATGGCGATAGCGCTATCGCTGAATATACTAAAAAATTTGATAAGGTAAATGTACCTTTACGGGATGTAAGAATAAGTGAATCGGAGATAAGTGCAGCTTTTAATGAACTTGATTCTTCCAAAATCTCTGCTTTTAAGATTGCAATAGACAATGTAACTAAATTTTATAAACAGAAAATACCTAAAACTGTCCGGATAAAAGAAGATAACGGTAAGACTTTGTTAAGCCGTTATCTGCCTATAGAAAGAGTCGGCGTATACGTTCCGGCGGGTACGGCTCCTTTGGTTTCTTCGGTTTATATGGCAGTTATTCCGGCTTTGGTTGCCGGAGTTAAAGAAATAGTCTTAGTTTCTCCTCCCGGTAAAGATAAAAGTATTAATCCTTTCATTCTTGCCATAGCTTCATTGCTCAAAATAAAAGAAATATATCGTATAGGCGGAGCTCAAGCCATAGCCGCTTTAGCCTACGGGACCAAAACGATTAAGAAAGTTGATAAAATAGTCGGCCCTGGTAATGAGTTCGTTACTGAGGCTAAAAGGCAGCTTTTCGGAGAAGTTGACATTGATATGCTTGCCGGGCCTTCGGAGGTAGTTATTTTAGCCTCGAAAGATGCCAGCCCCGAACATATTGTTGCCGATATGGAAGCACAGATGGAGCACAGCAACGGTTTGGGAATTTTAGTTACCAATTCACGTAAAATCATCAAAGATTTAAGGAATAGAAAAATTTCCGGCTTTATATTAAGAGTAAAAAACCTGGAAGCCGGATGCCTGGCGGTTAACAGTATAGCCCCGGAGCATCTTGAGATTTTAACCAAAAAACCAGCCTCTTTATTGAAAAAGATTAAAAATGCCGGGGCAATATTTCTTGGAGAATACAGCCCGGTTGCGCTGGGCGATTATGTTGCCGGCCCCAGCCATGTGCTTCCTACCGGAGGAAGCAGCAGATTTTTTTCCTGCCTTTCGGTTAAAGATTTTCTAAAGGAAGTCCACGTTATAAATTATACCAAGAAAGCTTTACAAGAAGAGGCTGAAATTTTAGAGAAAATTGCCGGTTTAGAAGGCATGGTCAAACATATAGAAAGCGTTAAGATTAGATTGTGAATGTGAAGATAGTATAGTAAGGTATGTAGCCAAGAAAAATTGGTATCAAGGAGATTATTATGAGGGAAACAATTATAGAAAGAAAAACTAATGAAGTAGATATAAAAGGCCGGTTTTCTATTGATGGCCAGGGCAAAACCAAGGTCGCTACAGGTTTAGAACCACTTAACCACCTTTTGACACTTTTTGCTTTCCATGGCCTGTTTGATTTGGAATTAGAAGCAAAAGGGGATCTCCAGCATCATATAATTGAAGATATTGGTATAGCTTTAGGTAAATCTTTTAAACAAGCTCTAGGCGATAAAACAGGCATTAATCGTTATGGGTCATTTTCGGCAACCATGGATAAGGTAGTGGTTGAGGCTAATGTTGATATTTCCGGAAGACCTTCTTTGCATCGCGCAATCACCGACACCAATAAAGTTAAGGTAGATACGGTCTTAGCTAGTGAGACTTTTGATGATACTGGCTTTACCGCAAGACAGGCTGAAGAGTTTTTAGAAGCTTTTATCCAGCATGCCGGAATAAGTCTAGTTTATAATATAAAATCTGGTGAAGGAGACCTGCATCATATTCTGGAAGCGCTTTTTAAGGCCTTAGGCAAAGCTCTGGATCAGGCTACACAAATTGATCCCCGGAGAAAAGGCATACCTTCCACGAAGGGAATAATTGATTAAAGGTGAAGATAGAAATATACAGGAATGCAATTGTATTTCTCCTGTGTTTCGCGTAGCATATTTCTATGCATTTCGATAAATTTTTGAATATAAGTTATGATAGCGATAGTTGATTACGGCGTAGGGAATTTAAAAAGCGTTAAAAACGCGGCTTCTTTCCTTGGGTATGAGGCCTGCGTTACTGATTCTGTAAATAAGATAAAGAAAGCTGATAAGATAATCTTTCCCGGTGTGGGGCATTTTGGCCGGGCAGTTAAGGAGCTCAAGAAGCGCCGCCTTTTCAACCTTCTTAAGAATAGGATTACCGAAGGCGTTTCGTTTCTGGGGATTTGCCTGGGCATGCAGATATTGTTTGAAGAGAGCCAGGAGGCTGGCGGGATAAAAGGGTTAGGAGTGATAAAGGGAAAGGTGAAGCGTTTTCCAAGCGGGGCACTTGCTGTTCCTCATATGGGCTGGAACCGCGTGAAGATAAAAGATAAAAAAACAGAAAATAAAGGTAACGGGATTTTCAAAGGGATCAAGGATAGAAGTTTTTTCTATTTTGTCCACGCCTATTATTGCCAGCCGAAGGAAAAAGAAGTAGTAAGCGCTTCAACTGATTACGGAACAGAATTTGCCTGTGCAGTCTCTAAACAAAATATTTGGGCGGTGCAATTCCATATAGAAAAAAGCCAGGCTTCAGGGCTTAAAGTGTTCGATAATTTTTTAAGATTACCGTAAGGCAGGGAGGCTGAGAGCACAAATATGTTAGTTATACCGGCTATTGATTTATATCAGCAAAAGGTAGTCCGTCTTGTAAGGGGCAGGCCGCAAGAGCCTACCGTTTACAGTGATGATCCGGTAGCTGTAGCAGAGAAATGGCAGGCTCAGGGGGCAAAGCTCTTGCACGTGGTTGATTTATCTGCAGCTTTTGGCGAAGGTGACAATCGCGAGATTATAAAAGATATATGCCGTAAAGTAAATATAGATGTCCAGGTTGGCGGCGGCATAAGGGATGTGTGTGTGGCAGAGGAAATTTTGTCTTTAGGGGCAAAAAGGGCTATCATAGGGACTAAGGCTCTCGATGAAGATTTTCTCAATGAACTTCTCAAAGAATTTGGAAAAGAAAAAATAGCCATAGGGATAGATGTTCTTGATTCCTGCCTTGCCGTTGAGGGGTGGAAAACTAAAACGGATTTTAACGCTTTAGATTTCGTAGCTTATTTAGAACTTAAAGGCGTGCGCTGGATTATTTATACCGATATTTCCCGGGATGGCACTCTTTTGGGGGTAAATTGTGAAAATTTGGCCACCCTGGATACTTTCAAAAAGATGAATATTATTCTTTCAGGGGGTATTGCTTCTATTGAGGATTTCAAGGTGATTAAACAAAAGTGCCCTTTTTTTTGGGGTGTTATTACAGGTAAAGCCCTGTATGAAGGGAGAATAGATATTCCTGCTTTTGGGGTTGATTTTTAAGATTTTTATATTTATTTGTTGACATTTTTTCAGGATATGATATAAAACCTCCTATGAAAACTACGCGTTTTTTCAATCAGGAAGAGAGAAAGTGGCTTCTCATTGACGCCAAGGACAAGATTTTAGGCAGGCTTTCTTCACGTATAGCCCGTATTCTACAAGGCAAAAATAAACCTACTTACACCCCCAATTTTCTTTGCGGTGACAAGGTCGTAGTCATAAACGCCAGGTATATAAAATTATCGGCTAACAAGCCGGATAAAAAAACCTACGCTAAATATTCGGGATATCCCAGCGGGCATAAAGAAACAAGCTTTAAGATTATTATGGAGAAGAATCCGGTTAAAGCGCTTCAGCTGTCAATTAAAGGTATGCTGCCTAAAAACAACCTGGGAGCGATGATGTATAAGTCTTTAAAAGTTTACCCTGAAGGCAGCCATGATCAAGCCGCTCAGAAGCCTTCAACGATAGAGGTTTAATAATTATGAAGGAAAAAACAAAAGAAATACTAATGGCTACCGGAAGAAGAAAAGAGGCTGTTGCCCGGGTTAGGCTTATGCCCAAGGGTAAAGGCAAAATTATTGTTAACGGTAAAGAAAGCTCAAAATATTTTCCTACCATAGATAGCGAGATGCAGGTCAAGAAAGTTTTTGTGGTAACCGAACTCGAGGGTAAAATGGATGTTCTGGCGAATGTTTCCGGAGGAGGCATAAATGGCCAGGCCGGAGCGGTTAGCTTGGGGATTGCCAGATGCTTGGTGGAATTGAACCCTCAACTCAGAACGGTCTTAAGAAGAGAGGACTTATTGACTCGTGACCCCAGGGCCAAAGAACGTAAAAAATATGGCCGCAAGGGTGCACGCCGCAGGTTCCAGTGGACCAAACGTTAATAAGATCAAATTAATTCCTGCTGAGTTGTGCTAAATTTGCGAAGAAAATTTAGCACATATTTAGCGAGGCAGGAATACCGCATCCTTATCAAGGCTATTTTCATATATCCGCGGCTATCCTTCGGAATTATTTATTTTATAAAAGAAAAATTTTAAGCAGGCTAAGGCAAAAAATCTTGACAATTATACCTGGTTGCGTTAAGTTATTCTATTAATTTTATAATGGTATTATGTTTAGTTCTATCCAAGACATACTTATTGAAATAAAAGCCGGCCGTCCGGTCATTATCGTTGACGATGAATCTCGTGAAAACGAAGGAGATTTAATCGTTGCCGCTCAATTTATCACGCCTGACCTTATTAATTTTATGATTAGCCATGGCCGGGGCCTGGTTTGTGTCCCCCTCACGCGGGAAAAAATTCTGAACCTGGGCCTTGAACCTATGTATCACCAGAGTTCTGCCGATCCATTCAAAACAGCCTGGAGGGTTTCGGTTGATGCTGCCAGAGGCGTTACCACCGGAATTTCTGCTTTTGACCGGGCCAGGACTATTGAGGTATTGGTTGATTCTCAAAGTACTGCCAAGGATTTAATAAAGCCTGGGCACATTTTTCCTCTGGAGGCAAAAGACGGTGGGGTCCTGACCAGAGCCGGGCATACCGAAGCCGCGGTTGATTTGACCAGGCTCGCGGGACTGGAACCGGCGGGAGTAATTTGTGAGATAATAAATGAAGACGGCTCCATGGCCAGGCTGGCTGATCTTATTAAGTTTTCCAAAAAACATAACTTAAAAATAGGTACTGTTGCTTCGCTGATTGAATACCGGCGGAGGAAGGAAAAGCTTATAAGGTTTATTGAAAAAGTTGATTTACCTACCGAGTACGGAAAGTTCAAACTTTTCTTGTATGAGTCTTTAATTGACGGAACTGAACATATTGCTTTGGTTAACGAGAAAAACTTCAACGAACCTGTTTTTGTCAGAGTGCATTCAGAGTGTCTAACCGGTGATATATTTACTTCGAGGCGCTGTGACTGTGGCAACCAACTGCACCAAGCCCTGAGGATAGTGGGCAGTAAGGGAGGGGTCGTCCTGTATATGCGCCAGGAAGGAAGAGGCATCGGGCTTAAGAATAAAATTAAAGCTTATCATCTTCAGGAGCAAGGTGTTGATACCGTTGAAGCCAATGAAATATTGGGTTTTCCCGCTGACCTAAGGGATTACGGCATAGGAGCCCAGATACTTACAGATTTAGGTGTTAAGAAAATAAAATTATTGACCAATAACCCCAAAAAAATTATCGGCCTCCAGGGCTATGGCTTAGAAATTGTAGAAAGAGTGCCTATGACAGGTAATTTTTGCAGTGAAAATACGCGTTACCTGGAGACAAAAAAGAAAAAAATGGATCACATGCTTTAGACGCAGATAATCGCAGATTATAGACAGATGATCTCAGATAACATTAGTGATCATTTGCGATTTTTGTCTGTGATCATCTGCGTAAAAGAAGGAGGCAAATATGAAAGAAGTAAGAGGAAACTTTTCCGGTAAAGGGAAAAAAATAGCCATTGTTATTTCACGATTCAATGAATTTATAAGCGGGCAATTATTAAGCGGCTGCCTGGATACTTTAAAGAAGGCTGCTGTCTCAGAATCTGATATTTCCGTTGTCTGGACTCCCGGGGCATTTGAAATACCCCAGGCCCTTAACAAGCTTGATACCAAAAGGCTTGATGCGGTAATTACCCTGGGAGCGGTTATAAGAGGAGATACGCCGCATTTTGAATATATTGCTTCTGAAGCTGTCAAAGGAATCGCTCGTGTTTCTCAGGATAAAAAAATTCCTGTTATTTTTGGAATAATTACTTCTGATACTATGGAACAGGCTATTGAGAGAGCCGGAAATAAACAGGGAAATAAAGGCAGGGATGCTGCCCTGGCGGCTTTGGAGATGGCTAGTGTTTATTCCCAATTATAAAGTTTAGCGGAGAATTTGAATCGGCATTTAATCCTGACTAATTGTTCATCAAAGTAATTTTATAATGAGATTGCGCTCAAAAGCTAGGGAAGTCGCTCTTTGCGTCCTTTATCAAGTCGAACTGTCTAAAGTTGATTGTTCAAAGGCCCTGGATGATTATCTGCAGAATTTTCCTCAAAAACAGGAAGTAATAGATTTCGCCGCTTTGCTTTCCCAAGGCGCCTGCAGCAACGCGGAAGAAGTCAACGCCTTAATCAAAAAGAATGTTAAAAATTGGGGAATCGAAAGAATGGCGGTTATAGACCGCAATATTCTTCGTATTGCCTGTTTTGAGCTTCTTTTTATGAATGATATACCCCCCAAGGTTTCCATCAATGAAGCCATAGAGTTAGCTAAAAGGTTTGGAGACATAGACTCGCCCCGTTTTGTTAACGGCGTACTCGATAAGATTTATAAAACGGAAGGTAAAAAAGATAAATGAGCGAAAGTGCCCGGCAGCTTTGTGATTTGCATATACATTCTATTTTTTCCGACAGCGATGCTGATATAGAGAGTATATTCAAGCAGGCTAAAGAAAAAAATCTTCACTGCATTGCCATCACTGATCACGATACTGTTTCCGGGATTCCTCTGGCCAGGGATTGTAGCCGGCGTTACGGAATTGAATTGATAGAAGGATTAGAATTAAGCGCTCAACATCAGGGTATCGAGATCCATGTCTTGGGATATTTTGTGGATTCAGAAAGTGAATATCTAAATGAGCAATTAGACAGTATGAGGGGCTTGCGTAAGCAAAGAATTTTGGATATGGCCAAGGCTTTAAATGCTATTGGCGTAGAGGTTGACATCGAAGAGCTGCTTGAGGCAATAGGAGCGGCTATGCCTACCAGGCTGCACTTGGGACTTTATCTTTTGGGTAAAGGCAAGGTTTCTAATCTCTGGGAAGCATTTAAAAAGTATCTTACTCCCGGCAAGCCGGCATATGTAGCCGGTTTCAAATATTCTGTTAAAGATGCCATTGAAGTTATCAAAAAAAGCGGCGGTTTAAGTTTTTTGGCGCATCCTCATATGATATCAAACCAGGCTTGGGTCAGGGAGTTTATTAATTTTGGCCTTGATGGCCTTGAAATAAATTATTCAAGCATGTCACCGGTAAAAAAATTCTTATACACGCAGATGGCTTCAAAGCATAACCTCTTGAAAAGCGGCGGTTCCGATGCTCATGGAAGTTACAAAGAATTCACCCAAATCGGCAAAGTCACCGTGCCGTATGAGTGGGTTCAGGCAATGAAAGGCCGCCTAAAAAATAAAAAATAATAATTTTCTAATGAAAAGAGATGATTATTATCTCAGAGAAGCTTTAAAGTTAGCCAAAAAAGCCGAAGGTTTTACTTCTCCCAACCCTTTAGTGGGGGCGGTAATTGTTAAAAACGGCAAAGTAATTGCAAGCGGCTATCATAAAGCTTGCGGCGGCAATCACGCTGAAATTAAAGCCATAAAAAATGCCCGTGATAAAAATATTAAAGGCTCTACTCTCTATATCAATTTAGAGCCCTGCTGTCATTTCGGCAAGACCCCGCCTTGCGTTGACGAGGTTATAAAGCAAAAAATCAAAAGAGTAGTTATTGCAACACTTGACCCTAACCCGCAGGTAAACGGCAGGTCCGTAACACGATTAAAAAAAGCCGGAGTCAAAGTCACAGTAGGCGTACTTTCTCAAGAGGCGCGTAAGCTTAATGAAGTATTTTTTAAAAATATGAGAAAAGCCCTTCCCTTTGTGGTTGCTAAAACTGCTCAAAGCCTGGATGGAAAAATCGCTACTTCAACCGGCCAGTCTAAATGGATAACTAACAGCGGTTCCCGCTATGCCTCAAGGGCCCTGCGGGACAAATATGATGCGATTTTAGTCGGCGTCAACACTGTTTTAGAAGATAATCCTTGCTTAGCCGGCTTAAAAAGGGTGCCATTTAGAGTGGTGATTGACCCTAATTTAAAGATTAATCAGAAAACTTATATCTTAAAGCATAACCCAGAAAAAACAATCATTGTCACTGCCTCAGCCGATAAATGTAAACTAAAGAAACTTTCTGATTCAATAACAGTTTTAAGTATTAAAAGAGATAAAACCGGCACAATTCCGCTTAAAAAAGTTTTAAAATCGCTTTATGGCCTAGGAATAATGTCAATTTTCGTTGAGGGCGGTTCAAAAACTCTTGGTAATTTTTTTGACGCTAAGCTGATTGATAAAGCTTACTTTTTTATTGCTCCGAAAATAATCGGAGGAAGCACTGCGCTTGGTTCAATCGGCGCAAAGGGCCAGGCTTCGCTCAATAAAGCGCCGGTTTTAAAAGATATCGAGATAGAAAAAATAAAACAAGATATCCTGGTTTACGGATATCCGCAGTATTGACGAATAAATATATAGGTGCAGGTTAAGGTTGAGAAAAATCCTAAAACATTCTTTTAGCGGAAATACGGTAGAAATATATGGAAATAGATTGGTTAGGCAAAATCCAAATACTACCAAATAAATCCCAATTTCCAAATCCAAAATTGGGATTTGGTAGTATTTGAATTTGGGGTTTTTCAACTGGTTTGGTCCGTGGGTTGAATTTTTTAATCTTTACCTTAGCCTTTGCCTGTTTCTGACAGCTTGCAGCTGTTTGTGTATATGAAGCATCAATTACATAATTTAATAATCAGCCGCCGTTCAATCAGGCTTTTTAAACAGAAGAAGATTCCTCTCGGTATAATTAAAAAAGCGGTTAACGCCGGCAGGCTGGCGCCTTCGGCGGCAAATCTGCAGTTTTTAGAATATCTTGCGGTAAACAAACCGCAATTGTGCGAAAAAATTTTCTCCTTTACCCGCTGGGCAGGATATTTATACCCGAGAAGAATGCCTCCTGAAGGCAAAAAGCCCGTGGCTTATATATTTATCCTCATAAATAAAGCAAAAACAAAACAGCCGGACTCTCGCGACATCGGTGCGTCCGCCGAAAACATTATTCTTTCTCTTTTGAGCCAAGGCATAGGCGCTTGCTGGATTGCCAGCCTTGATAAAGAAGCTTTAATCAAGATATTAAAAATTCCTAAGAATTACCAGATAGATTCTATTATTGCCTGCGGTTATCCGGCGGAGAATCCAAAACTTGAAACTGGCTCAAAGAAGATTAAGTATTGGCTGGATGCTAAAGGCCGCCTGCATGTTCCCAAACGCCCTTTAAAAAACATCCTGTACCTTAATAAAATGAAATGAAAGACTTTAAAAGCCTGCTTGAGACAATCAGGACTCTGCGTGCCCCCGGAGGGTGTCCCTGGGACAGGGCGCAGAAGATATCCGATATGAAGAAGTATCTGCTGGAGGAAGTCTATGAACTTATTGACGCCATAGACTGTAATGATTCTTCTTCTGCCAGAGAAGAATTAGGAGATATCTTTCTTATTTTAATGACGATTGCCGAGATGTTTAAACAAAAAGGGGAGTTTAACCTTAAAGACATATTTAAAAAAACTAACGATAAGCTGATTACCCGCCACCCGCATGTTTTCTCTTCAAAAAAACTTAAGACAAAAAATGATGTGTTAAAACACTGGATAAAAGATAAAGCTAAGCAGAAAAAAAGAAAGCTAATCAGTGACCGCCTGCCTGCTACAGCACCGTCTTTGTTGCTGGCTAATATTTTTTTAAAAGAATGCGCCCATTCCCAGAGTCATAATTCGCGCCGCAGCTATAAAAAATTACTGCTTGATTTAAACGGAAAGATAAACAAGTTAAAGAAAAAAAAGCCTTCGAAAGAATTACTTACCGCTATGATTATGGATATATCACAAATTGCTTTTGACAAAAAAATTGACCTTGAAATTGAAACCAGAAAAGCTGTTTTTAAAAGGGCAAAGAAAGCCAGGTATAAAGCCTAAGGCTGATAAACTGATAAATCACCGAAAACAACGGGGCCAGCTCTCGCTCGCCTCGCGGCTTCGTCAGGCAGGTGATTTTTGTGTTAGACCAATAAAATAATAATAAACAAATTAAATTAATGCCTAAATTACCTGCGATAATAAAAATGGTATTAATACGGGCGAAAACATGGTTTCGCCCGTACAATATAAAGAATTAGGTCAATACATATCGTGGTTCAAACGCATCAAACAACGGGGTCAGCCCTTGAAATGTGAAATGAGGGGCTTGCCAGCACCGAGAACGAGTGTTATTTTGTAACCCTTTGTTTGGCAGATAGACAAAATATATTCGGTAAATATGTAGGAGCCAACGGGCTTTGGTTGGCCCGATAACAGCTAATTCATCTTCTTTATTTGTATTTTTTTGGTATAATAACTCTAATGGAAAACAATAGAAAACTCATACGTTTAAATGTCGGCGATTTTCTTGAGATTAAGCCGGTTGATGGGCCAAATCGTGCCTATAAGGGAAAAACCCGTGATGTCACTCTTATGGGGATATGCTTTTCTTCCCAAGCCCAGTGGGAGCGGGGGCAGGTTTTGGAAATAGATTATTTTATTTCCGAAGAGCTTGATTCTTTTAAAATAAAGATAGTTGTTGTCTGGTCGGAATTCATTAACACCGAGCAGGGATATTTTTGCGGCGGAGAAATAATCGATATCGAAGAGGGCAAACAGGATAAGTTCGCCGGGTATTATCTTAAGAAGTTACAAGAGAGATTCTCTAAATAGATACCGCTGTCTTTAATTCTTCTCTAAAAGGCATATATTTTACTCTTAAAGAGTTGATAAACCCGCTATAATTGATGAACCAAAACGAAGATTATGCTGATCTCCTTTCTCCCCAGGTTGTTGTTGTTGAGGCTTCTGCCGGTTCCGGTAAAACTTACGCTTTAGCCAAAAGATACCTTAAACTGCTCATAAACCCCGCGCTTTCCCCGGATGACATACCCTTAAGGAGTATTTTAGCGATAACATTTACCAACAAAGCTACGGTTGAGATGAAAGAGAGGATACTGGAGCTTTTAAAGAGGATATCTCTTGAGGCGTATAAAGACAACCAGCAGCAAGAAGATTTATTGAGAGAGCTGGGGGTAGATAAAGCGCTGGCCCGGGATAAAGCCTCTAGAATCATCAAAGAGTTTATCCACCATTACAGTTTTTTTCAGGTCCAAACCATAGACAGTTTTATAAATTTTCTCCTTCTGGGCTCAGCCCTTAATATTGGCCGCTCTTCTAATTTCAAAATACAGCGGGATTATAACCGCCAACTTTCTTATTGCCTGGATTTAGCGATAGAAGAAGCTGTTGCCAGCAAGGAAGTCTTTGATTTTTTGGAAGAATTTCTTGAACACTATCTTTTTGTGGAAAACAGAAACGGCTGGTTTCCCAAGGAAGATATTCTTACCTTCATGCATTCACTTTTTCAATTAAGCAATAAGTACGGCCGGACTCTCAGGACTTTTAAAGGTTCCGGCAGTGACGTTATAAAACTAAAAAAGCATATTCATAGCTTGCTGTCAAAATTATCAGGCAAAATCCCCGAAGGCTTTAACTCAAGCGCCAAAAAATCCATACTTTCTTTCCTGGAGAAAAGCAGGGATATATTTGATATAAGCAGCCTTCCTGCTGTCTTGCAGAAAGAAACTCCTCTGATGAACAAAGGCAAAGTTTCGACGCAAGAATTTAACCTTGCCTGGGAGAAAATCCGCCTCAGCCTGCTGGAACTCATAGAGCTGGACGCGGTAGTCGCTTATAACCCTTATATCAAGTTATTCGGGCGTCTTTCTCTTTTTTTCCAGGAGATATCAAGAAAAGAAGATGTGCTTTTTTTAGAAGAATTAAACCGCCGGGCGAGAGCCCTGTTTGATGAAGATGGCTTGAGTGTGGCTGAGCTCTACTATCAATTTTCTACCCGTTTTAAACATTACCTGATTGATGAATTCCAGGATACCAGTGTCCTGCAATGGCGCAATCTTCAGGCGATGGTTGAAGATGCTTTGGCTTGCGGGGGGACTTTATTTTATGTAGGCGACAAAAAACAGGCCATATATCGTTTCCGGGGAGGAGAGGCCAGGCTGTTTGATGAGGTAAAGAACAGGTTAAGTAATTTCAATGTTACTTTAAGGCGGCTTGACCAGAACTGGCGAAGCAAAAAAGCAATAGTGGATTTTAATAACCAGGTTTTTTCTCAGGAAAACCTCAGCAGTTTTATTAGCGCCTGCGGTATATCTTCGGAGTTGGGAGAGGACCCCGATTTTGATAAACAAGTAGGCAGTATTTTTGGCGGGGCTCATCAAAAGGTGCGTCCCGGTTATGAAGGCGGATATGTATATCTGGAAAAAATCAAAGAGAAGAACCAGGGTGAACGCAATGAAATAATTTTTCCTAAAATTATTGATTTACTAAAAGATTTGCGTTCCCGGGGATTTGGCTATGAGGATATTGCTATTTTGGTCCGGGATAACAGTGATGTAGAATTGCTTAGTTCTTTACTTTTGGGGGAGGGTATTCCGGTTGAGTCGGAAAAGACTCTTAATGTTACCGAAAATTTACTGATAAAAAATATCGTTTCTTTTCTTTCCTTCCTGCATTCACCTATTGACAATTTAAGTTTCGCCGGCTTTATTCTTGGCGATATTTTCTCGGCAGCCAGCGGTATTTCCAACAGAGAAGCCTCTGACTTTATTTTTTCAGTCCGCTCAGAAGGCCCTTTTTCATCCGACAGGAGTTTGTATAGAATTTTTCGCCAGCGCTATCCTGAAATCTGGGATAGGTATTTTGATGAATTTTTTAAAAGCGTGGGGTTTGTATCGGCTTATGAACTTGTGACAGGGATTTACCAGCGTTTCGAAGTATTTAAAAATTTTAGCGGCCAGCAGGCGTTTTTTATGAAGTTTCTTGAACTTATCAAGGTAAAGGAGGATGATTACTCCGGATTGGGAGATTTCTTGGAATATTTAAAAGACGCCCTTAGTGATGATTTATACGTTAATGCTTCGCACAGCGCTTCAGTAAGAATTCTTACGGTGCATAAGGCCAAAGGGCTGGAGTTTCCCGTTGTCATCCTTCCTCTCTTAAGAATGGAAATTAATCCTGAGACCGCCGGCAAAGGCACCAGCTCTTACGTGGTAGAAGAAGGCAAGGACTCTATAGGCCTGGTGCGTATTACCAAAATGCATCGCAAATATTCAAGCCGACTCAATAATATATATACAGACGCTTATAAAAAAGCCTGCATTGATGAACTTAATAATATGTATGTGGCACTTACCCGCGCCCAACATGAAATGTATATATATATTCCGGCCAGGAGTGCCTCGGCTAATAATAAGGCCGCCTGGCTTATGCCCGAGGGCGTATCAGAAAAGGGGCAAAGAGCCAGCTTTTGTAAACCGGTTGAGGCAAGTCCCCAGAAGTATTTTCCGGCTTCGCAGCCCGAATATAAAAACTGGCTGACGGCACTGCGTGATGAGTTTGGCAGCATTCAGGAAATAGTAAATCGCGAAAGAATTCTTGAAGGGAATAATATTCATAATGTGCTTTCCCGGGTGATAAATTGCGC
This sequence comes from Candidatus Omnitrophota bacterium, assembly GCA_028692655.1. Classification (GTDB taxonomy): domain Bacteria; phylum Omnitrophota; class Gorgyraeia; order Duberdicusellales; family 4484-171; genus JAQUWY01. The sequence continues at coordinate 23,072 of JAQUWY010000003.1, read as the reverse complement.
CAAGGCAGATGCCGCGGGTATGATAAACGAAGGATTAAAATTAGCCGCGGCAAAAAGTTTTTCATTTGATATTGAAAAATATAGGATTAAAGCCGAACAAGTTATCGCTAATCCGGGCCTCAAGGACATTTTTTATGTCAACCAGGGCCAGGTGTTTTGTGAAAAAGAAGTCATTAATCGTTTCGGAGAACTGAAACGCATAGACCGTTTAATAGTAAAAGATAAAGAAGCTTGGGTAATTGACTACAAAAGCTCTTATGGCGATATAGAAAATTACCGTGGCCAGATTCGCGAGTATATAGACATTATCGGGGATATTTTTCCTGGTAAGCGGGTGAGAGGGTTTTTGCTTTTTCTGGATGATATGAATATACAGGAAGTTAAATGAAGAAAGCCGTAACTTTAGGTTTTGGCCAGAATTTTATCGAAGAGCTAAGTGATTTTTTGATTAAAGAGATAGCTCCTGAGGGTAATGATTTTAGCAAAATCGCCTGTGTCTTTGGCGGTCAACGCCCGGCACTTTTCTTACAAAGGTCTCTGGCCCGTAAAATAAAAAAACCTTTTTTTGGGCCTAAAGTGTTTACGATAGATTCTTTTGCCGAAAGAGTTATATCGGAATTGCCTCTGGCCAAGCTTACGAACTTAGAAGCCGCTTATATCATTTATACATTGGCTAAGAAATATGCTCCGGGAGTTTTTAAGGGGCGGGAAGGGTTTAATGAATTCTTGCCCTGGGCAAATGAGATACATTCATTTATAGAGCAGGCTGATTTGGAAAATTTGGCTGACGACAGCCTTTTAGGCGTAGAAAGAAGCGCTCAGATAGGCTATGATGTTCCTGCCAGTATCAATATTCTTCTTGAGAGAATAGTAAAGATAAGGAGCTTCTATCATAAAGCCCTGGAAGAAAGGCGCGTCTATTCCCGGGGCCGGATCTACCGTCAGGCTTCTGCGGCAGTCAAGGACAAGGACTTCAAAGATTTCGAAACTATAATTTTCTGCAACTTTTTTTATCTTCATTCAACCGAGGCCAGGATAATCAGGGAAGTTTGTCTCAAAGGCAGAGGAATTTGTTTTTTCCAGGGCTCCGGAAAAGATTGGGAAGCTTTGAAAAAGAATTCGAAGGATCTTGGCTTCAAGATTGAACCGGAGGTTGAAAACAAATCCGGCTATAACCTTCATATCAATAAAGGGTTTGATATGCATTCCCAGGTTTCGGCCGTAAGAAATATCTTAGAGGAGATAAAAGATAAAGACGATACAGTTATAGTTATGCCCAGGCCTCAAACCATAGTTCCGCTGCTTAGCGCGGTTTCACAGTGCCTGGATAATTATAATGTTTCTATGGGTTATCCCTTAAAGCGAAGTTCGCTTTTTGATTTATTCAACGCTTTGTCAAAAGCACAAGAGAGCAGTAAAGATGGTAAGTATTACGCAAAAGATTATCTCAGGCTCTTGCAGCATCCTCTAGTAAAAAATCTTGAAATCAACGGCAACCCTGCTGTAACCAGGATAATGGTTCATAAAATAGAGGAGCTCCTAAAAGGTGAAAGAGAAAGTTCTATCGGAGGCAGTTTATTCTTGAGCCTGTCCGGCATCGAGGAAGAAAATAAAATATACGAAATGGCTATCCAGACCTTGTCTGCTATGGGCATAGAGTCTGATATTGAAACCTGCAGCCTTATTCTTTCTGAACTGCACAAATTCTTATTCAGGGTTTGGGAGAATAATTCAACTTTTGAAAAATTTGCCGAAAACCTGGGGATTTTACTGGATCTACTGGTTGAAAAAAGCCCTATCGTGAAATTTGTCTTTAACCTAAAGACAATAGACAAACTCAGGCTCATAGAGGATGAGCTGAAAAACCTATCCTTTAACACAGAAGTTTTTAGTAACCGCCAGATTTGGGAAATATTTCAGCAGAAACTTGAAACTGAAGTTATTTCTTTCATAGGTTCTCCTCTTAGGGGAACGCAGGTCCTGGGTTTATTTGAAACCCGTTCCCTGAATTTTGAAAATGTAATCATTATGGATATGAACGAGGGGGTCTTTCCAAAGCTGAAAGTAAACGAGCCGTTGATACCCCGGGAGGTTATGTTGTTGTTGGGGCTTAACCGCCTTGAAAAAGAGGAAGAAATACAGCGCTATCAGTTTCATTCTCTTATATCCGGGGCAAAGAACGTTTACCTTGTTTATGAAGAAAACCAGGAAAAGGAAAAGAGCCGTTTTATTGAAGAGCTTATTTGGCAAAGGCAGGCCCAACGGGAATATCTGGAAACCTTTTCCATACCAAAAGTTTTTTTTACCGTTAGCACTGTTAGCCGTAAGGTCATTGTCAATAAAACCCCTGAAATGGTTGAACACCTAAAACGACAAAGATATTCAGCCAGCCGCATTAATACTTATCTCAGCTGTCCCTTGCAGTTTTATTATGAGTATGTTCTGGGTTTCAGGGACAAGGAAGATATGCTTGATGAGCCCGATGCTTCCTGTATAGGAAATTTTATGCACGGGCTTTTGGAAGAGGTTTTTGAAAAATTTAAAGGCTTGTCCCCGGTGATTGACGCAAAGTTTAAGAAGTTTTTTTTCAGAAAGATGGATGAACGCTTTGAGAAGGAACTGGCCCGGCGGATGAAGTCGGATTCTTTCATTTTAAAAAAGATAATTCATAAGCGCCTTGACAGCTTTCTTGACCGGGAAGCCGAAAGGCAAGTGGCAAAAATAATTTGCCTGGAAGAAAAAAGAAGCGGCACCATAGAAATAAATGGAGCTCCCCTGGTATTTAATTATACGATTGACAGGATAGATGAACTTAAAGACGGCTCTCTGGTTATAATTGATTACAAAAGCGGATCCGCTGATAAAGTCCCCAAAAAGCTGGCTGCTCTTAGAGCTATGGAGATGAACCTTGAGTCAATAAGAAGAGATATTAAATCTTTTCAACTACCGCTTTATTGCTATTTTGTCTCCCGGGAATTTCCTTCTAAAGAAGTCAATGCTCAGCTTTACAGCTTAAGGACCTTGGAGAGAAAATCTTTCATCAGTGACCAGGATGCGGACTCCCGGGAAAAGATTATGGAGATATGCCTTGAGGCTCTTGGGCTTGTTTGCGAGGAAATTTTTTCTGAATCTGTGCCTTTTATTCCCAAAAAAGAACAACGTATATGCGAATTCTGCCGTTTTAGACTTCTCTGCTCCTAGCATTAGTCAACTTTTGCTTTTACCAGAATTTTCAAGTTAAAAGTTTCACGTTTTAAGCTATCGGTTTACGGTGTTCGGTTCTCGGTTTGCGGTTTGCAGTTTTGCTTCTTTAGTTTTTATGTTTTTCTGTCTTTTGGTTTTTATGTAATCTAGGCTTGCGGCTTGAAGCTTATAGCCTTTTCCGGGGTTTTTGTTTTTTTGTTTTTTGGTTTTCTATCTTTCAGTTCTTTCGTTCTCAGTTTTTACGTTTTTCTGTTTTTATGTCTTTCAGTTTTTCAGTTCTTCCGTTTCTTGGTTTCTTGGTTCTTTCGTTTTTCGGTTTTTACGTTTTTATGTTTTTTGGTTTCCTGGTCTTCCCAAATTATCAATTATCAGTTATCAGACCTTGTTGCAAACCCGCATTGCAACTAGGTTCATCGCAGCGAGGTTTTTTGTAACCATTCTTAGTTCAAATTCAATTAATTTAATAAATTCGGCTAATTTAATTAATTCAACTAACTACATAAGGACTACGGGCTTTTTTAAATTTCAGCCTAAACCTTAACCTTAACCTTAACCTAAATATAGCTTGCGGTATATTTTGTCCTTTATCCCTTAGCCGAATTATGATATTATTTCTATGCTATGATATCTAAAAATAAGCTTAATTTATGGGATATTTTTTGTATTGCTACCGGCGCGATGATATCTTCCGGCCTGTTTGTCCTTCCGGCTATTGCCTATGGTTATATCGGGCCTTCAATTATTATAGCTTATTTTTTAGCCGGGTTGCTGATGCTGCCTTCAATCTTCAGTAAGGCTGAGCTTATCACAGCTATGCCTAAATACGGCGGAGCTTATTTTTTTATTGAACGCAGTTTCGGTCCATTTTTGGGTATTTTTGGCGGCTTGTCAAATTGGTTTTCCATAGCTCTTAAAAGCGCTTTCGCTCTTATTGGTATAGGCGCGTTTTTGCAGTTTTTTATACCTCAGGCGGGATATTTACAGATTAAGCTTGTTGCTGCCTGTTTCTGTATCTTTTTTGTGGTGATAAATCTTTTTAGCGTTAAGGTTGGAGCCAAAATACAAAATAGCTTAGTCGTGTTTTTGCTTACCGCCTGTGTTTTGTACGGTATCTTGGGTTTGAAGCATATAAATCTTGGCAATTTTCGTCCCCTGTTTCCTGCTAGGATTTATCCTTTTTTTTCTATTATAGGAATGATTTTTATTTCCTATGGAGGATTAACCAAAGTTGCTTCTATTGCCGAAGATACACATAATCCTTCCCGTACTATCCCTCTGGGTATGCTTTTATCTTTTCTGGTTGTTCAAATTCTTTACTGTTTGTGCGTAGCGGTTACTATAGGAATTTTGCCGCCGCGGGCTTTGGCGTCTACGCTTACACCTCTTACCCGGGGAGCTACGAGTATGGGGGGGCTTTGGTTTGGAGTGTTTTTATCTTTGGCTGCCATGACAGCTTTTATAACTACTGCTAATGCCGGGATATTGTCGTCTTCCCGCGTGCCTTTTGCCATGGCCAAAGATGATTTTCTTCCCGCCAGGTTTTCTTTACTTTCTAAAAAGTATGGCACACCTTACATCGCCATTATTGTTACCGGTATATTTATGCTTTCTTTGATTCTTCTTTTGAATTTGGAAAATTTAGTTAAGACCGCTTCTACTCTTATGATAATGCTATTTATATTTGAGAATTTTTCTGTAATAATTATGCGGGAAAGCAAAATGATAAATTATAAGCCTACCTTTATATCTCCGTTTTATCCCTGGCTTCAAATAACCGCTATTGTAGGGTATAGTTTTTTGATCTTTACTATGGGAAAAGTTCCCTTACTTATAAGCCTTTTCTTTGTAGGGGCGAGCTTTATATGGTTTCTTTTTTCAGCCCGCACCATAAAACGGCACTCAGCCCTTATGCATATCGTAGAAAGAGTTACCGCCAGAGAACTCGTTGATAATTCCCTGGAGGATGAGTTAAAAGATATCCTGCATGAAAGAGATAAGGTAAATAAAGATAGGTTCGACCACTTAATTGAAGCTTGCCCCGTTTTTGATATAAAGGAAAAAAAGTCCTGGGATGATTTTTTCGAACTTATTTCAAGGACGCTTTCTTCTCGCTTGGATGTCAACCAGGGCAAGATCAAAGAGCTTTTAATAAGAAGAGAGCAGGAGTCTCATACCGTTATTGAAAAGGGCTTAGCTATTCCGCATATCGTCGTTGAAGGTAAAAGCAAGTTTGAAGTAATACTTGTCAGGGCCAGGGAAGGCATAATCTTTTCGGAGCAAGAACCGCCAATACATATTATTTTTGTCTTAGCCGGCTCTCTCGATGAAAGAAATTTTCATTTAAGGACTTTGATGGCCATAGCTCAGATTGTCAGAGAAAAAGGTTTTTACGAAAATTGGATGCGGATGAAAGACAGCGATTCTTTAAGAATGTTGATATTATCTTCTACCCGCAAGCGGGAGATTTAAGAGAAGAGTTAAAATGATTGCTAGAACTAAAATAATTGCCACCTTAGGCCCTTCCAGCAGTAAAGAAGCGGTTATACGCCGGATGTATATTCGCGGACTGGATTGCGTGCGGCTTAATTTTTCTCATGGCAGCCGCTTAGAGCATTTAAACAGGATTAAGATTATAAGAAAGCTTAATGCAAGAATGCACCGGGCCGTAAAGATTATGCAGGATTTAGAAGGTTACCGGATAAGGGTGGGTAAGCTTAAAGATCCCCTGGAGTTAAAAAAAGGTTCCACGCTTTATCTTACCCAACAGGATGTTTTAGGCAACAGCCGGGAAGTTTCTTTTGATTATCTAGGTTCTTTGAAGAGGATAAAAACAGGGTTTTTGATTTATATTGATGACGGCAAACTCATGCTTAGGGTATCCGGCATAGAAAAAAACCGCCTTAAAACAAAGATTATTTCCGGCGGCCAGCTCAGGGATTCCAAAGGGATTAACATACCTGAAGCGGTTTTAGAATTCGGGGCTTTGACCGAAAAAGACAAAAAAGATTTAAGAGTGGCGGTAAATCATAAGCTTGATTATCTGGCTCAATCGTTTGTGCGCAATGCCGGCGATTTAAAACTGCTTAAGAAAAGGATTTTGCCCGGACATCCAAAATGCAGGATTTTTGCTAAAATTGAGAATAGACAGGCTCTTGAGAATATAGACGAGATAATTTCTGAAGCTGACGGGATAATCGTTGCCCGGGGAGACCTGGGGATTTGTGTGCCGATTTATAAAGTTCCGGTTATCCAGAAAGAAATTATCAAAAAATGTATTCTTGCGAATAAACCGGTAGTCGTGGCTACTCAGATGCTGGACAGCATGACTGCCTGCCGCATTCCCACCCGGGCTGAAGTAAGTGATGTTGCCAATGCTATTCTTGACGGGGCAACCCACCTTATGCTTTCAGGCGAGACGACTATAGGCGAGTATCCTTGCCAGGCAGTTGATATGATGAATAAGATTATTAAAAATACAGAAAGCTATCAGCAAGGGCTCAAAAGATAATTAAGGATAAAATCCGCAAAGCGACTGGCCAAGAATGAATGAAACAGTTTTAAAGAATAAGGAAGAAGTTCCTCTCAGGGGCATTGTAAAACGCCTTTACAAAATCATGGGTAAGGCGATTGCTGATTACAATATGCTTTCAGAAGGGGATAGGATTCTAATCGGGGTTTCCGGAGGTGTTGATAGCCTTTCTTTGCTAAAGCTTTTCTGCATGAGGCAGAAACGTATCCCGATTAATTTTGAGATAATCGCCTGCTTTGTGGATACCAGTTTTGTTAAGTTGGATAGGCCGGCTCTTTTTGAATATCTTGACTCCTGCGGGATTAATTATACAGTTAAAAAATTGGAGTTGAATACTGAAGGCGTAGGCTGTTTTTGGTGTTCCTGGATGAGAAGAAGGATTTTGTTTGAAACCGCCAGAGAACATAATTGCAATAAAGTCTCTTTAGGGCATAATATAGATGATATGACCGAGACCATATTGATGAATATGTGCTTTCGGGGAGAGGTAAGCGTTTCTCCTCCGGCCTTAGAGATGTTCGGAGGAAAACTTAAAATAATCCGTCCTTTATGCTATATTGAAAAAAAAGAAATTCTTGATTTTGCTTCGAGATTTTCTTTTCCCGATACGCACTATGAATGTCCTTACGGAAAGCGGAGCCGCCGGAATCTGGTTAAAGGAATGCTGGAAGGTTTAGAAAAAGAATGCCCTTATGTTAAAAAGAATATATTTCGTTCCTTGAAGAGAATAAAAAAAGGTTATCTTTTATGAAAGTTTTGATTACTGCCGGAGCTACCTGGGTAAAAGTTGACGAAGCAAGAATTTTAACTAACCGATTCAGCGGCAAAACCGGCTTGTACCTGGCAAAAGCCTTAAAAAATAAAGGGCACAAGGTTACTTTAATAATAAACCCTCACTGTGTGGGAGAGGTAAAGGGGCCAAAGGCCGTTTGTTACCATTATTTCAGTGAATTTAAGGCCCAGGTCTTAAAATGCCTGCGAGAAGAAAGGTTTGACGCGATTATCCATACCGCGGCAGTCAGCGATTATCGCCCTAAAAATACTTTTAAGGGTAAAGCGCCTTCCGGGAAAAGTAAGCTAAGGCTGGAGTTGGTTCCTTTGCCAAAGGTAATAACTTCTATGCGCCGGCTTGCCCCCAAAGCTAAAATTATTCAATTCAAACTCCAGGCTAACCGCAAAAATCTTATTCAAGCTGCGTTCAGGAGCCTCAAAGAAAATAAGAGTGACTTCGTCGTTGCTAACTCCTTAAAAGACTTATCCTCAGGCTGCAAGCGATTTGTTATCAACGGAGCCAAAGAAGTTGTTTCGGTTAATTCCCAGAAACAGCTTGCTTTGGTACTGGATAAGATTGTCAGGGCAGGCAGTTGACAGGCCACCCTTCGACTACGTTTATCCTGAGTGAAATCGAAGGGCTCAGGGCAAGCAGTCCACAGAGCATAAAGGCTAAGGCTAAGGTTAAGGTTGAGAAGTAATAATTGATAACTGATAATTGATAATTTGGGAAGACCAGGAAACCAAAAAACATAAAAACGTAAAAACCGAAAAACGAAAGAACCAGGAAACCAAGAAACGGGAAAACCAAAAAACTGAAAGACATAAAAACAGAAAAACGTAAAAACTGAGAACGAAAGAACTGAAAGATAGAAAACCAAAAAACAAAAAAACAAAAACCCCGGAAAAGGCTATAAGCTTCAAGCTTCAAGCTGTAAGTCTAGATTACATAAAAACCAAAAGACTAAAAAACATAAAAACTAAAGAAGCAAAACCGCAAACCGAGAACCGCAGGCTGAACCTTATTGCAATGCGGGTTTGCAACATGGTATATGGCGAGGGGTATGAATTTTTTAAGCAAGATTACTGTTTAAGAGGTGGTTTACAAGCCGGAAATATTGAGGTAAAATGCAAGCTAGATGAAAAAAGCTTTAAAAACTAAGAATATTATCGTTGGGGTCAGTGGAGGGATAGCCGCCTATAAAACATGCGAGTTGGTCCGTTTACTGGTAAAAAAGGGTTTTTCGGTCAAAGTGGTTATGACTGAAAATGCTACTAAATTTGTTGGGCCTCTTGTGTTTAAAGAGCTTTCAATGAATCCTGTGCACTGTGATATGTTTGTATCTGCCGGAGATATGTTGGTTGAGCATGTAAGCCTTGCCCAATGGGCCAATCTTTGTATCGTTGCCCCTTGTTCGGCCAATACGCTTTCTAAAATAGCCTCCGGAATTTGCGATAATCTTCTTACTACACTTATCTGCGCTTTGGAACAGAAGACAAAGGTTTTGTTGGTTCCGGCGATGAATGAATGCATGTGGCAGAATCCTTTGATTCAGGAAAATGTAAAAAAACTCAAGAGCTTTAATAAATATATCCTCATGAATCCGGCTGAGGGTGAGCTCGCCTGTGGTGCCTACGGCCAAGGAAGAATGCCTGAGCCTAAGGATATTATGTCAAAGGCCATATCCATTTCGGGAAAGTAAACATAAAATATGATAACCTATTTGCTGTTGGCTATTCTGGCAGTTTTGCTACTTACTTTATTCCTGCTTATTCTCAAAATAAACAGGCCCAAAGATGATGCTATATTGCATAGCAAGATGGATTCTTTGAGAGAAGAGCTTTCCCGCAATCTGCTTCAGTCACAAGGTAACCTTTTGGATTCTCAGCGCGCGGTGACCGAGGAGCTTACCAGGCTTTATGAAAAAATCGGCAGCCTGGATAGAGAAAGCACCCAGATATTACAACTTACCAAGTCTTTCCATGATATTCTTAAACCGACTAAATCAAGAGGTATATTTGGTGAGAGTATACTCGAAAATCTCCTTAAAGATGTTTTTCCTAAAGATGTAGTCGTGGCACAGTATTCTTTTAAAGATGGCAAAAAGGTAGATTTTGCCATAAAACTTCCTTCAGGCCTGCTTCCGATTGATGCTAAATTCTCCATGGATAGTTTCCAGAATTATCTTGATGCTTGCGAATCAGAAAAGGAACGCCAGCGCCGGCTGTGCATTGAGGGCATAAAAAAAAGAATAACCGAAACCGCAAGCTATGTTTATCCGGACGAGGGCACAACGGACTTTTCTCTTATGTATGTTCCGTCGGAAGCGGTATATTATTTTATTGTTACCGAAACATCATTAATTGAGTTTGCCCAACACAAAAAAGTTTTCGTTGTCGGCCCGAATACTTTATACGCCTATCTAAAGACAATACTTATCGGATTCGGGGCCATGAAAATAGAGAAAAAAGCCAGGGAGATTTACAATAATCTAAAAAGGCTGGAAAAAGATCTTAGCGCTTTTATCAGAGAGTATGAGATTTTAGGCACACACCTGAGGAGTGCTTCTTCTAAGTATGACGAGGCGGCTAAAAAGGTAGAAAAATTATCGTTCAAATTGCAGGCCATAGGTAGTCAAAATAATGATTCTGAAAGTGAGAGTAATACCCCGGGCCTCGAAAGCCAGGATTGAGCCGTTTGCCGGCGGTATAAAGGTATATCTTAACGAACCGGCAATCGAGGGCAAGGCCAACAAGAAATTGCTGGCAGTGTTGGCCGCTCATTACGGCCTTAAAAAAAGAGCTGTGGTAATACGAAAGGGCTTTAAGTCGCGGGAAAAAATTGTTGAGCTTGAAGGCATACAGGCTCTCAGAGATTAATAAGCAGAATATATTAAAAGTAGTTAATTTAGCAAATCCTTCCAGGTAGATACGTGCGTTTAATCCGAAAAACTAACTGCTCCATTATTGACGGCTTCTTTTCTGCCGGGATAGTTTCTGGCTTTAGCAGCTCCGGAATCGCGGGGAAAATGCCGGCGGATATCTATAAAATTTGTGATGAGCTTAGCTTACGTTCCCGGATAAGTTTTATGAACCAGATTCATTCGGGGATAGTTAACCTTATTGACGAACCCGGGATTTATGAAGGTGACGGGCTCTTTACCGATAGAGGAGATAACCTTCTGGTTGTAAGAACAGCGGATTGCCTGCCTCTTATTTTTGAAAGCGAAAAATTAAATATCATAGGCGTGGTTCATATGGGCTGGCGTTCGGCAAAAGAAAAAATACTGGAGAATATACCTTATAAAATGTCTTCTTTTAAGGTTTTTGCCGGAGTGAGTTTGCGCTCCTGCTGTTTTGAAGTGGGAGAAGAGTTTTATTCTTACGGTTTCGTGCCTTCGTCGCTATCCCGGAAAGAAGGAAAGCTTTATTTTGACCCGCTAGAGCTTGCTAAGTCGGTTTTGATAAGTAAAGGATTAGTAGAAAAAAATTTTCTAGATATTAATATATGCAGTTTTTGCTTCGGCAAAGACTTTTTTTCATACCGGAGGGATAAAACCAGTTCCCGGACACTATCTTTTATTATGAAAACATAGTTTAAATTTCGGATTTCTCAAACAACGCAAAAGTATATTTTTTGGCCGTTAGCTCTAAAAATATTCTTACATTCGCGTGATTATATGGTAAAATATCATCTCAATTTGTGTATAAACTAAGCCTAAAATGGAACCCAAAAAAACTCCCTTACATCAAAAACATATCCAGGAAAAAGGCAGGATAATTGACTTTGCCGGCTGGCTTCTTCCGGTAGAATACCGCAGTATGCTTTCTGAAGCAAAGGCGGCGCGTATATCCTGCGGCATATTTGATGCTTCTCATATGGGAGAGCTGTTGGTCAAGGGGCCAAGAGCTGTTGATTTTTTGCAGAAACTTACTTCTAACGATATCTCTTCGCTTGCTTTTGGCCGAATGCAGTACAATTTACTCCTTAACGAAGATGCCGGAATTATAGATGACCTTATGGTCTATCGTAAAGAGAAAGATTTGCTTTGCGTAGTTAACGCTTCTAATAAAGACAAAGCTTTGGCTTGGTTAATGAAGAATAGCTCAACAGGAATTGTTATAGAGGACGTTAGTTCTAAAACGGCTCTGATTTCTTTGCAGGGCCCGACTGCTCATAATATAATAAGGGAAGTTTTTGGCCGGGACTTCGAAGAACTACGATATATGTTTTTTCTTGAAAGAAAAATAGAGGGCAGAGACATCCTGGTTTCCCGAAGCGGTTACACCGCCGAAGACGGTTTTGAGATTTATACTGACTGGGATGAAGCAGGCCTCTGGTGGGATAAATTTGTTTCTGCAGGTAAAAAATACGGGCTTACTTTTTGCGGCCTTGGGGCCAGAGATATATTAAGGATAGAAGCCGGTTATCCTTTATACGGGCATGAGATTGATGAAGAGATAAACCCTTATGAAGCTTCTTTAGGCTGGGCAGTAAAATTAGAAAGAAAGTTTATGGCTAGAGACAAACTTCTTAAAATAAGAGAAAAAGAACTCAAAAGAAAAAGAGTGGGTTTTATTATGCAGTCAAGAGCCCTCGTAAGACAGGGTTATCCGGTTTATTCGGGAGCAAGCAAAATAGGAGAAGTTACCAGCGGAACCTACTCTCCTAATTTAGAAAGATTTATAGGTATGGCTTATGTTGGAAAAGACTATGCCCGAATAGGCACCAAAATAAGTGTGGAAGTAAGAGGCAAGCATTATGAAGCTGAGATAGCTAAATTTTCTTTTATTGGCCCAAAAACAAAAAAAAATTCATTTAAGGAGGCAGCATGAGTATTATGAAATTTGCCAAATCACATGAGTGGGCAAGAGTTGACAATGATACGGCTGTGATCGGAATCACCGATTACGCCCAGGCACAATTAGGAGATATAGTCTTTATTGAGCTGCCTAAAGCCGGAGACAGCCTGAAACAGTCTTCGCAACTCGGCACTGTTGAGTCTACCAAAGCAGCAAGCGAATTGTATCTGCCTTTGGGCGGGAAAGTCATTGAAGTGAATGAAGATTTAATTAATAATCCCCAGTGGATAAATGAATCTCCCCAGGAAAGAGGCTGGATGATAAAAATAAAAATTGAAAATCCTGCTGAACTAGACGGCCTTATGGATGAGGTTTCTTATAAAGAATTTATAGATAAAGAAGCTCATACATAGTCCATAGACTATACAGATTAAGGCTGAGGCTAAGGTTGAGGTTGAGAAGTAATAATTGATAATTGATAATTGATAACTGATAATTTGGGAAGACCAGGAAACCAAAAAACATAAAAACGTAAAAACCGAAAAACGAAAGAACCAGGAAACCAAGAAACGGGAGAACCAAAAAACCGAAAGACATAAAACATAAAAACTGAAAGACAGAAAAACGTAAAAACTGAGAACGAAAGAACTGAAAGATAGAAAACCGAAAGGCTAAGAAACTGGAAAACGGGAAACTAAAAGATCGATTTAAACAATTTATTTCTATGTATTTCCATATATTTCTATTGTATTTCTATAGGAATGTTTGGGATTTTTGTTTTTCTGGTGTTCTGGTGACTGGTGCTCTTTTGTAGCTTACAGCTGTTTTAGTTTGGAATTTATAATATTATGCCTTACATTCTTAATACTTCCAAAGATATAGAGCAGATGCTTAAAGTAATAGGAGTAAGCTCTGTTGAAGAGCTTTATCGGGATATTCCTTCTTCTATTAGGCTGAAGGGCTCTCTTTCCTTAAGGGAAGGTTTGAGCGAATTCGAGGTTAAGAAAGAAATCGAGGCGCTTTCCCGCAAAAATACGCCTTTAAATAGGTTTAATTCATTTCTTGGAGCCGGATGCTATGACCATTACGTCCCGGCGGCAGTTGATGCTATATTAGCTTCTTCAAGTTTTCTTACTGCTTACACTCCTTATCAGGCTGAATGTTCTCAAGGCTCTCTTGAAGCTATTTATGAGTACCAGAGTTTTATCTGCGGTCTAACGGGCATGGATGTTTCTAACGCTTCTCTTTTTGACGGGGCTTCAGCTTTGGCTGAGGCGGTGTTGATGAGTTTACGTGTAACCGGAAGAAAAAAAATACTCATTCACGGGTTGCACCCCCAATATCGCAAGACTTTGGATACTTATCTTTCTGGATTGGAATTTTTGGTTGAAGAAGTCCCCAGCGATAAAGATGGTTTTATCGATAAAAAAACATTAAAAGAAAGCTTAAACGACGAGGTTGCTTGTTTTGCTTTTGCTAGCCCTAATTTCTTCGGGCTGGTAGAAGACGTTCAAAGTTTTACTTCATACCTTAAGAGTAAAGGCGTTCTGGGGGTTATGGTAGCTAATCCTTTATCTTTAGCTATGTTTAATGCACCTGCTGTACTGGGCATTGATATAGTTTGCGGAGACGGCCAACCCCTGGGCGGTAGGCTGAATTTTGGTGGTCCGGCTTTTGGTTTGCTGGCGGCAAAGGGCCAGTATCTACGCCATATGCCGGGAAGAATAATCGGTAAGACCCAGGATAAAGATGGTAATCCTGCATATTGCCTGACTCTTCAAACACGGGAACAACATATCAGGCGCCAGAAAGCTACCAGCAATATCTGCTCGAATCACTCTCTTAATGCTATTGGTGCCGCGATATACCTGTCTTTAATGGGCAAAAAGGGGTTGGAGTCGGTTTCTTTGTCGTGTTTTAATAACGCTCAATATCTCTACCAGCGCCTGGAGGAAGTCAGGGGTATAAAAATTCCTTACGGCAGGAGATTTTTTAACGAATTTGTCTGGGAAGTTGAAGAGGCAGCTTCGGTTATGGAAAAGTTACGCAACAAAAATATAATAGCGGGGTATTATCTGGGTAATGATTTTCCTGAATTTAAAAACAGGATTTTAAGCTGCTGCATTGAAACTAAGTCTAAAGAAGATATCGATAATTTTATACAGGAGCTGGCCGAGGTGCTTCATGGCTGAGGAAAAGAAAAATAACGCAAAAGAAATTCCGGATAAAACGGGCTATATTATTGCCGCTGGAGTTCCTTTAATAAACCCGGGTAATATTTTTCCTGAGGGTTTTCTCAGAAAAGAAATTCCCATATCTGATTCAGGTGAGCTGGAAGTAATAAGGCACTATAGCCGGCTTTCTAAAAATAACTTTTCTCTTGATGCGAATTTCTATCCCCTGGGATCCTGCACTATGAAATATAATCCTAAAATAAATGAGTATCTTGCTAATCTTGAAGGGTTTTGCGGTATACATCCCTGCCAGGACCAAAGAGATACCCAGGGCGCCCTGGAACTTTTATATAATTTACAGCAAGTTTTATGCGAGATTACGGGCATGAAGCGTTTTAGCCTTGAGCCTTCCAGCGGGGCTCAGGGTGAATTCACCGGGATTTCTATAATCCGTAAATACCATCAGGTTAAAGGCAGCAAGAAGACAAAAATAATAGTGCCTGATTCAGCGCATGGTACCAATCCTGCTACTGCCAGTATGTGCGGGTTTGAAACTATTACGGTAGAAAGCGATTCCCGCGGGCTTATCGATATTAATAAATTAGAACAGCTCTTAGATGATGATGTGGCGGCAGTTATGCTTACTAATCCTAATACTTTGGGATTATTTGAGAAAAACATTTTAGAAATCAGCCGGCTCATCCATTCCAAAGGAGGGCTTCTTTATTACGACGGAGCAAATTTTAATCCTCTCCTGGGAATAACCAAACCGTCCCTTATGGGTTTTGATGTGGTCCATCTTAATTTACATAAGACATTTTCTACTCCTCATGGAACCGGCGGCCCGGGGGCGGGAGCCCTGGGGGTAGTAGAGGAATTAGCAGACTTTTTACCGGTTCCCATAGTTGTCAAAAAAGACCAATCTTTTTATTTCGATTATTCCTTGAAACACTCTATAGGCCGGGTGCGCAGCTTTTACGGAAATTTTTCTGTTTTAGTTAGAGCTTATGCTTATATTTTGCGTTTGGGAGCTCAGGGGTTATTACGGGCGGCTCAAAATTCAGTTATCAATGCTAATTATCTAAGGGTTAAACTACAGTTACTGTATGAAGTGGCTTATCCTTTTATATGTATGCATGAAGTCGTTCTGAGCGCTCAAAGACAGAAAGAAAAAGGTGCTTCGGCGCTGGATATTTCCAAGCGCCTGATAGATTACGGTATACACCCTCCGACGATGTATTTTCCTTTAATTGTTAAAGAAGCTTTGATGGTTGAGCCCACTGAAACTGAAAACAAAAAGACTCTGGATAATTTTATCCGGATTATGGTCGAAATCAATAATGAAATCGATACGGATATATCCAAAGTAAAAGATGCCCCTCATAGGACTTCGGTAAAGAGAGTAGATGAAGTAAGAGCAGCTCGATTCCCTGATTTAAAATGGTCCGCAGAGAAAAGTAGTAAGCAGTAAAAATAAGTTAATCGTTGAGGGGTTGCGCCTGCCTACCGGTAGGCAGGTAACTCGAAACGTTGTGTGTTGAACGTTAATCGTTTTTATTTTAAATATTTCTTGACGTAACCGAAAGACGATAGGCAATTCGAGCTGCGTAACTGCAACCGCTTAACGATATGCAAGATTTAAGAAAGCTTGCTATTTTTTAGATAAGATGAGTAAGCGATGGCGTCTTATAATTGAAAATAAAAATGACGGCTATTACAATATGGCTGTCGATGAAGCTTTACTTTTTAGCTACTCAGTTCATAAAATTCCCACTTTAAGAATTTATGGCTGGGATAAACCATTTATTTCTCTTGGGTACAATCAAGATCCGGTCAAAGTTTTAAATCCTCTTATAAAAATTCCTGTTGTCAGAAGAATAACCGGCGGCTCGGTTATTGTCCATGATAAAGAAATCACTTACAGCATTGTTTGCGGGCCAGGTGATTTAGAATTAACCGGCCCGGTTAAAGAATCTTACAGACAACTCTGTTCCTTTCTTAAAATATTTTATCTTAAGCTTGGTTTAACAGCCGAGTTTGCCCAGGACGTGCCCGGGAGGCAAGAAAAAATATTTCCGGCAAGCGACTTCTGTTTTATGGACCGCCAGCAGTTTGATCTAATGATCGGCGCTAAAAAGATAGGAGGCAATGCTCAGAGGAGAAGAAGGGATAGTGTTTTTCAACACGGCAGCATTCCTCAGAGAGTAGATTTTTCTCTTTTATCTAGCCTTATGATGTGCGGGCAGAGTATAAATTCTAAAACTTGCGGTTTAGATGATTTATTAAAACAAGGGACAGATTTTTGCAAACTCCAAGTAATGCTGGCTGAAAGCTTTAGTGAAGCCTTCAGCATAAAACTCTCTCAGGAGAAGATGCCTTCTAAGGAAGAAAAGCTCTCCAGTATGTTTTTAAGACGCAAATACACTTCTTGTGACTGGAATTATAAGAGGATTTTTAAGCCTGCTGGCAAGGTTATTGATGATTTATCAAAAGTGCTGAAAGCGTTTTAAAATAGTTTATATGATAAAACTACGTTGATAAAACCCTTTGTATATGGTATAAAATAATAGGGGGCGTGCGGTGACCAGTAAGAATCCTACTATAAACACAAAAGCTTTCTCGCTGTTGGAGCTTTTGATACTAATTGTTTTAATCGGTATAATTGCAGGGATAGCTATCCCAGGATTTCATAACTATATCGAGAAACAAAGAGCCAGAAATGCCCAATATAATCTCGTGCTTATTTATCAAGCACAAAAAAGATACAAACTTGATAGCAGTGATAGTGTATATTGTCTGCCCGGGATATGTTCTTGCAGTAATACGCAAGAGATAAATGAATCTTTGGGGTTAAATATAAAAGACCCTTATTTTGAATATAATATTTCTAAATCAGGCATAGATGGGTTTACGGCCATTGCTACACGTATTTCTCCTGGGCCTGAAGGATGTGCAGGGAAAACGATGAGTGTTACAGAGCAGAGCAGCCAGGCTGTTGTAGGCGCCCATGCCGGAGGAGATTGCTCATGGTGAGAAAATCAAAAGTGAGATTATACTTCGTAATTTCATTATTAAGCGCATCTGTAATATTGTTTATAAGTTTAGGGGCTTATACACAAACCAGTGTAAGTTATCTTCCTCGGGACGAAATACTTGAGCAGAAGTTTTATTCAGGAGGAGTGATACATCTGTCCGGTATTCCCGAAAGCGAATGCGGACGCAATGACTTATTTTTTACCAAGGCACAATGTGATGCCTGTATGAATTTAAAATATTATTGTCCTGATTGCTGCCTTTATGGTGTTAATAATACTAATTTGAGTGTTCCCCGCATAACTCGTTGTACAGATGATGATCCTGAAGCCGATTACAATTGTATTAAGACCTTTGATAATAAGTGTAGTGCAACAGCAACATGCCCGATTTTGAGCACAACTTGTTCTGCGCCCTATTGCGATCCAAGCGGCGGCTCTCTATCAGCGGTTTCTAATTGCACTACAATAGGCTGCAGCGGAGTTGATCCTACAGGGTTAGCTTATTGCTATCGCAGTGGTTGTCCTGATCCCGAAGTTAAACCAGAAAATTACTCTACTAATTGTGTTAAGCATACAGATGGGCTTTGGTATTGTAAAGAAGGTGACTACGTGCCTCAATATAAAGGTTGTAAGCCTCAAGCGGCAATTACCGGGTACCTTTCTGTGTATTACGAAAACAATCCATTAGATTTTTATGATATTATTTCTTATGGGCCGAGCGAGGCTGCCGGAGATTGTCCTATGGAAGTAGCAGATGCTTTAGGTATAACAGGAGGGCTTTGTTATAAATACACTCCCAAAATAGATTATTTAACATATATAGATGCTTGCCGCAGCCACGCTGATGCTTGGGAGCAGTGTAATGGCAGGCTTACTTGCTGTCAGGAGAGTGCTACTTGTAGCACAGGTTTTAGTTGTCCGGGCCTTACTAATTGTGATACTTGCCTGCCCGGTGGGGACTGCGCCTGCCAGCAGAGAATGGATTGGCCAGCTTGTGATTTTATAATGGAAAGCGATTGTTTAACTGCTGACAATAGTCTTCTGGAATGTTTTCTTAATGCTGGCAGCGGCTGCAGGAGTTGTTTCAGGGAGATAACCAGTGATTCTTCGGCACGCTATGAGTTTGTTGCCAGAAGTGGCGAAGAAGCCGTTATAAGCTGGCAAATTGTCGTTGATACATCGGCTGTCAGTCTTCCCACAGGCATTAACACTCATTTTTATACTTTAGTTTTGGTTTGTGAGGTTGATAGTGACGGTAATCCTATAGACCAGGGTTGGCCGCTTAATCGTGCTCCGCATGAAAGTATCGTTCACCAAAAAAGTTTCCAAGGCAAGTTTACTGTTTATGGTTCTACCTATGTTCCGCAGAGCGATCTTGAGCAGGGTAAAAAATATATGGTACGCCTTTATTATTATATGCCAGATATAAGCGATGAAATTAAATTCCCGGTTGCCAAAGGGCAGTCTTTAAGCGCAGAAGTAGAAACTATACGTCTTATTGTTTTAAGGGTTCGTAAATAAGGAATTTGAATAAAAAAAGGGGGGTGGGTATGTTTAAGATATTCTTAGCGGCAATCTTTATGGTAGGTATTTCTTTTTGCGTTGTAGTACAAGCTGAGGAAGGAATGATCGTTAATCCTTCGCCAAAGCTATTTGAATTCACTGGAGACAATGAAGCCACATTACAGCCTCTTTATTATCCGGAATTCTATGATTACAGCAGTGATAATCCTGATTGTGGGGATTATCTACGTGATGTATTGAGCGGTGAAACACTTGATACCTGCAGCGGCTATCATAGGGAAGGCTCGGGGTGCAATTATGCTTCAGCTGCCGAAATTGCTCAGAGAAGCCAGTATCAAACTATGCCTGGTTTGTCAGGGTTAATAGTAATTCCGGAAGGGTTTGAGAAAACTTCGAAACTTCTTGTTAAGTGGACTGTGCGGATAGAAGGATACAAACCGGCCCCTTACACCATATGGCCTAAGCTTTGTCATCCTTGGCACGGTACATCTTATCAGCGTTTTGGTGAAGGAGAAGCTAAGACGGCATTATTCGTGGGAGCAAGCGCTAATTCAATGCGTCAGGCTGGAGATGATATCGTTATGACTATACCTTCAGCTGGTGAAACTTCTATTTATCAGCCTAATGATCCTACTCAAAGTGGAAGTTTCGTGCTTGAGCCGGATTATTTTGCAGACGGTAAATTCCCGCCGGAAGTATATTTGGAGGTTCGTTGGAAAAACGAAACATGCATGAAGCTTGTGAGCCCGGCTGATATGAGGACATTGATCGTTGAGCTGATACCTGTAAGAAGTAGTAATTAATCAGTTTAGGCCAAACGCACAGCAGAAAAAGCTAAGCAGTATGAAAAAATACGCAAGGGGGGGGTTTACCCTCATTGAGATATTGGTAGGTGTAATCCTGATTGCTTTGGGATTTGCCGCTATAATAGGAATTTTTTTATCCGGGAGGTATTTTTTACAGCAGGCCGAGAATAAAGCTAAAGCGATAAGTGTTGCTTCTATGAAAATGGAAGAACTCCTGGCGCAATCATTTGGAAGCCTAGAAGCTCTGGAGCCAATAAGTACGGGTATTTTTTGCTATGGTAAGGATTGGGGCAGGGAATATGACGAGCAGAACCAATGCTTTGCCGACGGCGGAAAGCCATTTTTATGGCAGGTTGAAGTCAGCGAACGAAAAGAAGGTGAAGGGCTGGTTAGTAATCCCGTTCCGTATAAATATTTAGAGGTTGATGTATCGTATTCAGAAGATATCCCTGGTAGAAATCCCACAAACAAGAAAGTCTATCTTGAAAATATTATTCCTTATCCTTCCATACATATAGTGTTCCAAGATTGGGGGCAGATGGGGGTATCTTCGCCTATAGGCACGACCGCGCCCTATGTTAATCCAACTTTCCCTTTGCCGGATCCGAAAACTAGTGGGGGCCTGTTGGTTAATTTTAATCTTTCGCAGGCTAACGAAGGAGCTTTCAAAGTAGTTAAAAATATCGAAGTAACTTATAATATAGCCTTGCGCATTGAAGATAGTACGAATATTAAAGCAACAGATACTATAGTGACTGCATGTTATCTTTGTTCGGAAGGTTCATGCAATCGATTAGGTATTATCAGCCGCACGCCTATTGTTTCACAACCATTGTTTAATAACATTGTCGCCAGCAATACAGTTTCTTTACACGCTGGCCAGGATTATCAGCTTACAATATACTGGTATAAAGACACGCCGGAAGGAACCATAAAACTTAGAGACGGGAATATTATTATAACCGCCTATGAAAAACGCTAAGCTTGGTGTGGCAAAAAAAGCTTTTACTTTAGTCGAAATTATAATCGTTATGGTTATAACCGGTGTTGTGCTTTTGGGCATAACGGCTACGTCACTGTTTTTCATACGCCAAGTTACTTATAATACGGAAAGATACAATATATATGGCCAGATAAATTACGCCTTGGAAGACATAAGGCTACGTTGCATAAGCGCTATCCAAGTAAACAGTTTTTTTAATGCGACAGGAGAAACCAGGGATAATTTTGAGTTTGAAGGAGAAGCTAATTTACAGAATATAACACCCGACGATTTAAGCGATAATGCTATTTACCGCTACCAGATAAATCCGGCTAACGGCGATTTAGTTTTATTTAAGAATGGCCAGATAACCGATATCTTAATCGAGGGAAGGTTTTTCCCCAGTATTGAGTTTGAGTACATAGCTGGTAGTCCGCCTAATACATTAAAGGTGGCTATAACTGCCGCAGGCGATAAAATTCCTTTTTTCGGAGTTTCTAACGAGGTTGTTCAGGGTGAGGTTATACGTTTTTGGTATATAGAGGTGGTAGGTTAAATAATGATAGCGATTATAATTTCTATAATTGTTGGTCTTTCTGTTTTGCTTTCGGCCTTCATTGCTTTTGTTCCGGGCCTACAAACCATGGTTGAAAAAGACTTTTTTCGTAAGATCAATTCAAATGCGTTTTTATACAGTATGCAAAAAGGCCAGCTTTCATCTCGTGCGGGCACGCTAAAAACGGGTAGCCCGGTAACTTTAGATATTGATGTCAGAAGCGCAGATAAAGCAGGCAGCAATGTTTCTTTAGACAGGTTGCATTCGGATATTATGCTGGATGATAATAATAAAATTAAAGCAGAAACCTGCCGGAATAAAGATACCTGCGTTCAGCAATAATTACAGGATATTATTACCCTTATTCAAATGGTTTTTAAATCAAAACCTGTTTGGTTATCCAAAAAAGTAAGCCTTCAAACCTGCCGGAAAGTAAAAGAATTATTAAGAGGGCTATCTTTGCATACTGTATGCGAAGAATCATTATGCCCCAACATCTCAGAGTGTTTTTCAAAGAAAACAGCTACCTTTATGATTCTGGGTGATATTTGTACCCGTGGTTGCAGGTATTGTGGCGTAAGGAAAGGAGTTCCTGTAGTTGTTGATAAAGATGAACCTATACGCGTTAAAGAAGCTGTAAAGAAGCTGGGCTTGAATTATGTTGTTCTTACTTCGCCTACCCGGGATGACCTGCCTGATGGCGGTGCGAGTATATTTTGTCGAACTATCAGAGAAATTATGAGTTTAGGCTCCGGCTATAGGGTGGAGGTGCTAATACCTGATTTTTTAGGAAATAAAGACTCTTTAGAAGCTGTTGCCGGTTCAGGCGCAGCCGTAATCGCCCATAATATGGAAACAGTACCTTCTTTATATATAAAGGTAAGAAAAGGGGCCAGCTACAGCCGGTCTCTAAAAGTATTATCTTTGCTTAAAGAGATAAGCCCTGAAGTTAAAACTAAATCAGGCCTTATGCTGGGTTTAGGAGAGACCAAACAAGAAGTTATTGATGTTATGAAAGACTTAACTTCTGTTAGATGTGATTTTATTACTCTGGGGCAGTATTTACCGCCTTCTCTTAACCATTATCCGCTAAAAAAATACATTAAACCCGAAGAATTCTTATCATTTGAAAATGATGCTGTCAAGCTTGGGTTTAAGGGTGTAAAAAGTTCTCCGTATACCCGCTCTTCCTATATGGCTAAAGATTTAGTCAATCCGCCGGAATAGGCTATAAGCCGAAAAAACCAGGTATAGGTTAAGGTTTGAGGTTAAGGTCGAGAAAGAAATCCCAAATTTAAATGTTACCAAATCCCAAGTTCAGCCTGATGTTGATCCGTCTTTGGCGGAAAATCTCAAAATTAAAACTCCAAATAAAAACAGCTGTAAGCTACAAAAGAGCACCAGTCACCAGAACACCAGAAAAACAAAAATCCCAAACATTCCTATAGAAATACAATAGAAATATATGGAAATACATAGAAATAAATTGTTTCAATCGATATTTTAGTTTTCCGTTTTCCAGTTTCTTGGCTTTTCGGTTTTTTGGTTCTTCCGTTTCTTGTATACTGCTCCCCGTTAAGCTAATGGGTGCAATTTGTAGGAAAATCTCCTATAATAGCACCAAGGGGGTAGCAGATGAAATACAGAAAATGGGACCCAAAGACCAAAGCCAAGATCGTTTTAGAATG
>JAQUWY010000053.1 GCA_028692655.1 Candidatus Omnitrophota bacterium | reverse complement strand
AGTTGAGGAGGAGTTAAACAACAAAGAATTTTTAAGCCAGTTTGAACGGGCAGCTAAGGAATTAGGCATAAAAGTAATCCATGCTAATTCACCCCAGGCTAAAGGAAGAGTTGAGCGCTCTTTTAAACCTCGTTGCAAACCCGCATTGCAACAAGGTTCGGTTAGAGGGCTGCGGTTTTCGTTTAGCGTTTTTGGATTTTTTAGTTCTTTTGTTTTTCGGTTTTCCTAGATTGTCAATTATCAGTTATTAATTATCGATCTTTAGGGTTTGTTATTTCTTTTTCTTATTTTTTTGCGCGGAATTTTCAGCTTTTTCTTTTTCAAGTTTAGCCGCGTCTATTATCGGGGTTCCTGATTTTAACCCCAGCTGGCCGGAGGTTATTACTGTTTCACCGGATTTAACGCCTTTTTCAACTTCCATGTAACCGTCTATTTCTTCACCCACAGTCAATTGCCGTAAGTCAGCTTTATTGTCTGAGCCGACAGCGAATAGATAGTAGCCTTTCTGCCCAAGGCGGATTGCTGTTTCAGGAACAAGTACGGCGTCTTTTTTAGTTCCTAAAATAAGGCGGATTTTTACAAATTGTCCCGGCCAAAGTTTTCTTTCGGCGTTGTCCACAGTTGCCCGTAAGGACAAGGTTCCGGTTAGGTTGTCGACCGAGTTGCTTATGAGCTGTAGTTTTCCTTCGAAGGTGTTATTCGGGTCCCCTTCGGGTTTTATTTCTACTTTTAAAGCCTGTTTGGCCATGGCTTCTCTTAAGCGGCTGATTTCTTTTTCCGGCACGGTAAAATCAATATAAAGAGGGTCAAGAGTTTTTATATTTACAAGTGTTGGCCCGGTATTGGCGGATATAATATTACCGGGATCAACCAGGCGTTTACCTGTAATGCCGGCCACAGGCGCTCTTATGTAACAGTAACCTAAGTTTATGCTTTCAAGCTCTACCGTAGCTTTATCCAAATGCACCTGTGCTTGAGCGGTTTTTACGTCAGTCTGGTATCTTTCAAACTCTTGCTTTGAAATCAGGTCCTTTTTGATCAATATTTCGTTACGCTGCAAGGTGTCTTTCTTGAATTCTAAGTCAGCGGTGTTTTGAGCAAGGCTTGCCTGGGCTTTTTTTAAATTTGCTTCGTATTCGTCGGGTTCGATAACGAAAAGGAGGTCTCCGCGGGACACTTCTTTTCCTTCCTCGAAGTTAAATTCTTTGACTTTTCCGGTAACCTGAGATTTTATATCGACATCGTTTAAAGGGTTAAGGTTTCCAAAAGACTCCAAAAGTATCGGGATATCTTTTTGTATGGACTTACTGATATCCACGGGCCGGGGAGGAGTCTGCACAGGCTTTGGTTTATGAAGGCAGCTTTTGATTCCAAATATTATTATTGCCGCGCCTATAAGTACAAAGATTTTTTTCTTTAAACCGGCACCGCCCTTCTTACCGTTTATTTTAGCAGAAACTTTATTTTTTATATTTGAAACTGATGACATTGCTTTTCTCGCGGACAAACTGATTTGTTTTTTTATTTCCGAAGAGGATTCATTGTTTTCGGGGGAAGGATTTTCCTGGTTCATCTTTTACCCCCGGTAATGTTTTTAGCCAGATTAAGATTTTTTCCCTGTATGCCTAAAGAGCCGGTAGCGTATGCCAGGTTTGCAAGCCCTAAGTAAGTTTGCTTTTGCGACTCGACTAGCTTGCTTCGGGCATCAGCTAATTCATTTTGTGTCTGTAGAAGGTCGAGTATGCTGTATAAACCGTTTCTATAGCTTTGAATCGCTAATTCATAAGCAGTTTCTGTAGTTTCATAAAGAGCTTGGCTGTAGGTCAATTTTTTTAAGGAAGCTTTAAAGGTGTAATAGGCTACCCAGACTTGAGTGCTTGCCTGAAGCTCGGCTTGATTTAATATTTCACGCTGAGCCTCGGCTTCAGCCTGCCGCTGACGCTTTCTATTCAAATTATAAAAACCATCAAAGATATCCCAATCAAGTTTCAAGAAGGCCGTATAGCCGTAGCCATCGTCTCGATCACCGGAAGTTCCGTAATATTTATACCAGTTTTTTTCGCCGCTGCCCCCTACGTTAAGAGTCGGCCAGAGGCTGGAATTAGCGACTCTTATTGCGGCTTCTTTGCTCTGTAAATCTGCCCTTAAAGAAGATATGTCCTGGCGTTTAAGCAGAGCTTCTTCAATGAGAGAGTTTACGTCACTTTCAGTTATGTCAAAAGAAACTTTTTGGGGCGGCTGAGCGATTTTAATTTCTGTTCCGGCAGGAAAACCTAAAACTTGAGCGAGTTGGGATTTGGCTTTTTCGATTTCTTCGGTTGTTTGCTCTACCAGATACAAAGCGTTGTCATAGTTAGATTTTGCCTGGAGTTCGTCAAGCTTTGATGCTAAACCTGTGATACGCTTTTTTTCCACAGATTCATAAGAGGTTTGAGATGCCTTTAAGTTAGCCTGGCTTGCCTGCCAGAGAGCCTGAGCGCTGTATAAATTATAATAAGCGGTTTCAGTCGCCAACAGCAAATCCTGTAGAGACTGGTTAAATTGAAAATTAGCCGAAAGAATTGCCTGGGCAGATTCTTCAATCGCGGCGCCGCGTCCTCCAAAATCAAACAAAAGATAGGTTAACTTGGCGCTGGGGCCCCAGCGAAATTCATTAGTATTGGCGGAATGTATATTAGCTACGGTTTTTTCTTTAGTTCCGTCGGCGGAAACTGTAACTTGAGGATAGAGAGTGCTTTGAGCCTGGCGCTGGAGAGCTTCTTTGGCCCGGGCGTTTTCCCAGGCACGCCGGGTAAGCGGGCTGTTGGAGAGGGCGATATCGGTAAGTTCAACCAGGCCTAAAGGCTGGCTTATATCAATATTGCGTTTTTTTAAGATTTGCCATTGTATATCGGAAATTTGGGAGTTTTTTTCACGTTCCGATGGCACCCATGCGTTTTTTAGGTCATCGGGAGCTTTAATAGTTTTACAGGAAATGATTAATAAAGGGGTTATAGTTAAAATTAATACAAACTTAAAATATTCTATTGTTTTCATTTTAACCATAACCAGCTAAGGTTTAGATTAGCGAATTTATATAAATAATCTGCTATAAATATATTAATATAAAAGCTTATATTTAACAAGACATAATTGAAATATCTTTAGAAACGAAGCCCCTTCAATAAAAAACTTTTCTCTCACGTAATACTTGATAAGTTTTAATAATTGGGTTACAATAAATGAACTATTTAACAACTTGATATGATTAGAAGTTAGAAGGAGGAAGCTATGAGTAGTAAAGTAATTAACTTGCTGGGTGATGATGCTAAAAATTTATTAGAGCATAAGTGCGAAACTATTTCTAAGGAAAACCTTCATCTTCCCGGCCCGGATTTCATTGACCGGGTTTATGCTGTTTCTGATAGGAATAGTAACGTTTTGCGAAGCTTGCAGGGACTTTTTGGGCATGGAAGGCTTACGGGCACAGGCTATCTTTCCATACTGCCTGTAGATCAGGGGATAGAGCACTCTGCCGGGGCCTCTTTTGCGCCTAACCCGGCTTATTTTGACCCTGAAAACATCGTAAAACTGGCTATTGAAGGGGGCTGCAATGCTGTTGCTTCTACCCTGGGGGTGTTGGGTGCGGTTTCCCGTAAATATGCCCACAAAATACCTTTTATCGTAAAGATTAATCATAATGAGCTTTTGACTTTTCCAAATTCATTTGACCAGCGATTATTTGCTTCGGTAGAGCAGGCTTATGATATGGGCGCGGCTGGAGTGGGGGCTACCATATATTTTGGCTCACAGGAGTCCCGGCGTCAAATTGAAGAGATAAGCCAGGCATTTCATCAGGCTCACCAACTGGGAATGTTTACGGTTCTTTGGTGTTATTTGCGCAATGACGGTTTTAAAAAAGATGGTAAAGATTACCATACCTCAGCTGATTTAACCGGCCAAGCTAACCATTTAGGGGTAACCATAGAGGCGGATATAATAAAGCAGAAGCTTCCTACCAACAATGGAGGATTTACCGCGATTAATTTTGGAAAAACTCATTCTTTCGTATACGAGAAACTGTCTTCTGAGCACCCGATAGACTTGACACGTTATCAGTTAGCTAATTGCTATATGGGGCGGGCAGGTTTGATTAACTCCGGCGGCCCTTCCGGAAAAAACGATTTAGAACAGGCTGTCAAAATCGCAGTGATTAACAAGAGAGCCGGAGGCACCGGCCTGATTTCCGGACGTAAAGCTTTTCAGAAACCCATGAAAGAGGGGGTAGAAATTCTGAACGCCATACAGGATGTGTATTTGGACAAGGCTATAGATATAGCTTAAAAAAACGATTTGCAAAGTTTTGCTTTATTTGACAAGTACCTGAGCCTAATGATGGAGGTTGAAGGGTATGAACGGAATTCTGATAATAGGAATTATCCTTTTTACCGGTTTTGTTCTTGGTGAATTGGCCGTCAAGGTGAGGCTGCCAAAGATAACCGGCTATATCCTTGCCGGCATACTGCTTAATCCCGGTATTTTTGATTGGCTGCCTGATAATCTTACTAAACCTACCGAAGCGATAACTAATTTTTCTCTTTGCTTCATTACATTCTCTATCGGCGGCAGCCTTTTTCTTCCCAAAATAAAAAAATTAGGCAAAGGCATACTTTATATTACGCTTTTTGAAGCTGAGGGGGCTTTTCTGGCCGTGGTGGCTGGCCTTTTGCTTGTTTTACCGTTTTTTGTGCATGGCAGCGGTATTTCTTATACTGCGACACTTATCCCTCTTGCGCTTTTGCTGGGCTCACTGGCTTCCCCGACTGACCCTTCGGCTACCTTGGCGGTTACCCATGAATATAAAGCCGAGGGGGAAGTGACATCGACGATTATGGGGGTTTCCGCGCTCGATGACGCTTTGGGGATAATGAATTACAGTTTTGCTATAGTCCTGGCCGAAGTTTTTGTTACTCATGCCAAGTTTAATCTATATAGCTCTATGGTTGAGCCTTGCCTGATTGTTTTGGGTTCACTGGTTTTAGGCTGTATTTTCGGGGTCGTTTTTAATTTCGTCTGCCGGTTTATTAAAAAAGGCACTGACGGCTCTCTAATTGTGCTTGTTGCGGCTTTGTTAGCTTTGTGTTTTGGTTTGGCTAATGTATTTAAATTTGATGAGCTTCTTTGCACTATGGTGATGGGAGCGATAGTAGTTAATTTTAATCCTAAGCGGGACAGAATTTTTGAAATATTGGAACGTTATACCGAAGAAGTCATATTTGTTATGTTTTTTACTATATCAGGCATGCAGCTTGATTTTTCAGTTTTATCTAAAGTCTTTGGCCTTGTATTTTTATTTGCTTTATTCAGAATTATCGGTAAAGTCTTTGGTACGGCAGTAGGCGCAACTATAGCGAAATCTTCCAGTAACGTTAAAAAATATACCGG
>JAQUWY010000023.1 GCA_028692655.1 Candidatus Omnitrophota bacterium | reverse complement strand
TGGGTGAATGACTACAACAACGATTATCCGCATTCATCGCTTAATCACCAGACACCGTGTGAGTTTGAGAAAGAACAGCTGATGCTTACAAAAATTTAACTTGCTTAACGGGGTGCATTACAAACAAATTCAAAACTCAAAGCCCAAAACTTTCTATCTATGTTTTGAATTTTATTTATTTGGATTTTGAATTTGGTTAGCCTGCTGCCGGCAGGCAGGGATTTAGAGTTTGGTCATTTTTTTAGTTTATAGGTCATAAAAGATGAGTGGGATAAAAGTCATTTCAGAGAAGTGTGTTGGCTGCGGTTTATGCCTTAAGGTATGCCCGGCAGCTGCTATCAAATTGGCAGATAAAAAAGCGGTCATAGACCTCGATAAGTGTATTCTTTGCGGAGCTTGCGTGGATAGTTGTAAATTCCAGGCTATTGAGATTATCCGCCAGACAGTAGTTAAAGACGATGTTTCAAGTTACAAAGGTGTTTGGGTTTTTGCAGAACAGAGGCAAGGTGTAATAGCTTCAGTTGTTTTTGAACTTCTTGCTAAAGCCAGAGAGTTGGCGGCGGACTTAAATACTTATGTGGGTGCGGTGCTTCTGGGCCAGAATATTGAGCCGGCTGCCAAAGAATTAATTCAGCGGGGAGCCGATAAAGTATATTTAATTGATTCAGCCTGCCTGAGCCACTACACAGCTGAAAATTATACTAAGGCTATTACCGGGCTGGTAGGTAAGTATAAACCCGAAATTATTTTAGCAGGTGCGACTACAACCGGAAGGAGCCTTGTTTCACGTATTGCCGTCAGCCTTTATTGCGGCCTTACTGCTGACTGTACAGGCCTGGATATAGATAAGGATAGAAAGATTTTAATCCAAACCCGGCCGGCTTTTGGCGGCAATATCATGGCTCAGATAATATCACCTGATTTCAGGCCTCAAATGGCTACAGTCAGGCATAAAGTCATGCCTGAGGCGCAAGCCGATTCAAACCGAAAAGGTGAAATCATTAAGGAAGCCTTTGATGAGACAGGCTTTGATGAGCGGATAAAATTCCTTGATTTTGTTAAAGAAACTATCGCTACGGTTAATTTAGCCGAAGCTGACGTAATCGTTTCCGGGGGCCGGGGTTTAGGTGAGGCGAAGAACTTTAAACTTGTCGAAGAGTTAGCCGCAGCGTTTTCAGCGGCAGTCGGCTCTTCCCGGGCCTGTGTGGACGCAGGCTGGATACCTTATTCTCATCAAGTCGGCCAAACCGGCAGGACAGTTTGCCCTAAAGTATATATTGCCTGTGGTATATCCGGCCAAATTCAGCATCTGGTAGGCATGCAATCTTCCAAGACTATCATAGCCATAAATAAAGATCCCCAGGCGCCGATATTTAAAGTTGCTAATTATGGAATAGTGGGGGATTTATTCAAGGTGATACCCCTCCTGATTAAAGCCTTGAAGGAAAGAAAGCGCAGCCCCTAAAAATTTTTTAGTTTAGCTGGTTTATTCTGGTAAAATAGTTTATAATAGGTTGTAGAGAAACTTCACTTAACCGGATAAACTATTTAACTTACAATGTATTTACAGGAATTAGAAATTTTTGGTTTCAAATCCTTTCCGGATAAAACTTCCCTTAAATTTGAATCAGGTATAACTGTGGTTGTCGGGCCAAACGGCTGCGGAAAATCCAACGTTTTTGACTCTATCAAATGGGCCCTGGGCGAGCAAAGTCCTAAGTCTTTGCGAGGCACTAAGATGGAGGACATAATATTCAACGGTACAGAAAACCACGCTCCTTTGAATTATGCCGAAGTCGCTTTAACTTTTTCCAATGAAGACAGGTATCTTCCGATTGACTATAAAGAGGTTTCTGTTGCCAGGAGGCTTTATCGGTCCGGAGAGAGCCAGTATTTTATAAACAAGAACCCTGTCCGGTTAAAAGACGTTCAGGAGCTTTTTATGGGCACCGGCATCGGGGAATCAACTTATTCGTTTGTCGAACAGGGAAAAATTGAAGTATTCTTAAGTTATAAACCGGAAGATAAGAGGCTTATCTTTGATGAAGCCAGCGGTATAGTAAAATATAAGGAAAGAAAAAAAGAGACCTTACGCCGGCTCAAAGATACTGACGATAATCTTCTTCGCTTGGAAGATATACTTTCTGAGGTAAGAAGGCAAATCCGTTATCTGGAGCGCCAGGTAGAGAAGGCAAAAAAATATAAAGAGGTCCAGGAGAGCCTGGTTGAAACAGAGAAAAAGATAGCCTGTTTACAGAATTCTGAACTTCAGGAAAAGATAAGTAAGCTTCTTGAGGAGCTGAATGTTTTTAAAGCTCAGGAAGAGGCTCAGTCAGGCCAGTTACAGGAGATAGACAGCAAGTGGCAGGCTCTTAACAGCCAGCTTAAAGCTCTTCGCCTGAGGCTTCAGGAAGCGGCAACTAACGTGATCTCTTTGCAGGCTAAGTGTGAAAGCTCTACCAGCCGGATTTCTGTATACAACCAGAGAACAAAGGAATTACAGGAAAGAAATACTCATTTGGATATTTCCAAAGAGAACTTGAATAAGCGATTAGAAATCCAGGAAGAGAGAAATCGCCAGGAAGTTGAGCGCTTATCTGCCATAGAAAGGTCTTCCCATGGACTCCAGGATGCTCTGCTTAAGATGGAAGCCCAAAAGCAGGATTTGAAAATAAAGACTGAAGAAGCAAGAAAGGCTACCAATAGCGATAAAGCCAGAATATTAGAACTGGAAGAAAAAAAGGCTCAAGCCCACAATTCTTTTATACAGAATCAGGCAAAACTTTCCGCTTTGATCAACAGGAAAAAACGCCTTACTTTAGATAAAGCCCGTCTTGATACATTGTTGTCCGAGAATAAAGGCAGATTTGATTCCATTAATACTCAGGCTTCTGAGGCTCAGGAAGGCCTAAGGGCTTTAGAAGACAAGAGTAAATTTCTCGCCGAAAAAATAAAAAAACTCCAGGCTCAAATTACGGAAAATAGAGAAGACTTAAACAATAAAGAGAAAGAATTCGTGGAGTTAAATGCTACTTACGAATTCTTAAAAGAATTACGCACTAAGTATGAAACCTTTTCGGTTAAAAAAAGGATTACTGTTATTTTTGATGAGGAGCCAGGGGATATCAATAAAATTGTTGCTTCCTTGCAGGGAGCTGAATTTGTAAAAGAAGGCTCTACATACAGAGCTCAGATAGAGGCGAAAGTTATTTCTTTTGAAGAGAAGCAACTTGAACAAAGGTTGGAGAAGGTAAAGGCCCAAATAGAGGAGAAAACTCAAAACCTTAGGTCTCTTGAGGATGAATACTTGAGCGCAGAAGATAACCTTTCTTTAGAGCGTTCTCAAATAGAAGTTGAACGCAGGAGTGTTCAGGACAAGCTTCAGGAAAAAGATTCTTGCTCCAAAGAGGTTATACGCCTTGAGGAGGAAAACGAGCTTCTTAATCAGGAAATGAATTCTACCCTTGGGGAATTGGACGATTACCAGCGGCAGCAAGCTGAGATTCAGGAGGAACTGAATGTGCATGAAAGCAATCTGGCAAAAGTACAGGAGAACTTGTCTTTTTGTCAGGAGATAATAGCTAACGGTCTGGAGAGGACGAAAGAAATAGACATAGAGTCAGCTCGCAGCCAGGCTCAAATGCAGTCTTTAAGCAAAGAGAAAGAAACCTTGAATTCTAAAATAACTTTTTTTGAGGATGAGATAAACAATATCCATACCGGCCTGGAGCAGATAGACAAAGAAAAGGAAGATGCCTCTAAAGCGATAGAGTCTTTGTCTGGAGAAATAAGTGCCTTGGAGTTGGGGATAGAAGAAGGTAAAGAAGAAATTAATAGGCATATCATGGAGAAGACTTCTCTTGAGGAGGAAGACAGTAAGCTTAATCAAGCTATTGAAGGCGCGCGAGAGTTTATGCAGAAAAACGAAGAAAAAATACAGGATATAAAAAACTCAGCTTATAATAAAAAACTGGAGATTCAAAGCTTGGAGTATGAAAAAGAAAAAATTAAAGACTATTTAAAACAGGTTTATGAGATTGAATTCGACTTTGACGGCAGCCCCGAAATTGCCGAGGCTAAGGAAGGGCTGTTGGAAGAAAGGCAAAGGCTGCAGAAAAGATTGAAATCTTTAGGGGAAGTCAACCTTGTGGCTATTGAAGAATTTGAAGAGCTGAAAAAGCGTGACGATTTTCTTGAAAATCAAAAACAGGATTTAATAAATGCCAAAGAAAATCTAAAGCGGGCTATCCAGAAAATAAACCGAACCTCCAAGGAGTTGTTTTTAGATACTTTTACTAAAATAGAAGCCGAATTTAAAAAGAATTTCAAGTTTCTTTTTAACGGCGGCAGGGCTAATCTTATCCTGCTGGATCAGGACGATATTTTAGAATCTGGAGTAGAGATTGAAGTCCAGCCTCCCGGAAAGAAACTGCAGAATGTATCGCTTCTTTCAGGCGGTGAAAAAGCTTTGACAGCGATATCTTTGATATTCGCTATTTTTACGGTCAGGCCGTCTCCTTTATGCGTGCTTGATGAAATAGATGCTCCTTTGGATGAAGCAAATGTGGACAGGTTCAACCATATTTTAAAAAAATTTGCCGCTTTTTCCCAATTTATTGTGATAACTCATAATAAAAAAACCATGAGTAATGCCGATGTTTTGTATGGAGTTACTATGCAGGAGAAAGGGATATCTAAGCTGGTGTCAGTAAAATTTGCCGCAGAAAGCGTCCCTGCCTAAATTCCTATTTCAAAAGATTCCGTAATATACTTTAGATTTTTGCCTTTATATATTCGCGGTATAAAAACTACAGCTTTAAGGCTGTAGTTGTATATAAGTGCCGCTTAAGTATTCGCCTTGCTGAAATCCAGGGTTTTAGGGCCTTCCTTAAAAAGGTATCAGCAAGGGGGCCATCCTTATGGATAGCTTTGATGAGTTACAGGGGCTTTATTTAGCGCAGTATAACCAATGAGGTTAGGCTAGAGATATCCGGTTTTTACCATTTCGCTTTGCTGTATAAAGGGCTTGGTCGGCTTTGTTTATGAGAGTAGCTTTATCGATGGCGTCAAGAGGGTATGAGGATATACCTATACTGACTGTAAAATGATTTTTAAGTATTTCGTTGTGCATTATTGATTTACGTATTCTTTCAGCCAGGAGGCTTGCTTCTTCTTTGCTGTTTCCCGGCAGGATCATGGCGAATTCTTCGCCTCCGTAGCGGCAGAGTATGTCTATTTTCCGGCTATTTTCTTTAAGGATATCACTGATTTTTTTCAAGGCTTCATCTCCCTGAATGTGCCCGAAAGAATCATTAAATTTTTTAAAGTCATCAATATCGATCATCATTACCGACAGGGTAGAATTAGCTGTTTTTGCCTGGTTTAATTCTTCTTCAAGCTTATACTGAAAATAACCGTAATTCCAGAGGGAAGTCAAGGAATCGGTATGAGCTTTTGCCAGGGTGTTTTCAAAGCTTTGTGAATTTTCTATGGCCCCGGTAGCCTGCTCCATGAACATGCTAAAGAACTTTACATCATCATCAGTAATGGGCTTTTTAGTGATGTAATTATCAATTACTACTATTGCCATAGGGTTTCCTTTTAAGCAAAGCGGGTACATAACAAATTCTTCCAGTTTAAGTTTTTTTACCAGAGGGTCGTTTTTAAGGCGTGGTATTTTTTCTTTTTTCACGCGCAAAATACTTTTTTGCATAAGCGCTTCAAACAAGATCCCGCTTTCTTTACTTAAAGGAAAGGATAGTGATTGTATGAATTCCATGAATTTTGATTTTACGGAATTTTCCTTAAGGCGGTTATAGTTAACGATTAAATCATAAAGGTCTTTTTTCTCTTTTTCTATGTGGCACCATATCTCATCAGCTTCTTTCCCGTCAATCGCACCTATTCCCATAAAACCTTTGATCTTTTTATCGCTTTCATCAGTAAAGAAAATAAAAGCCCGGTTAAAACCCAGGCCTTCATGAGCTGTTAAGCCGGTAAGGATAATATATATTATTTCATCAAGGCGCAGAGTCGTGCGCATTGCTTTGGTGAGTTCGTAGAAAACATAAAGCTGGAAGCGTGATTTTTCCAGCTCTTCTTCGAGCTGCCTGATTTTTTCTTCCATAAGAGATATTTCAACATAATTAAAGATAAAAGTCAATGTTTTGTAATAACAATAAGGCTTAAAAAAAGTCCACGGTCCATAGACGATAGGCTGTACAGGTTAAGGTTAAGGCTGAGGCTGAGGTTGAGGTTGAGGTTGAGAAAAACTAAAAAACCAAAAGACAAAAAAACAGAAAACTAAAGAACTAAAAACAGAAAAACTGAAAAACTGAAAGACCAAAAAACCGAAGAACATAAAAACTAAAAGATTGAAAAACATAAAGAATAGGGAAGTTAAAACCTTGCCTACCGGCAGGCAGGCGCTAACCGAAAACCGAAAGAACATTTCTTTAGTAGAAATACGGTAGAAATATGTGGAAATACATAGAAATAGATTGTTTAGATAAAATTCCAATAATCCCAATACTACCAATACTACCAAATAAATCCCAAATCCAAAATTCCAAACATTCTTATAGAAATACGATAGAAATATATGGAAATACGTAGAAATAGGTTGTTTAGATATGGGTGCAAAGAGAATATACTGCTTTGTTTAGAATTTAGGATTTTGAATTTGTTTAGAGTTTAGGATTTAGAATTTTTTTAATCTTTGCCTTAGCTTTTGCCTATACCCGTTTCTATCAGCTTACAACTTATAGCTTAAAGCTGTTTCTGTTTGGGATTTGGTAGTATTGGGATTTTGAATTTATCTTAGGTTTGGTAGTATTAGAGTTTGGGGGTTTATAAAGAAAATCATAGATCTCTTTCCATTTACAATTTATCTGGTAAAATGTCCCGAAATGAGAGAGGAAGTTTTTAATTCAAGTAACTACTATTTCGATCTATCCCCTAATCTTATAGCCCAAGAACCGGTTTTGCCGAGGGATAATTGCCGGCTTCTGGTAGTGGAAAAGCAAAAGCCGGGCTTTAAAGAAACGCGGTTTAAAGATATCGAAGGGTTTCTGAATCCAGGGGATGTTTTGGTTTTAAATGATACCAAAGTTATTATGGCCAGGCTCAGGGCCAAGATTTCTTCCGGTGGAAAGCTGGAGGTTTTTCTGCTTAAAGCTAAAAAAGATAATATCTGGGAAGCTTTGGTGAATCCCGGGAAACGGGCCCGTCCGGGTGCAGCCATACATTTTGATAAAAGCCGTCTCAAGGCAGTTATCACCGGAGTTACCCCTCAAGGAACAAGAATTATTAAATTTGAATCTTCTAACTTGAAAGAAGACTTAAAAATGCTTGGCCAAGTGCCTACTCCTCCCTACATTAAAAAAGAAGTAAAACAAAAAAACTTATATCAGACAGTATATGCTAAAAATCAAGGTGCAGTAGCTGCACCAACCGCCGGGCTGCATTTTACCAAGAAACTGCTTTCTCGGATTGCCGGCAAAGGAGTTAAGATTGTTTACATTACTCTTCACTGCGGCTTGGCTACTTTCCGGCCGGTTAAAACCAGTGATATCCGCGAGCATCCAATGGATTCCGAATGGATAAACTTAAGCAGTTCGGCCGCCGGCATAATAAATGACGCCAAGGCTAAAGGCGCAAAAGTTTTTGCGGTAGGCACTACTGTTGTGCGGACACTTGAAAGCTTGGCGCAAGCATCCGGAGTTTCCGGCTGGCAGGTTAACTCTTTCTCCGGTCCTACCAATTTTTATATAGTTCCCGGGTATAAATTTAAAATCGTAGATGCTCTTATAACAAACTTTCACACTCCCGGTTCTACCAATCTTATACTGGTATCTGCTTTTTGCAGCCCGGGCAAAATCAGGCAAAGCTATGCTTTTGCGCAAAAGCATAGCTTTAGATTTTACAGTTTTGGTGATGCTATGTTGCTGCTCTGACATATCTTAACACTTTGATTTAAAAAGACTTATATAAATCAAAAAAAAACCTCTTCCTCACATTGACTATTCCCTGCATTTGGAATATAATAATTTTTCCAATGAGAGATTCAGCAAGAGTCCCGGCGCACCAAAAAAGTCCGGAAAGATACCTCGAGAATATTTTTTCCAAAAGCAATTCTTATCTTGGAGAAAAGCATAAAACCACGTTCGGTTTCTACTCAACAACTACAATTTTTGAAGATAAGCAAAAATCGTTAGCTAGTTTAAAAGGCTTAAGGCAGTTAAAGTTTTAGCGAGGAGGTTAGGCATGAATTCTGATGTAGCCAGAAAAAAGACCTTTCTTTTATGTGGACATGCTCAAAGCGGTAAAACTTCATTGACCGAAGCTATTTTGTTTAAGTGTAAAGCTATCAGCCGTTTGGGCAGAGTGGACGATGAGACCTCTACTAGTGATTACGAAGATGATGAAAAAGAAAGAAAAAGCTCTATAAACCTGTCAGTGTTAAATTGTACCTGGAGAAGGGACTTTTTACAATTTATTGATGTTCCGGGTTACCTTGATTTTGTCGGCGAGATAGTAGCTGGTTCCCGGGCCGCGGATTTTGCGGTGATAGTTGTTGATGCTGTAGAAGGCGTTGGAGTGGGAACAGAAAAAGCCTGGGATATTTTAAGGAAAGAAAATATTCCCTGCCTGTTTTTTATTAATAAGTTGGATAAAGAAAATGTGGATTTTCAGGGAATAGTCCAGGATATAAAGGAGAGTCTTACTAAAAAAATAGTGGTTCTGGGATACGAAAATAATAGCGAAAGAATAAATTTACTGCATGATAAGGATAAAAACGTTTCTTTATACAACGAGATGGTAGAAGCTATCGCTGAGAGTGACGATAAGCTTTTGGAGAAATACCTGGAAACAGGCAAGATTGAAGAAAAAGAGGTGAACCCGGCATTGAAAAAAGCAGTTATGAATTGCCAGGTTTTCCCTGTTATCGGAGGGGTGGCTGTTTCTGAAAAAGGCATAGAAACCTTGCTTGAATTAATAGAAGAAATTATGCCTTCGGTAGGGGAAGCTATTCCCAGAAATTCCGAAGATATTTCGGGTAAAAAAGTAATTATTGAAGCTAAAGTTCAAGACCCTTTTTGTGCCCAGGTTTTTAAAACGATGGTTGACCCCTTTGTGGGGCAATTGACAATATTCAGGGTTTTTTCTGGCACCCTAAACTCTAACACTGAATTTTTTAATGTTAGCAAAGACACTAAAGAAAAATTCGGGCAGCTTTATTTTCTCCAGGGTAAACAGCAGATAGCTCAAGAGGCTGTTTGCGCGGGGGATATAGCCGCTGTTGCTAAATTAAAAGATGCCCAGAGCCAGGATACGCTTTGTGCGGCTTCGCGGCCGGTTCTTTTTAAAGCTTTGGAATTTCCGGCGCCGGCTTATTCAGCTTCAGTTAAGCCCAAAACCCGCCAGGATGAAGATAAAATATCTTCGGCTTTGGCGAGGTTAACTAGTGAAGATTTGACTTGCCATACTTCCCGCGATGCCCAAACAAAAGAGCTTATTATTTCCGGTATGGGCGAGCTTCATATACATGTGATTATTGAAAGGATGAAGCGAAAATATCATGCTGATGTAGAATTGGGAACGCCGAAGGTTCCTTATTTCGAAACCATCACGAAATCAGTGGAAGTTTCTCATAAATATAAAAAACAGACAGGCGGCCGGGGCCAATATGGAGATGTATCTATAAAAGTTTCTCCTTTGGCCAGAGGAAAGAAGTTTGAATTTGTAAATAAGATAGTGGGGGGTGCCATCCCCCGCAATTTTATACCTTCAGTCGAGAAGGGTATAAAAAATGCTATGAAGCAGGGGTTTTTGGCCGGATACCCTATTACTGATATACAGGTAAGCCTGTTTGACGGTTCGTACCACCCGGTTGACTCTTCTGATATGGCTTTTCAGATAGCAGCTTCCATGGCTCTAAAGAAAGCTTTTGATCAGGCCGGAAGCATTTTTCTTGAACCGATTATGAATGTAGAAATAGTTTCTCCGGGAGAATTTATGGGCCAGATTACAGGCGACATTAACAGCCGCCGCGGAAAAATAATGGGTATGGAAATTAAAGGAAAAAACGAAGTAGTCAAGGCCCAGGTGCCTTTAGCCGAGATGTTTAAATATACCTCTGATTTACGTTCGGTTACCGGAGGCCGGGGGAGCTATTCTATGAGCTTTGCTCATTATGAGGCAGTACCGTCCAGGATAGCCCAGGGGATTATTGAAGAATCAAAAAAAATCAAACAAGCCGAGCATGTTTAGGTTAGGAAAGAAATTATGAAAATTTTCAGCTTCGGCTTAGATATCGAGCCGGGAAAATATAAATATAAGGGAGAATGTTTTGATAAGCTTGTAAAAAAATTTTCTCCTCAAAAAGTTTCTCCTTTTACCGTAGAATTTATCAACGACGATATTGATAAAAGTGATGCTGTTGTGTTTAGCAAAGACAAAAAGCTTGATTTGATACTTATAGATTTAGAAAAGATAGAAAAACGCCTGGCAAAAGATATTTCTTCGCAGGAGAAGGAAACCCTTGATAAAGCTCAAATCCTTCTGGAACAGGAAAAAACTTTATCTGAGGGAGATTTCTCGCAAGAGCAAGAGAGTATTTTCAAAACTCTACAGATGGCGACTATTAAGCCTTCTCTGGAGAAAAACGAGGTAGCTGATATGGATGCTCTTATACGAGAAGTCATTTCTAAAAGCGGCCTGCTGCTTTTTTTCACTGCCGGGAAAAAAGAAGTGCATACCTGGGCGGTAAAGAAGGGAGAAACTATCCTGGAAGCTGCCGGCAAAATTCACAGTGACTTAAAACGCGGATTTATAAAAGGGGATGTGGTTAATTGTTCAGAGCTAAATAACTTTTTCAATATGGCCGAAGCCCGTTCAAAAGGGCTTATGAAGGTAGTTGACCGTGATTATATTATGCAAGAAAACGACATTATCGAAATAAGATTCAGTGTTTAAGTAAAATGGTTAGTTAAAAAAGGAATTGGGTATGTTAAAAATACGAAAAGCTTTGATTAGTGTCTGGGATAAAAAAGGAACTTTGGAATTTGCCCGCCGGTTAACTTCTTTGAACATAGAGATTATTTCTACCGGGAAAACCGCCGCCCTGCTTAAAAAAAGCGGTATACCCGTAAAGGAAGTGGCATCAATAACATCATTTCCGGAGATACTTTCCGGCCGGGTCAAGACCCTTCACCCTAAGATTTTTGGCGGCATCCTGGCTAACAAAAAGCACCCCCTGCATATGGAAGAAATACGTAATCTAGGAATTCATCCTATAGATATGGTTGTGGTAAACTTGTACCCTTTTATCCAGAAAACCAGGGAGCGCCTGAGCCCGGATGAAATGATAGAGTACATAGATGTAGGGGGCCCGTCAATGTTGCGGGCCGCGGCCAAGAATTTTAAGAATGTTGCCTGTATCAGTGCCAGCCAGCAGTACAAAGTGGTTATAGCGGAACTGGAAGCTAACAATGGGTTTTTATCTGAAGATACGCTTAAATTTCTGGCACAGGAAGCCTTTTATCTTACTAAAGAATACGATACTGCCATATATAATTATTTAAAAGGAAAGAATATTTTGTCCTGGAATCTTGAGGAAACCTTTCCTCTGCGTTACGGAGAGAATCCTCATCAAAAAGGGGGGCTTTTCAGGATTACTGACGGTAATCACATGAAGTTTAAACAACTACAAGGCAAAGAGCTTTCTTATAATAATTTCCTTGATTTGGATACAGCGCTTAAAATGGTCAGGGAGTTCAATGAACCGGCGGCAGCTGTTGTCAAACACGCTTCTCTTTGTGGTGTGGGAATGGCAAAGAAGCTTTCTGTTGCCTATAAGAAAGCTTATCTTTGTGATATTGTATCCAGCTTCGGAGGCATTATCGGCCTTAACAGGAAAGTGGATAAAGATACAGCTTTACAAATCGCAAAGAGTGGGTTTAAAGAGTGTATTATAGCTCCTTCATATTCCAGAGAAGCCATAAAGATCTTCTCAAGCCGCAAGAACTTAAGGGTTCTAGAATCCGACTTTTCCCAAAAAGGCGGTGCCAAAGATATAAAAAGCACATTGTTTGGCTGCCTTATCCAAACCAGAGATAAGATAACTTTTGATAAAAATAACCTAAAAGTTGTTACCAGAAAAAAACCCACACAGAGCCAGCTGAGGGATCTTATTTTTGCCTGGAAAGTAGCTAAATTGGTTAAATCAAACGCTATAGTTGCCGCCAAGAATCAATCTGTTCTGGGTATCGGCGGCGGCCAGCCATCAAGAGTGGGTTCGGTTAAGATAGCCTTATCGGCATCCGGCGGCGGTTATAAAGGAGGCGTTCTGGCTTCAGACGGGTTTTTTCCCAAAGCTGATTCTATAAAGGTTGCTCACAAGAGAGGAGTAAAGGCAATTATTCAACCCGGAGGCTCTATCCGCGATGCCGAAGTTATTACTGCTTGCGATAAATTAGGTATCAGTATGGTTTTTACCGGCATTCGCCATTTCAGGCATTGAGAACTTGTCAGCTCAGTGATTTGTCTTAAGCCGGAAGAATTGGCCATCAGAATCTTAATCAAACTCAAAATATTACGTTTAAACATCAGGCGCTTTGGAGGCTTTGCCAGAGGCCTTTTTTGAATAAGTTTAGATAATGATACATAATTACAAAGAGGCAGAAAAATTTCTAAACACATTTATTAATTACGAGAAGAAACCTTTTTTTTCATATAGGAAAAGCTGTAAATTGGAAAGGGTTTTTTTTCTCTTTAAGCAGCTTGGCGTACCGTATCAGGATTTAAATGCTATCCATATCGCCGGGACAAAGGGCAAGGGGTCTTGCGCTCATTTTTGTGCCGGCTTTTTGTCTGCCTCAGGCCTGGATGTAGGGCTGTATACATCACCTCATATACTAAGTTTTAGAGAAAGGATAAAGATAATAAGCGGCCGCAGCCTTAAACAAAGTTTAGGAAAAAATTGTGTCCGGGATAGGATGATTTCTCCCGGAGAAGTTACCAGGATTACAGAAGGTTTCAGGCTCAAACTTAAAAAATTCCAAATGCTTCCGGAATTGGGTAAAGTAAGTTTTTTCGAAATTTATACCGCTTTAGCTTTTAAATATTTTGCCGATAAAAAGCTCGAGATCAATGTCATAGAAACAGGCTTGGGAGGAAGGCTGGATGCTACAAATGTCATTGATCCTTCAGTCAGTATTATTACGCATATAGGCTATGACCACACGGATAAATTAGGCGATAAGATAGAGAGCATTGCTTATGAAAAGTCCGGAATTATCAAGAAGAATGTACCGGTAGTTTCTGCTAACCAGAAACCTGCCGTTTTGAAAGTTTTAAAAAAAGCCTGCAAAGAAAAGAAGGCAATCCTTTTCGTTTTAGGGCAGGACTTTGGGGTTTATAATTTGCGTTTGGGCAGAAATTTTAGTTCTTTTGACTTTTATTTTAAGGAGTATAAAATTAAAGGCATAAAGATTTTTCTTAAAGGCCTCTGCCAAGTCCAGAATTGCGCCCTGGCTTTGGCCGGTTGCTTAACACTAAAGAATAGAAATGGGTTATTATCCAAAGATAAAATCAAGAATGGTGCCGCCGGCGTAAGGATTGAGGCAAGATTTGAACTGGCCAGAATCAATCCTTTTGTCGTGCTAGACATAGCTCATAACCTATCTTCTTTTTCCGCTTTGGCTGATAATATCAGGGATTATCTTGGGGGTAAAAAGATAATCTTTGTTTTTGCCTGTTCCCGGGATAAGAATGCTCGAAAGATGCTGGCGCAGATAAATTACGAAAAGCTAATCATTACCAGTTTTAAAAATCCTCGCTGTATGGAACCGGAGGAGATTTCAAGGCTTTGCGGCTTAAAAGATGCTTTTATAATAAATGATTCCAGGAGGGCTCTTGAGAAAGCGTTGAGCCTATGCACAAGCAGGCACGCGATCGTAGTAAGCGGTTCTATATTTTTAATAAGCGAGGCAAAAAGGTTCTTTAGCCGTTATGAAAAAAACTAATACCACCGATGTTTTTTTAAATAAACAACAGCTGACAGCAGGGATTTTTTAAAAAAAGTCTTTAAATACATTATGATAGCTAAATCCAGATTAAAGGAATACAACAGTAAAGATACTATAGCGGCAATTGCTACTCCTTTGGCCGCTTCAGCCCTGGGGGTTATTAAAATTTCCGGCAGGGAATCCCTCCCTATTATTTCAAAAATATTTAAATCAGTAAAAAATAAAAATTTAAAAACAGCAAAAACTTTTACTCTCCATTACGGTTGGATTATAGAAAGGCCAAAAATCAAAAATCAAAAATCAAAAATTGTAGATGAGGTGTTAGTGAGCGTAATGAAGGCACCGAATTCTTACACCAAAGAGGATGTAGTTGAGGTTTCCTGTCATGGCGGCGTGGTCATTCTCGATAAGATTTTAAAACTTATACTAAAGCATGGATCCCGTATGGCTTTGCCGGGAGAATTTACTTACCGGGCGCTGATTAATGGCAGGATAGATTTACTGCAAGCCGAAGGAGTCGCGGCGGCCATAGAGGCTAAAACTTCCCAAGCTTTAGAGGAGGCTTCTTTTCAACT
Source organism: Candidatus Omnitrophota bacterium (assembly GCA_028692655.1). Taxonomy (GTDB): domain Bacteria; phylum Omnitrophota; class Gorgyraeia; order Duberdicusellales; family 4484-171; genus JAQUWY01. The sequence goes on along the minus strand of JAQUWY010000023.1, from coordinate 11,660 downwards.
CCAGGGTTTGCGCTCTAAGAAAACCCTTCTATTAAAAGAAAAGGTTAAGGATTTATTTGTCGAAACGGAGAGCTTGATAAATTTTCCTGAAGAAGAGGCAAAAATTTCTTATTCTGAGCTCGAGAAAAAAATAATACATTTGATGAAAGAATTTAAAGGTTTACTTTCAGGCAGCAAAACCGCTAAGATATTGCGGGAAGGCATACGCTGTGTTATTTGCGGCAAAGCAAATGCAGGAAAATCTACGCTTTTTAACCGTTTGTTGCGTGAAGAAAGGGTTATTGTCAGTAAAATTCCCGGTACCACACGTGATGTTATTGAGGAAACTATACAGGTAAAGGGGCTGCCTTTGCGTATTTTCGATACAGCCGGGATTCTGGAACCCGGAGATTTAATCGAAAGTCAAGCCATTGATAAGGCAAATGAGATTTTTTCCCAGGCTGATTTAGTGATAATGGTATTGGACGGGTTTAAAAAGTTAAACAGCCAGGATTACCTGCTTCTTAATAAAGCCAAAGATAAGAATACACTTGTGGTAATCAATAAAAGCGATCTTGTCCAGAAAATAGAGATAAAAAAAATACTTCCTTTTGGTTTTGACATTGTTAAAATGAGTGCTTTAAAGAATATCGGCTTAAAAGACTTGGAAGATTCGATATACAGGCTTGTTTTATCGGGCCCTATAAAAAGAGAGAATCTTATTTTTTTAAACAGCTACCAGCAAACTGCCCTTGAGACGGCACAACAAGACTTATGCCGGGCGCTGGAGTGCCTAAAACAAAAGCAGACAATAGATTTCATTAATATTTGTCTCAAAGACTGCCTTGAATCCCTGGGGCGTTTAAACGGAGAAGTATTAACGGAGGAAATTCTGGAAAGTATATTCGGTAGATTTTGTATTGGGAAATGAAATGAGGCTAGATTTATGAGCGCTTGCGTTCCATAAATCTATTGGCCGAATTTCACCCCGCTTTTTTGGCATAAAATAAAGGGGCATTTAGTTTTAAGTAGGATAGTTTATTTATCGATTCTGCCTAAAAGGGCGGGGCGAAATTCACACATATCATTTATGCGCGCTCAAGATTATGGCTTTATAAATGATGTGTTCATTGGAGGTAAAACATGGACAAGGAAAAAATAGAAAAAGGCATCAGGATGGTGCTTGAGGCAGTAGGCGCCAACCTGAAAGTAAAAGATATTGCCGCTACTCCTAAAAGGGTGGCACAGATGTATGAAGAAATTCTTTCCGGCCAGTTTAAGGATGCTTCAAAAGAGTTGGAGATAATTCTGGAACAGGAACACGATGAGATAATCCTGGTAAAAGATATTCCTTTATATTCTCTATGTGAGCATCATCTTCTTCCTTTTTTCGGTAAAGCCCATGTGGCTTACATTCCTGATAAACGTATAACCGGCCTCAGTAAAATAGCCAGGGCCGTAGACACTCTTTCAAAACGCTTGCAGGTGCAAGAGAGGCTTACTACCGAAATTGCTGATGTAATCATGAAAAAGCTAAAACCCAAAGGGGTCATGGTAGTTATTGAAGCTGAGCATCTCTGTATGTCAATGCGCGGCGCAAAAAAAGCCGGCACAGTTACGAATACTTCCGTAGTCAGAGGGGTTTTCAGAAGTAATTCCAAGACCCGTCAGGAAGCATTAAGCCTTATAGCTTTTTGAGTAAGTAAATAATTTAGGGTTGAAAAATTTTCCAGGAAACAATAATATGAATATATAGAAAAATCTGAGGCTGGAGCTTAAGTTAAAGGAAAACTCTATGGGCATTGTGACAAAAAAGGGAGATAAGGGGCAAACTTGTATTTATAAGGGCAATAAAGTTTTCAAGGATCACATAAGAGTAGAGGCCTGCGGAGTCCTGGACGAGCTGAATGCTTTTCTGGGAGCAGCAAAAAATTTTGCCAATAATACAAAGGTTAAAAGGGTTATAGAAGAAATACAGAAATCTTTATTTGTTGCAGGTGCAGAAATAGCCACCGAAACCAGCTCTTTAAAAAAACTGAAAAAAAGGATTAACGAGAAAAATGTCCGGAATATCGAGAAATACATACTGGAATTAGAGAAAAAAAACACGATTAGGGGAAAATGTTTTTGTGTTCCCGGAAAGAATATTGCTTCAAGTTTTTTAGATATTTGCCGGGCTACTGTTAGAAAGGCGGAAAGGAGAACGGTTACCCTTAAGAGAAAAAAAGCTTTAAAGAACGATTATCTACTGGTTTATTTAAACAGGCTTTCGGATCTTCTTTACCTCTTAGCTCGTTTTTACGATACTAAAGCCGTCAGAGGCAAAAGAGTGGCAGAGGGTAGATATAGGTAAAGGTATAGGTTAAGGCTAAGGTTAAGGATGAGGTTTGAGAAAGTCCATAGTCGAGAGTCCATAGACGATAGACTATACAAGTTAAGGTTTAGGTTGAGAAAGACAGAAAAACCGAAAAACCAAAGAACCGAAAAACGGAAGAACTAAAAACTAAAAGACCAAAAAACGGAAAAAACATAAAAACTAACTAAGTTAAAACCTTGCCTACCGGCAGGTAGGCGCTAACCGAAAACCGAACACCGAGAACCGATAACTAGATTTGAAACTTGAGACTTGCAACCTGTAACCTGTGACCTGAAACTTATAGTTTAAAGCTGTATTTGTTTGAGATTTTTATTAACTGGTGCGCTGGCGTCCGATGCTCAAGGAAGAGTTAGATAGTATGAAAGAGGCAATGTTCTATGATAGGTGCAGTGATAATGCCGTAAATTGTTTTCTTTGCGCGCATAAATGCAGAATTCTGCCGGGTGAAACCGGATTCTGCCGTGTCAGGGAAAATAGAAATGGTACTCTTCACAGCCTGGTTTACGGAAAACCTGTAGCAATGAACCTGGACCCTATAGAAAAGAAACCCTTATATCACTTTTTACCGGGTAGTTTCACTTACTCAATAGCGACATTAGGGTGTAATTTCAAATGTGAATTTTGTCAGAATTGGCAAATATCGCAGGTTCCGGAAGAAAAAAATGATTTCCGGATACCATATATTTCGCCTGAAGATATAGTTAAAACAGCTTTAGATTCCGGAGCAAAAAGCATTTCTTATACATATAATGAACCTACGGTTTTTTTTGAGTATGCCTATGACATATGCCGCTTAGCTAAGAAGAAGCACCTGGCAAATATTTTTGTGACAAACGGTTATTTAAGCAAAGAAGCGGTTGAAACTGTTTCTCCCTATCTGGATGCGGCAAATATTGATTTAAAAAGTTTTAGTGACGGTTTCTACCGAAAATTTTGCAAGGGGAGTTTAAAACCGGTTTTGGATACAATAAAGCTTATGAATTCTTTAGGTATATGGATTGAAATAACCACTCTGGTTATTCCCGGCGAAAATGATTCACAAAAGGAACTAAAAGAAACAGCTGAGTTTATCGCAGGATTAAACAAAAAAATACCCTGGCATATAAGCAGGTTTCATCCGGATTTCAAATTAAGCAAGTATAGAGATACTCCTTTAACAAGCCTAGAACAAGCTCGAGGAATTGGCATTAAGGCTGGTTTGAAAAATGTTTATTTAGGAAATGTTTCCGGAGTCTGTGATACCAATTGTCCGCAATGCGGGAAACTTTTAATAAAAAGGGATTGTCTTCGGGTAAGTGAAAATAATGTTAAAAACGGAAAGTGCTCTTTTTGTCAGGCACCTTTTGAAGGAGTATGCCAAATATGATAATGGCTGTCAGCCTTATTGTATTGTTTATATTCCTCTCGGCATTCTTTTCTGCTTCGGAAACAGCCATTTTTTCTTTGAGCAACCTACGTTTACGCAGGCTTTCTGAAAGAAATCCCAAAGCCAAAGCGGTAAAAAGTCTTCTTAAATATCCCACGCGCCTCCTATCAGCTATTGTCTTTGGTAATCTACTGGTAAATATAGGGTTATCTTCTTTAATTGCAGCAGTCTTTGTGAAAAGTTTCGGTAAAAACGGCCTTATCCTGGCAGTTTTTTTAAGCAGCACTCTTATACTTTTATTCGGCGAGATTTTTCCCAAAACTTTTGCGATTTATCTGGCAGAAAAGGTTTCTTTGGCCTGTAGCCCTTTCTTAGTAGTGTTTTCAAAAGTTTTTTCTCCCGTTATTCTATTGATAGAAAGATGCGCCGGTTATTTTTCTTCATTTATTTTTAACAGGCAAAAACGGCTTGGTTTAAGTGATGAAGAATTTAAGGCCGCCCTTGTTTTAAGTAAGAAAGACGGCCAAATTTCTGCCCAGGAAGAAAAGATGATCAGCCATGTTTTGGAATTTAAAGAAACCCAGGCAAGTGAGATAGTAACTGCCCGTATTGATATAGAAGGCATAAACTCCGGTTTAAGCCAAGAGGAGGTTATAAATATCCTTAAGAATAAAAAGCATTCTAAATTTCCGGTTTATGAGGGTTCTTTAGATAATATTACAGGGGTTCTCTATGCAAAAGATATCTTTTTGAATCCCGAAAGAGATTACCATGAATTTTTACATGAGCCGGCATTTATTCCCGAAAGTAAAGGCATAGATAATGTCCTTAAGATGTTTCTGGAAGAAAAAAAACGAGTGGCTGTGGTTTTGGATGAATATGGAGGCACCGAAGGTTTGATTACCCTGGAAGATGTGGTAGAAGAAATATTCGGAGAACTTTATGATGAATTCGAAACTCCTCAGGAACATCTAGAAAAAATAGGAGAAAAAAAGTGGAAAGTTTACGGAAAGACGTCTATAAAGGCATTTAACCTTGGAGTTGAAGCTTGTCTTCCTGAGGAGGAAGATACAATAGCCGGCTTTCTGCTTTCTCGGTTGGAAAGAATTCCCCGTTCCGGCGAAAAATTCAGCTTCCAGCTTCCGATTGTTTGCCCTAAAGGAGAAGCTCTCCGGCAGGATGTGGATTTTTTTATTGAGAGGGCTACCGCCCGCAGGATTGTCAGTGTTATTGTAACTATACCGCAGGTGAAATTATGACGCATCTGTATTTTCCAGCTTGTTTAGTTTTTTTCATTCTGCAGGGATTTTTTGCTGCCAGCGAAATAAGTTTTATTTCTTCCCGTCCTTTAAAATTGCGTCATCGCCAGGGTAAAGGGGACAAAAAAGCAAAAAAAGTGTATGAGCTTATAGCCAAACCGGAAAGATTCCTGGTTACTACCTTGGTAGGGACAAATATATCTATGGTTTTAAGTTCAAGTTTGCTTACTTTTTGGTTAATGCGTTTAGGTATTGACTCTAGCAATTTATGGATAACTATTATTTATACTCCACTGGTAGTTATCTTTGCGGAGCTGGTTCCCAAAGATATCGGAAGATTCTTCAGGGAAGACTTCAGCTGTAAGGTTGTCGGCACGATTTCGTTCTTTGAGAAGTTTTTCATGCCCATAGTTAAAATTATCGAAGTTTTAAGCAGATTATGGGTAAAGGTGTTTATAAAAAAAGCTAAATACCGGCTGCCGTTTGTTACTAAGGAAGAGATAAAATCTTTAGTCAGCGAAATAGAGCAGCAAGGAGGTATAGACCGGGGGGAGAAAAAAGCGATAGAAGAAGTATTTGAATTCAGGAGTGATAAAATAAAAGATGTCTGTGTAGAAATTAAAAAAGTGAAAGCTTTAGATTATACCGATTCCCGCAAAGGCGTTTTTGAAACAATTAAAGCCAGTAAATTCACCCGTTACCCGGTATTCAAAAACAGGCAGCCTGCAGGATACTTGAATGCCTTCGATTTATTTTATTCCGAGAAAGATAATTGGCAAAAACTCATACGGCCGATAACTAAAGTTGGTGTCAATCAAGATTTACAGGAAGTTTTTACCCGCCTAAAAGCCCAAAAAGAAAATATAGCTTTGGTTATAAAGGGGAGAAAGGTTTACGGGATTATTACTATTCAGGATTTGGTACGGGAGATTATGACTTCGATAGTGAATGGGTGATCGCCCGGAAGTCGGCAGGCTGCAGGTTATATCAGACAAAGGCTAAGGTTGAGGTTGAGAAAAACTAAAAAACCAAAAGACAAAAAAACAGAAAACTAAAGAACTAAAAACAGAAAAACTGAAAGACCAAAAAACCGAAGAACATAAAAACTAAAAGATTGAAAAACATAAAGAATAGGGAAGTTAAAACCTTGCCTACACGGCAGGCAGGCGCTAACCGGAAACCGAAAGAACATTTCTACGAAGGATTAAAGATTAAGCGGAATATACCAGCTCTTTTAACTCTTGGGCGCCTATGCATAAAATGCCTAATTTTTGAGCCCAAGTTATGAGCCCTTTGTCTGAAGTGGCCAGGCTGCCTTTAATTTCTTTAGCCAGAAGAATTAAATCAAAATCTTCCTTGCTGTCAATTATGCCTTCTCTTAAGGCAGTGCGGTATTCCTGGCGTAATTGTTTTATTTGACGTTCTTTCTCTTCTTCGGCGGCATTTGAGGTTGTTTTTTCTTTTCGGTGGTATTTCTCGGCTATTCTTAAGCCCTTATTAATTCTAAGGCGTATTTCTTCTATAAGCTCATATACCAACATTGCCGGCACTAAAGATTCATAAGAAGAAGGGGGTGTCCGGCTAATTAACAGGCTTTTTTCAACCGCAGGTATTTTTCCGGTAAACTGCGTCAGTTCTTCATACACTGAAGGAGGCATATAGCAATTGATATTTTTAGCCTCATGCAGCCGGCAGAAGAAGTTTTCCAGGGCTTCCTTGGGGTTTTTCCCGAAAAAATGCCGGGAATCAGGATTAACAAAAATACTGGTATCAAGGATTATTTTAAAATTTTTCATAATCAGATTTTACCGAGTTTTATCATAGTTTCAGGTTTTCGGCTATGCCAGCGCCGCTTGAGTGTTTTATTGTAGAACACAATCCTGCTCAAGGCAACAGAAAATAAATATCTTTTTTTGGCCGGATTTTACCGCCAGAGCCTTTTTAGGTAAATTTAATTGACATATTTTAAAGAGTAGGTTAAAATAAAAACAAAAAAGGGAGGCGTTATGCTACGTAATCTTTTCATTTCACTGTTTTTATGCCTGTTGTTTTCAGGGTGTGACAATTTTTCAGTTAAACAAAAAGATAGCAGCCCGGTCATTTCCAGGACACCCATAAAGGGGGCGTTGCTCGCTCAGGTCAATGACTGGTCAATAGGTACTGTTGACTTTAGCGACAAGCTAAATGCTTTAAAAACTCTCCTGCCCCAGGAAGAATTACAGGATCAATTTAACGATGCTGAGACTAAAAAGAAAATTCTCCAGGAACTGGTTAATTTTGAAATTTTAGCTCAGGAAGCGGAGTCTAAGGGTATGGATAAAGAGCCGGAAGTTGTAGATGCTGTAAAAAATTTTAAGCGTAATTTCCTTGCTCAGAAAATGTTGGGAGACTTATACAAAGATATCACTATAACAAACTTGGAAATAGAGAATTTTTATAATACCAATAAGGATATTTTTAAGGAACCGGAGGAAATAAGGGTAAGAGAAATTGCTGTTTCAAGCGAAACTCAGGCTAAAGATTTGTTGATTAGGTTGCTCCAAGGAGAGAGTTTTGCTTCTTTAGCCAGGACATATTCAGTTGTTAGCTCAAGGTCTAAAGACGGAGACCTCGGCTATTCAAAGATAGACCAGGAAACGATTACCAACGAAAAGTTTCCCGCTTTCTGGAAAGCAGTTATAAATACGGAAGAGGGTAAATCTTCCAGTTACTTTCAGTCTCCGGATAATAAATTTTATATAATCAAGGTAGAAGATGTCAAAGGCGGAAAGCCAAAATCTTTGACAGAAGTTCGTGAAGCAATAAGGGAGCATTTAAAGAGCCTTCAGGCAAACCAGAAAAAGGAAGAAATAATTTATAACGCCAGAAAAAAATTTAAGGTGACTGTTAATGAAGACCTTATTAACTAAACAAGGGAGAGGCTGTTAACCATGGATAAGCGGACAATAAACATAATCATAGGTGTAGTTTTAGCTTTATTCGCGATATTTATGATTAACCGTCATCTGGCCCAAAGAGAGGCTCTCATACAACAGCTTATAAGGGAAGGCCAAATTATAGAAGTTGTAGCGGCCAGGGTTGATATTTCCAAAGAAACCACTATTACTGCTAATATGGTTGAACTTAGAAGAATCCGTTCCCAGTCTTTTCAAACCGGTGACCTTACGTCTATCGATTCGGCAGTGGGAAAATTCGCCGAGGTGGATATACTCAAGGGCCAGCATATAAACAGCAATATGGTTAGGTCTTTAGGCGCGGCCAAGTATCTTTCTCAGGCTGTGCCTCAGGGGATGCGGGCGATTACTATTCCCGTAGATAAAATATCGGCGGTGGAGGGATTGCTTAAGCCCGGCGATGTTGTAGATATCATCAGCACTTTTCCAATACCAAACCAGCAGGGCCAATCGGACAATGTAGTAATAACTATTTTCCAGGGAGTAAAAATACTGGCCACAAACAGGAATCTCTCACAGTATACAGTTTCAACTAATGTAGATACCGTAACTTTAGCGTTAAAACCTGAAGATATAAAAATCCTTACCTATATTTTAGACTGGAGCAGAATACGTTTAGTCTTGAGAGCTCCTTTAGACAGCACCACAGAATATGGTTATACTGCGGTGACCTGGGAAGCCTTGATGAAGAAATTAGGCATGTGGCTTGAAGAGCCTATTCAGGCTCAAGAAGAGACTATAGAGGTATACAGGGCTACAAAAGTTGAAGAAGCGCCTATTTTTAAAAATCAATGAGGAGGAAAATGCTTAAGAAAATACTTTCTATATTAGTTTTGCTTGCCTTTTCCTTTACCATGGTTCCGGGTAATTACGCCAGGGACTTTTTATCTCTCAATGAAGAAGATCAGGAAATCAAACTCGTAGTTGGAGAGGTCAGCGTATTCCATGCGGCTTCTCCCCAGAGAGTGTCAATAAGAAACCCCGAAATAGCCGATATCAGCAAAGTTGCGGATAAGGAAGTGGTGGTTATCGCCAAGCAGGTTGGCGAAACTGCCCTGACTATTTGGGATAAGAATGGAGAAGAGGTATTTTATATTATTGTTTACCCTCAGGATGTTGAGAGGGTCAAAGAAAAACTGGAAAGATTGATTAACCGGGATTTAGGAATAAATAATGCCTACTATAAAGTCAATGGCACTTCCGGAAAGGTAATGGTAATGGGCGAAGTTAGCGCTCTTGAAAAAGAGCAGGTAGATAAAGTTTTAGCTTTATACTATACCGATTCCGGAAAAAGCTTTTTGATTGACAATTTACTGACTGTAAGAGAAGAACACCGAATGGTAGAAATAGATTGCCAAATTCTTGAGCTTAACAAAAATGACCTGGATAAATTAGGTGTTAAATGGCCGGAGTATTTGCAGTTAAGGGAAGAGCCTTATGTCGCTCCTACAGGAGAGGGGGTAGTCACTACTCTTGACAGAACTGCTCCTTGGAGCAAGCTGTGGCCGATGCATGAATTTTCAAGGGATGCCTTAACTGCCAGGATAGACATTCTTGTTCGCCGCAATAAAGCTAAAATTTTATCGCGGCCTAAACTTTTATGCTTAAGCGGCAATGAGTCTAAACTTGTGGTAGGAGGAGAGGTTCCTTATGTCAGTGCCAGTACCACTAATGATTCAGGCACCGGAGTTGACATCGAATATAAGGATTACGGAGTAATCCTTACCCTTAATCCTACAGTACTAAATGATGATAAGATAAGGATGAATGTGAGTACTGAGGTCAGTGAGCTTGACTGGGCTAATGCCATAACAATTTCTTCAATTAACGTTCCGGCGTTTTTAAAGCGCCAGGCCAACACCAGTTTAAATGTAGTTTCCGGAGACACTATTTTCATTGGCGGCCTTATTAAAAACGAAGAGGCTAATAATATCGATAAAGTTCCGGCTTTAGGTAATTTACCCATTTTAGGAGCCTTATTCCGTTCTAAAGAGTTTCAGAATGACCAGACTGAGCTGGTAATTACTCTTACGCCTATAATACGGGAAAGCAAAAAAGAAAGTGAGCGCCAGGATATTCTGGAGCCTGATAAAAAAGTAAGGTCCAATAAGCCGGTGATATTTCCTGATTATCTGGAAAAGGAAGTCACTCTCAACAATTATATCCTTGATGTGCAAAAGAGAGTTTCGAGCTTCCTGAATTATCCCCGCATAGCCGAGGAAGCTGGTTGGCAGGGTACGGTGAAGTTGAAACTTCATCTTGGTTTTGACGGAGAAGTCATTGATGCTAAGATATCAGAGTCTTCGGGTTACGTTTCTTTTGATAACGATGTGATAGATATGGCCAAGGCTTTAGGCCCATACCCTCCTTTTCCTTCGAACATTCAATTAGAAGATTTGTGGATAGACATACCCATTGTCTATAAGATGGATTATTGATGAAAACAAGGACAATTTCTTTTTTCAGCCCTAAGGGCGGAGTAGGAAAAACTCTTTTTTCTTTAAATTTGGCAGTCAGCCTTTCGCTTAAAGGGAAAAAAGTCCTGCTTCTTGATTTAGATACGGTAGCTCCCCAGGTTACGGCAAAACTTCTCGGTATTGATTCAAAATATTGTTTATTCGATCTCCTGGGGCATTTCGAAGAGTTTAAGGATAAAAAGAGAAATTTCAGTAATTACCTGGCTACTTATAAAGATAATTTATCATTTCTGCCGGCAATATTCAGGCTATCCCAGAGAACAAAGATTACCCCCTCGATTATCAAAGAGTTTTTATTAACCCTTGAGGGTGTGTTTGATTATGTAATTATTGATTCAGGAAGTAATTTAACCGACAATCTCATCGCCACTTTTGACTCATCCAGCCTTATTATGCTGGTACTTACCCCGGATATTCTTTCGGTCTATCAGACTGAATGGATTCTTGATACTCTTCAGAGCATAGGATTTCCCCTTAAGATGATAAAAATACTTCTTAATCGTGCCGACAGCAAAGGGTCTATAAGCTGGCAGGAGATAAAATTGCTTCTTCCTTCCGAGATTATAGCCCTTATGCCTTCTGAAGGAAAAACTGTAGGCTTAGCCGTGAATAGAAGTATCCCTCTGGTAGTCGATAGCCCCAATTGCAAAATTACTCAGGCGATAAGCAAGCTTGCAGATAAACTTATAGAAGATAAGGGTATTTATATCGAGCATAAAGACTTAACTGAGTTAAGGGTATCTAAGGAGGAACTGTCGGAAAGTGAGGAGGCGTTTTTACAAAAAATAGGGCTTATGGAAGGAGCCCAGAAAACTCACCTCAAAGAAGAAGAGGATGAGGTCATTAAATTTAAAAAGAAAGTTCACCAGAAGCTCCTAGAGGAGTTGGATTTAAAAAGGCTTCCGGTTGAAACATTCAGTTATAGCCAGCAGAAAATCAGAGAACTGCGTTCAAGAGCGGAAAGAGTTATATCTAATATTATCAGTAATGAAGCAGGAGGGTTTATATCGTCTTTAGAAGTCCGCAAGAAAGTTACCAAAGAAATTTTAGATGAGGCTTTAGCTTTAGGCCCTCTGGAAGATTTACTCAAAGATGGCACCATAACCGAAGTTATGGTCAATAATACGGACCAGATATATGTGGAAAGAAACGGTAAAATTTATTTAACCAGTAAGAAGTTTACCAGCAATGAACAGGTTCGTATTGTTATTGAAAGGATACTGGCACCTTTGGGCAGAAGAATTGATG
>JAQUWY010000022.1 GCA_028692655.1 Candidatus Omnitrophota bacterium | reverse complement strand
GATTTAGAGCTTAGAATTTAGTATTTTTGAAAGGATTAGGATTTATAGATACGCGGTATTTTTAGTGAGAGCCGGCTGACGATTTCATAAGGAATAGTACCGGAAAGTTGGGCTAAATCTTCTGCTGTTATTTTTAGATTTTTATAACTGCCTATCAAAATTACATCATCACCTACAGAAACTTTGCTTTTCCCTGCATCAACCATAATGTGGTCCATACATACCCTGCCGGCAATATTTAAAAAACTGCCGTTGATAATAACCCTGGAACAGTTAGATAGAGACCATGGATAACCGTCGGCATATCCGACTGCAACAGTGGCGATATAACCCGGGCATTTGGAGAAAAATATCCTACCATATCCTATGCTTGTGCCTTTCTTTACCTTTTTGATAAAAATCACCTTTGACTTTAAAGAAAGCACCGGCTTGACATCGGCCTGTACGGCGAGATCGGGAGTAACTCCATAAAGAATAAGCCCAGGCCGGACCATGTTAAAATGAGCTTTAGGATAATTTATAAGGCCTGTACTATTGGCACAATGACGAAAATCAGGGGTTATACCTTCTTTGTCCAACTCTTTAATGAATTTGTTAAAAGAATTTATCTGGTAATTGGTAAAATCGGGGTCACTGTCAGCAACCGGAAAATGAGTATATACGCCTTCTATCTTAATGTTCTTAAATCTTTTGAGCTGCCCAGCTAAAGAACTGACGTTACGGCAGGCAAATCCGAGCCGGCCCATACCAGTATCCATCTCAATATGCACAGGTACCACCTCATCTATCTTGGAGGCTTCTTTATTAAGCTTAGAGATAAATTTAATGTCAACTACACTTGGCGTAACTTTATACCTGATAAAAAACCCGGCATATTTATCTAAAACCGCGCTAAGAACAAGGATCGAACCTCCAAAGCCATCCTCCCTTAAGGCAATAGCCTCTTCAATACTGCCGACACCAAAGGAGTCAATGCCTTGAGAACTTAATTCTCTAGCTACCGGGATTAACCCGTGGCCATAAGCAGATTGTTTTATCGTAGCAACAACTTTGACACCCGGCTTAAGGTGTTTACGGATAGCCTTAAGATTCCTGCTTAGCTGTTTTAAATTTACTTCTATCCACAAAGGCCTAATCATAATACCTCTCATCAAGCATTAGTTATCCTGTATATATTTAAATCTTATTATCCACGACTCAAAGCCTATGAAATATAATTTCTATTACTTTCTAATCTGGCATGTTTTCGGATGTAAATACAAAGGTTCCAATTTTTCTAAAGATAAAAAAACTTTCTTTTCATAATGTTCCCGGGCCAATATAAGCAAATCAGCTGCTTTGGGATAAACATTCTCAGGGTAAACCAATTTAGCCCCGCAAGAAAAAATCTTTTCTCTAATGTGATCCTCGTAGGTAACAAACATATGGTCTCTTTTTTTGCTTACTACATCTTCCAACGCCGCAAGGCGTTCTCTGTTAGTCCTAATAACACGATTATGGGCACATCTAAAACATGCCGAATACACCTGGTTCTTGCGGGCATCAGAAACAACGGCTATTTTCTCATGCCTGTTTCTAACAGAATAAGCACAAGAAAAAAAACTCCCCACACCTATTATAGGTTTTCCGGTAGCCAAAGCAAAGGCTTTAATAATACTGCATGATATACGCAGCCCCGTAAATGAACCCGGGCCCAGCCCTAAAATAAAAGCATCAAAATCTGAAATGCTTAAAGAGCTCTTCTTCAATTTCTTTTCAATGTTGCTTACAAGTTTCGAAGCCCCGAATTTCATAAGCCGGTTTTCTTGGCCAAGAATTTTTTCCCTATAATAAAAACAAAAAGAAATATTGTTTGAAGAAGCTTCTACACTAAGAAAATTCATCTATTTTTTGCTCCTTGTCTTATGCCTGGAAACCAGAACCTTTTTTATTAACCTTGAAAACTTTTTAAGGCAAAAATCACTCATTGAAAATGTAAGGCGCCTGTTCTCCTCACCCAGAAATTCAAATTTAACTTCTATATACTCAGAAAGCTCCTCTTTCAGCTTCTGGCCCCATTCGATTATATATATAACATTCTTATCATAAAAATCAGCACCAATACCGGTATCAAAGATATCCCCAGCTTCCAGACGGTACAAATCCACATGGCATACGTCATATTTCTCTGCCTTGTACAAACGTGAGATAGTAAAAGAAGGGCTTAAAACTCGGCCACTGTAACCTAAACCGGCCATAACCCCTTTGACAAAAGTAGTCTTACCGCCTCCCAGCGGGCCATCCAAAAGCAGAATCTCTCCACCTTTAAAAAGTTTGGAAAACTCCTTACCGTACTCCTGAGTCTTCTTACTTGAATCACTCTCTAATACAAACTCCATCCCAATCCCCTAACCTTACAAAACAGTTTCAAACTGTTTTGTAAGGTTAACTTGATTTATTAAGAATTTCATAAATGGTCTGCCGGCTTAACCCTGTTTTAAAAATAATTTCTTCTCTGCAGTAGCCTGTAGAAACAAGTTGTTGAATCAAATATTTTTTTGCCGCCATATCTTGCGGTTTTCTCGCCCTCTTTGTTAATTTAACCTCTGCTATTTTTTTCTCAAGTTCTAAAAAATCTCTGGCCTCCTTGCTCCTTAACTCCGAAAATCCCAGAAGACTTTTTTTAAGCCCTTCCGCAAAAGAAAATAACCATCTTTTGCTTTTAAAACAATTCTCGTATTCAAATTTATATCCTCTCTCGACCAAATCTTGGTAGTAGCTCTTTGCCGTAACTTTCTCTTTGCTTAGGATATTAAAAATCATATCACTGCTTACAAATTTGCTCTTTTTCCCATCTGAATAAACTAGCAGCGAACTCCACCTATAATCTTGTGCTCTCTGGACAATACCCGCCTTAACAGGGTTTAAATGAATATATAACGATATAGCCAATAAATAAAAATCGGATTTACATAGAGACGCTCTGTAAATCCCGGAAAAAACGTGGCCTTTTCTCTGATATTTTATATTGAAGTAAACTGCATACCTTTGATAAAGTTTTTTCATAGCCTCAGAAAGATTGACGTCCCTTATCTTAAGAAGAATATGAACGTGGTTAGGCATAAGAACGAATGAATAAATTTCAACAGCATACCTGGAAGAAACTTCTTTTAGTAAGTGTAAAAAATATAGATAATCGCTGTCTTCCAAAAATAACTTTTCTGTGCCCGGAGCCCTTTGGGTAATGTGATAAACTCCCCCTTCAACTATAATCTTATTATTTATTCTAAACACTTTCTTCATTCTACACCTACAGAAAAAATCTAAATCTGCACCTGCCGCTGCCCCCTAACCTTACAAAACAGTTTCAAACTGTTTTGTAAGGTTAGAAGTGAGTGTATCCTTTTGGATTTATTTTGCTTAACTTTCCTCTTCTTGTAAAATTATATCCAAACTTACAAGGCATTATCCTCCCTACACAATAAAACTTTTTATTTAATTCACTCAGCTTTTTTTCTTTTTTATCAATGGTAAAAATCAACTCGTAATCCTCCCCCCTATATAAGCTTTTCTTATCCGCGGCCGGAATGTTCTCTTGATCTAAGACTGCCCCTTTGCCGCTGCTTTTTATCAATTTGTATAAATCACACACAAAGCCGTCCGTAATGTCTATCATAGCGTTAATGGCAAAACTTTTTGCTAAAAACTTTGCTTCCTTTATCCTCGGTTCAAAAGTCTTATGGAATTTCCTTACTCCTATTTTACCGGTAACAAAAATATAATCTCCAGTTTTGGCTGTGTTTCTGGAAACAAATTTATCCGCTTTACCTAGGCCCCAAACATCTAAAAACAACCTCTTTGACCTGGCTGTATCACCTCCAATAAGAAAAAAATTGTATCTACGGGCGCTTTCAAGCACACCTTCTAGAATTTTCTTGAGATTACGTTCCGATAGATAATTGGGTAAACCCGCTGATACACCTATAAACTCAGGTTCACCCGCACAAGCAGCAAAGTCCGACAGAACCCTGGCTACAGCCCTTGAGCCGATTTCACGATAGCTAATTTTACCTAAATCAAAATGGACCCCTTCTATGAACATATCACTTTTCAAGAGTACTTTTTTCTGCATCAAGGAAACCAATGCGCAATCATCCCCTATCCCGTAAAGTACCCTTCTATTCTTGGGAACTTTCTTTTTTAAGTAATCTATCCAGGAAATTTCGGTAAACAGCATAATAAAATTATAATATTGTCGATAGGAATACGGTTGCGTAGCCTATTTGGCCAACAACACTTTACTTATATTCTTATTAAAAGGCGGAAAAATAATACCTTTATCGGTTATTATAGCCTTAATAAGCTTATGCGAAGTTACATCAAAGGCTGGGTTATAAGCATGCACTTTCGGCGAAGCTACTCTAATTTTTCCCTGAATCTGCCTGATTTCCCGGCCCGGCCGCTTTTCAATAGGTATTTTCTCGCCTCCGGAAAGGCTCAGATCAAAAGTGCTGGAAGGCGCGGCTATATAAAAAGGTACTCCATGATATTGAGCTGCAATCGCCACAGCATGAGTTCCTATCTTATTAGCCGTATCACCGTTAGCAGCAATTCTGTCGGCGCCAACTATGACTTTATTGATTATCCCCTGTTGCATAAGAAAAGCAGCTGAACTATCACAAACCACAAAAGACTTTATCCTATTTTTTCCCAGCTCCCAGGCACTGAGCCGCACCCCCTGCAAAAGAGGCCTTGTTTCATCTGCGTAAACAATGATATTTTTGTGCTTTTTAGCGGCTTCATAAATCACGCCTAAGGCCGTGCCATTACCGGAGGTAGCTAAAAATCCGGCATTGCAATGAGTCAGTATCCTGTCGCCGGCCTTAATCAGATACGAGCCGTTTCTAGCTATACGGCGGCAAAGCAACACATCTTCTTTGTGTATATCTATTGCCTGGCGTAGAATTTCTTTTTTAATCTGGTTTACAGTCTTATCCTTATTCTTATCAACAACGTTTTTAAGCCGTTCTAAAGCCCAGGATAAATTAACGGCTGTAGGCCTGCACTTTCTTAGATATTCAAGAGACTTCAAAAAACTCATTGTAAAACTACGTTTATCCGAAGAAAGCCTGTGCATATTTATACAGGCACAATAAGCCGCAAAAACTCCTATCAAAGGAGCCCCTCTCACTTGCAAAAGCTTAATGGCCTCATAACCCTGTTCAATATTCTTGCATTGCCGCCAGACTTCTTTGAGAGGAAGCTGGCTCTGGTCAAGATATTGAAGCCGTCCTTGGAAAAATTTTATCGCTCTCATTATCAAAAATTATATATCTATGCGCTTAAAAACCCTGCGAACATTTGAAATTATCGCTTCTTCGGTCTCTCTGGCTTCCAAACCCTTTACCGCAGAACAAAACTCATATACTCTCTTAATATCAGCAGGCCCGGAACATTTACCTTGTATTTTCATATAAGGGAAATCTGTCTCTAACAGCAGGTTACTCATGGGGCATTTTTCCAAAGATAACCTGATATCCGGCTTGTTGCGCAAAACATTAAGAGAAAAAGAAACCATGCCGTTTCTTTTAATAATTTCTTCCATAAATTCGGGAGCATAAGAAAAACAATGAAAAACCACATTATGATAAGAATTGTAGAAATCATCAAGAACCTCAAGTATGCGAAAAGAAGCAAGCCGGTTATGAATAGTAAGGACCAAGTCGTATTTATTGGCTAATTTAATAAACTCTATTAAAACTTTCTCCTGCTCCTTAAGGACAATCTTAGACTGGCTGTCAAAACCCACCTCTCCTATAGCCACTATCTTTTCATATTTATTTATAAAACCTTCGTATTGAGTGATTACAGAAGAGGAAAACTCCCCGGCATAAAAGGGATGAAACCCAAGAGAGGAATATATAAAATCACTTTTCTTTGACAACTCTAAAGACAGGTGTGAGCTCTTAATATCAATTGATGAATCAATAAAGCAATAGCTTTGATTATATTTTGCAAGAGCCTCCTCGCGCTCAAGCGGCCCTAGAGAATTAAAATGGCAATGAGTATCAACTAGCATATTAAACGGGTAAATATACCCTTTGGGGTAGTTGTATCATTTAACTTCAATGCGTGGAAAAAGAGGAAAATCTTTTTTTATGGTAAACTCTTTTTGTTTTCCCCAATCACAAACAGATAGAATCAGGCTTTCCCGGCTCAGCCCCAATTGCCTAAAAATCGATTCAGCTGTTGAAGGCATAACAGGCCAAAGATATATAGAAGCAATTCTGATTCCTTCTAACAAAGCATAAAGAAAGTTTTTTATTTCATCTATTTTCTTTTCTTTCCATAACACCCAGGGTTTAGTATCCTCAATAAATTTGTTCATTACCCCGATAAAAGCGAATATTTTTTCTAAAGAAACGGAAAAATCAGCCTCCCCCATTAAAAGCTCATACTCCTTACATAATTTATCTATGGGCTTTTTAAAAGATGCTGGTATATCTTTTGATAAAGGTAAAACTTTGCCTTCAAAGTATTTTTCTGCCATATTAAGAACCCTGAAAACTAAATTGCCCAAATCATTAGCTAAATCTGAGTTGATTCTATTTGTAAGAGCCTTCCATGAAAAATTCCCATCAAGCCCTAGAGGAATTTCTCGTAAAAGAAAATAACGCAAAGCGTCCGACGCTATATCTTTCTGCCCCGATAAATATCCCCCCAGGGTATTAACAATGTCAAAAGGATTGACAACATTACCTCTGGATTTGGACATCTTTTCGCCTTCAAAATTCCACCAACCATGGGCGAAGATAACTTTAGGCAGCTCAATACCAAGAGCCTTAAGCATTATGGGCCAAAACACGGCATGATGACGGAGAATATCTTTAGCCATAAAATGGATATCTGCTGGCCATAAAGAATTAAACTTCTTTTCATCGTGGGCATAACCGCAAGCGCTTATATAATTGAGCAAGGCATCAAACCAGACATAAACCACATATTCTGCATCCCCCGGAAAATCTATCCCCCAGGAAACTCTTTTTTTAGGACGGGAAATACAAAGGTCTTCTAACTTGTTATTACTTAAAAAAGAAAGAACTTCATTATAGCGGGTCTGCGGCCTTATAAATTCCGGGTTACGAGATAGATATTCAATGAGCCACTCTTGATAAGAAGAAAGTTTAAAGAAATAGTTTTCTTCTTCTATAATCTCAACGCTCCTGCGGCAATCAGGGCAACCTCCGGTTTCTTTAATTTGGGTTTCGGTCCAGAAAGCTTCGCAAGGCACACAATAAAAAGCTTTGTATCCGGCCTTATAGATGTCTCCTTTTTCCTTAAGCTTGCTTATGGCCTCTCTAGCAACAGTTTTATGCTCATCCCAGGTTGTCCTGATAAAAAAATCATAGGACACGCCTAAAGTTTTCCATAACTGTTTGAATATTTCCACTTTCGAATCTATAAAATCACCTTCGGCCATCGCGGCAGACTCAGCGGCTTTTTTTATTTTTTCCCCATGTTCGTCCGTCCCAGTAAGAAAAAATACTTCTTTTCCCGAAAAACGTTTAAAGCGAGCCATACAATCTGCAATTATACTTGTATAAGCATGGCCCACGTGTGGACTAGCATTAACATAATATAAAGGAGTTGTTATGTAAAATTTCTTCATCTTTTTCATATACGATCATCAGTGTTGTTAAAACTGATTTTCTCTACTCTGCCGTCTTCAAGCTCCACGTAAACAAGCCTTTTCAAGACATTGATAGAGACTACTTTCCCCTTACCCTGAGCAGTATCAATAGATTGGCCTTCCTTAGGAAGGCCTTTGGATAGTTCACGATAATTTTTGTATTCATAAAAGAGGCAGCACATGAGCCTTCCGCAGATTCCGGAAATCTTTCCTGAACTTAAAGGCAGCTTTTGGGCTTTTGCCATTTTCATACTTACCGGTTCAAAGCTTTTTAAAAACCTTATGCAACAGAGGCTCTCTCCGCAAGGGCCAACGCCTCCGAATATCCTGGCCTCATCCCTTACCCCTATCTGGCGCATCTCTATCCTTATTTTAAAAACTTTGGCAAGTTCTTTTACTAATTCCCGAAAATCAACCCTTCCTTCGGAAGTAAAATAAAAGACTATCTTTTTTTTATCGAAAGAATACTCGGCATCAACCAGTTTCATCGCCAGTTTATATTCCCTTATTTTACGGGAACAAAGACGTATGGCATCTTTGGCTTCCTGCCTATTGGACTGTATTTGTTTTTTATCTTCATCAGAAAGCTTGCGCACAACACTCTTAAGAGTGCTTACCTTAGCCTCACCCTTAGGGCAAAAATCAGATTCACCGGTTTCAATAACTTCTCCATAGTCAACTCCCCGGTCAGCCTCAACAATAACATAATCGTGAGCTTTTACGCTTTCATCTTCAACTTTATAAGTAACTAGTTGGCCCGCTTCCCGTAGCCGTATCGAAACAACTTTCATGATATATTCCGCTCCTTATTCGGTTTTTTTATGGTTTTTAGCTTTTTTTTCTTTAATCTCTGACCGTGCTTATAGCCGTTACGCCCGTTTAAAGCCTGGTTTTTATCAATTGCATGCCTAAATTAATATTTATGCTTTGCCTGGCTTCATACACCCTGGCTGTATACTTTAAGATATCCATAGCCTTTTCGGGAGACAAAGAGGGAAGAATTATCTCACGTCCGGCTGCCTGAGGCAATTTATTATTGAGGACAGGAATACCGCTTATAACAACAAAATGTAAAATATTTATCAACGTGCTTAAGAAATCCGAAAAAACTTTACGCTCTTTAAATACCAGGTTCTCTCCCTCTAAAAATCTTGTAACCTCTTCTTTTCTGCTAATCTCCGGCTTTTTGCTGACAAAAGGAAAAAATATCCGGCGGCAGCGTGAAATTATCGTAGGTAAAATACCTTCCAAGCCAAAAGCGCATACGGCGATAAAGGAATTGGGAGGCGGTTCTTCCAGAGTTTTAAGAAAAGCGTTGGATGCCTCCAGAGTCAAACTTCCGGCATCCTTGATTATCAATAACTTGTGAGAAAGACAGAAACTCTTAAGCGAAAGAAAACGCATCCCTTGGCGTATTGATTCTATTTTAGTAGAAAGGCCTTCCGGCTCGATAATGTGTAAATCCGGATGAACACCTTGGGCTATATTGCGGCAATCCCAGCAAGTTCCGCAAGAATATTCGTTTCCTGAGCAACTGATCAATTTAAGAATATCCTCAAGAAGAGAAAACTCCTGCCCGACAAATAAGTACGAAGAGCCGAGCCTGCGGCGTTTCTTTAAAATATAAAAGTAATTTAATATCTCTTCTCTCTGACTCACAAAATTTTTTTACCTGTTTTCCAAATACCCTTCAAGAAGTTTTCGGGCCGCGGTAGAAACCTCCCCGAGGCTAGCCCTGGCATTGATTATCTTTATTCTTGAAGAATTAATTTTAGCAAGCTGCAAATACCCTTCACGAAGCCTGTTATGAAAAGAAAGAGGCCGGGATTCGATACGGTCTCGGCCCTTTAACCGGCTGAGGCCCAGCTTGGGGTCCACATCTAAAAAAAAAGTTATATCCGGTACAAATCCCAAGGAAAAAATATCAACTCCTCTCTCGGCCGCTTTTCCCAGGCCCAAAGCATATCCCTGATACACAAGGGTAGAATCAAAAAAACGGTCACAGATTATAACATCATATATGTTTATATCTTTTTTCAACTTCTCTTCTATGAGCTGAGTCCTGGCGGCTAAATACAGCAAGAGCTCTGTGTGAGGAGATATCTCGCTGTTATTTTTATCCAAGAGTATTTTGCGTATTTTCTCACCCACCCTTGTAGTACCGGGCTCACGGTAAATTTTACAAGACAGCTTTCGGGATTTAATCAGCCCCTCAAGGGTTTTGATAAGGCTGCTTTTGCCGCTTCCTTCAAGCCCCTCAACTGTGACGAACAAAGCTTTTTTCTTTTTTACAGTTTTCTGCGCCACGTGGTCCCTTCTTTAGTATCTTCTAAAACTATGCCTTTAGCCTCTAATTTTTTCCTAATTTCATCGGCTTCTTTAAATTTCTTCTGTTTTTTATATTCTAAACGAAGGTTTATTTTCTCCTCTATCTGCCATTTTTCACAATCTAATAAATCTTCTTGAAAGAAAGACAAACCAAAAGCATATGCCATTTCCTTCATTATTGATAGAGCAGCCTTAAGCATAAAAGGCTTAAGCGGCTCATCGCTGTTAAGCAACACATTGCATCTATTAATCATATCAAATAATACCGCCAGGGCCCCGGCGGTATTAAAATTATCATCCATAGCCTGGTTAAACCTTTCTTTGAACTCATAAATACTACCTGCACCACTACTTATTATCCTGTCTATATCGACGACTCCGTATTCTTTAATTAGCTTTTCTCGCAAAATGTAAATTCTCTCATAGGATTTTTTTATTTCGTCCATCTTTTCCCAGGTAAAATCAACCGGATGAGAGTAGTGCGTCTGCAAAAACAAAAGTTTTAAAATGTCTAACGGATAATGCCTGCTGATAATTTCCTCAATAGTCACAAAATTACCTAATGACTTTGCCATTTTTTGGCCTTTAATAGTTAAGAGTCCATTATGTATCCAATAACGGGCAAATTTTTTTCCCATACCCTCTGATTGGGCAATTTCGTTTTCATGATGAGGAAATATTAAGTCTATACCTCCACCGTGAATATCGAATTCATCTCCCAGAATATCCGAGCTCATAACCGAACATTCAATATGCCATCCGGGCCTCCCCCTCCCCCAGGGACTTTCCCAATAAGGCTCACCTTCTTTAGCAGCCTTCCAAAGAGCAAAATCGAGAGGATTTTTTTTCTTATCTCCCGAATTTATTCTTGAACCGGCTTCCATTTCATCAAGGCTTTGGTTAGAAAGCTTTCCATAATCCTTTGCTTTTGCTATATCAAAGTAGACATCCCCGCCGGATTCATAAGCGGCACCGCGGGTAATCAGCCCTTGGATAAAAAGTATCATTTTATCTATGTATTCAGTGGCCTTTGGTTCGAAATCCGGTTCTTTTATATCAAGTTTATTCATACATTCATGGTAAGACTTAAGATATTTCTCAGCAACCAGCCTGACAGCATCGTTAATATCTTTATCCGGAAATTCTTTTTTGGCCTTATTTATTATTTTGTCATCGATGTCAGTTATATTTCTCACAAACTTAACTTTATATTTTCTGGATTCTAGATATCTGCGGATAACATCAAAAACATAGGCGCTTCGTATATGCCCAAGATGAGGAACGTCATAAACAGTCGGCCCGCAAACATAAATACCGGCTTCCCCTTCCCTAAAAGGCACAAACTTTTCTTTTTTATCCCCCTCATCCAGAGAATTAGCTATTAAAATTTTATTTTCTTTTTCCATTTAAAACTTTATTTTTAGCGGCGAAAGCCAGGACAAAACAACTCATGCTGTTTTTGCCGCCCAGAATATCCAGGCCTTCTTTCGACTTTATTTTAATATTGACGCAATTTATATTAAAAATTTTTTTTACTGAGGCGCAAATCGCTTTTTTATACTTAGCTAAAGGGGGTTTCTGGCTAACAATAATTATATCTAAATTCAACAACTGATATTTGCCTTTAATTTTATTTAGAATAAACCCGGCGATTTTACTACTATCAATGCCTTTTGATCGTTTCTCTTTAGGTGGAAAGTAATCTCCAATATCACCCAGGCAAACCGCCCCGCAGACAGCATCAGTAGCCGCATGCAACACCACATCACCGTCTGAAACTGCCTCCAGGCCAAAAGCACAAGGAATACTGGCTCCGCCCAGCACTAACCCTTTCTTTTTTTTACTGAAACGATGAACATCAAACCCTAAACCAACTCTATAATTCTTCATATTTTATTAGAAGCGGATATACGCGAATCAAAACACGGATGAATTTCTGCGTAAATCAGCGTTTAATTCCGCGTTTTTCTGCCTCTACGTTTTAATATAATTTTCGCCAATTCAATATCCTGCGGATAAGTTATTTTAAAATTAGACCTTTGCCCCTGAGCCACCTTTACTTTCACCTTTAGTCTTTCTACTGCCTGGGCATCATCTGTAAAATTTTTTTTCGGAAATTTTTCATAAGCCATGCGTAAAATATTTGTTTTAAACCCTTGAGGAGTCTGGGCACAAATTACATTATCCCGGTTTAAAGTTTCCCGTATTTGATTTTTACGGCAATTCTTTAAAGTATCTACCGGCTGAATCCCGCAAATAACTGCCGGGTGTTTTTTGAGTTCTTTTATGATAGCCGCCACCTCTTTAGCAGAAATAAAAGGCCGGGCAGCATCATGCACCAAAACGTAATTAATGCCTCTGCTTAAAGCCTTCAGCCCTTTAAGAACGGAATCTCTTCTTTGCCGGCCGCCTTCGGTCAATTCAACCCTTTTATCGGTTATGTACTTACGGGCCGCGGAAAAAGACTCTTTACGCATCACCAAAACGATTTGTTTAAAAAACTTAAGCTTTAAAAATACCTCAAGGCTATAAACAAAAAGGGGCTTTCCTCCTAATTTCAAAAGAGCTTTATTGATACCCCCAAGGCGCTTTCCTTTGCCAGCGCAAACGATTACTACTCCAATAGAAAAAGCCATAAAGTTTTTACTTTGCGGTATTCAGCAAAAACTAATAACCGAAAACCGCCTTCTATGCCAGTTTAGTAAACACAATCCTGCCGCTTGAGCTTTGCAGGACAGAAGTAACTTCTACAGACACCGTCTTTCCAATAAGGCGCTTTGCCCCCTCAACTACCACCATCGTACCGTCTTCCAGGTACCCAAGAGCCTGATTTTGCTCTTTACCCTCCTTGATAAGCTTTAAGGTAAATCTTTGCCCAGCCATAAACGTCGGCTTAAGAGCGTTGGCTAAATCATTAATGTTTAAAACTTTCACACCCTGAAGCTGGGCAATACGATTTAGGTTATAATCTGTTGTTAATACCTTAGACTCTAAATCCTGGGCGAGTTTAACTATTTTTTCATCAACGCTCTTTACACTTTCAACATTCTGGTCGTATATTTCTACATCTATATTGGTTTCTTTTTTCAAGGAATGTAATATTTCTATACCTCGTTTACCTTTCTGGCGTTTCATATGGTCAGTAGAATCTGCTAAAGCATGCAGTTCGTTAAGCACAAAACGCGGGACTATAAACTTAGCTTCAATAAAATTAGTCTTTACTATATCTGAAATCCTGCCGTCAATAATACTGCTGGTATCTACAACAATCCTTTCATCTCTCATATCCTGGCGTTTGAACTTGACATAAGGAATGACCAGGTTAAACTCGTCTTTGCCCTTAATCCCCAAAGTAAGCCCCAGGTAAACAAAAACAAACACCACAAACAATTTAATATTATTGATAACCTCAACAGAAAGGTCTTTGGGCAAAGGAAACTGATTCAAGGTTTCAGAAAATATCCATGCAAGCAAGAGCCCCAGAAGAATTCCGAAAACCGCGCTTGAAAGCCCTTTCAATGACACTCGGCGGCCAAAAACTTCCAGGATTACTATCGCCAACCCTAGTGTAAGGCCAAGCAATCCATAAAGATAAGAGCTATCTCCCCCTATAGAGTAGCCTATGCCTGTAAAAATTATAATAAAAAGAATTCTTAAAAAAATCAAACCCATAATAACCTCCTTAATGAAAACGCAATTTATGAAGCGAGGCAAACATAAATTGCATGTTTGAATTGAACCCCGCTCTTTTGGCGGGTCATACTATTAATGCCGCCCCTTGCCAAAAGGGCGAGGTAAGTTCGGCTACGCAACTTTTCTTCGCCTTCCGGCCTAAAAAGTCGCTGCCTCACTTAAAAACTTCATCAACTACCTCTTTTAAAGATGAAAACCCTTTGATATCCAAATTGTTCTTTTTATCCACCTCCTTTAAATTAACTTCGGGAATAATACACTGCTTAAAATCAGCTCTTTTAACTTCCTTAAGCCTCATATTAATGTTGCTCACCCTGCGTAATTCTCCTGCCAAACCCACTTCGCCTATGAAAACAATACTCGGCGGTATATCCTTATCTCTAAAGCTGGAAATAATAGCCATTACTGTTCCTAAGTCTGCAGCCGGATCGTTTATTTTAAGGCCGCCGGCTACATTCAAAAATACATCTTCGCCGGATAAAGGAAGCTTTAATCTTTTCTCTATTATTGCCACCAATAATGAAAAACGGTTAAAATCAAAGCCCAGGCTTCTTCTACGAGCAACTCCGAAATTACTCCTGGCTGCTAAAGATTGCAATTCTATAAGCAAAGGCCTTAATCCTTCTATAACACAGGTAACACAACTGCCCGAAAAAGACTTTTGACGGTGCGGTAAAAAAATCTCTGCCAATTTAGTAACTTCCTCAAGGCCGCTGCATTTCATTTCAAACACCGCTATGTCGCCAGTAGAACCAAACCTATTTTTAATAGCGCGTAAAATACGGTAATTGGAAATAGTTTCGCCCTCAAAATAAAGTACACAATCCACAATATGTTCTAAGAGTTTTGGCCCGGCTATAGCACCATCTTTAGTAACGTGGCCTACCATAAAAATAACTACCCCCAAAGATTTAGCTATCTGGGTAAGATAGTCGGCACAGCCCCTAATTTGAGAAACGCTGCCCTTAGAACCTTCGGATTGAGGATAATACACGACTTGAATAGAATCAATTATTATAAATTTGAATCCTTCTTCCTTTATATGTTTATAAACAAGTTCTAAGTTATCTTCTCCCAAAATGTACAAACTGTCAAAATCACCCCTCAGGCGGCTGGCTCGTAAAGACACTTGCTCCGTTGATTCTTCAGCGCTAACATACAAAGTTTTGCCGTTCTTGGCCAGCTTGGAAGAAACTTCAAGCAAAAGCGTAGATTTACCTACTCCGGGTTCTCCGCCAACAAGAATAACCTCCCCCTTAACAAGTCCTCCTCCAATGATACGGTCAAACTCAGCCATCCCGGTAGAAATCCGCTTTACCTGCTCTCCGGTTATATCTTTTATCAAGGTAGGAGATGAATTCTTACGAGGGACTCCGCGTCGAGATTTACCGCTAACGGGTTCCTGGCGGGAAAATGTCTCCCATTCTCCACAAAGAGGACATTTGCCAAGCCATCCGATGGATTTATATCCACAATTGGAACAGTTAAACATAATTATGAAAACTCCAATTTCTAAGCTCTAAATCCTAAACAAATCTAAAATTCAAATAACTAAAATCAAAACATGAATTAAATAAAAGCTTTAGGCTTAGAATTTATGATTTAGGGCTTGTTTAGAGCTTAGGATTTAGAATTTATTTATGTTATTTCGCATTCTTCGGCTTATGCAATAGCTTCCAAGGGTGTTCTTTTATATCGACGATAAACTCTTCTGTTGATTCATACAGGGAGTCATCATATAGAAGCTTACCTACAGTACCTTTTTCATTTTTAATATCAGCGAGCAAACCCTTCACGTCTAAAGTTATAGCGTCCATATTGCTTAATATATTTTCGATAGACTTCTTAATTTCACCGTCTTTTACGAATTCTCTTACCTCTTTGATTGTACTTGAGAACCCGGCAAAAATATCAAAAAGCGGCACCGGAGAAACCCCTTCTATAGTATCACCTTCTTTTATATATCCGGTTATAACATCCGGGGGGTCTATTTCTAAATATTTTTCTCCAAATAAACTTAAGCTATTTATAAAAAAGTAAGACTTTTTTGGAATCTTAACATCCTGTTTAATCTTAGCGTAAACGCAAACCCGGGGTGTACTGCCTTCTGCCTCAACCTTTACGGTTTTTACCTGGCCTACATCAACACCGCAGAAACGTACCGGCGAAGCCGAAGCCAGACCTTCGGCAAAATCAAACCTGACTTTCACCATATATGTCCGTTTAAAAATATTTATTTCCTTTACCGAAATAAGTGTTATGAATAACAAGAACAATGCCGCCAGGAAAAAACTGCCCACCTTTACATATATAAGACTTTTTTTAAGATCCCATAAATTTTTTGCCATTTAAATTCCCCCTTTTATAAAATAAACAATTAGCATTAAAAAAAATATAAAAATACACTATTGATTTCTGATATTTAGTATTTTATTCCCCCTGCACCTGCCCCAACTGCCATTAAGAACCTGCTTGAATATATCTACGTATTCGTTTCTTATCGTTTATATTCAATTTTTGATTTTCCTATCATACTTCCATTTCCTTAATCGGCCCGCCGGAAGAGCCCTTTAGAAACTGTATGAGCCTCTCATCTGTTGTGCTTTCTAAAGCCTTCTTGTCACCTTCAAATATTATTTTACCGCCCAACAAAAAAGCCAAACGCTCAGCAAGCTTAAGGCCGACTTCTAAATCATGCGTTACCACTAAAGAAGTTATCGCCAAACGCTTGTGCAAATCCTCGATCAAAGAAACTATTTTATCAACCGCAATAGGGTCGATTCCGGTAGTAGGTTCATCATAAATCAAAATTTTCGGGTTGTAAATTACCGCTCTGGCAATAGCAACTCTTTTTCGCATTCCGCCGCTTAATTCATAAGGGTAAGAACCTTCTATCCCTTTAAGGCCGACTAAAGCAAGGGTCTCGGTAACACGTTTTCTTATTTCCTCTTTTCTTAAACTTGTATGGCGGGTAAGAAAAAACCCGACATTCTCCTCTATAGTCAGAAAGTCAAAAAGGGCACTACCCTGAAAAACGAGGCCGAATTGCAGGCGTATTCTTTCAAGTTTATCGTTGGTTAACTGAGTGATATCCACTCCGTCAATAGATATTGTTCCGGAATCCGGCCGCAACAGCCCTATAATATTTTTAAGGAGTACAGATTTTCCGGCACCGCTCCTTCCAATAAGCAGAAAGGTTTCGCCTTTATTAACCGTAAGGTTTATTCCTTTTAAAACCTGTTTTTCTCCAAACGACCTGTAGAGATTTCTTACTTTTATCATCTGTTTCCTGATAAACTGCCTTAATTAAACACCTGCAAAATAAAAAATAGCCGTTAATATGCAATCAAAAACGATTATCAATATAAATGAACGCACTACCGAATTAGTAACTGACCGGGAAACATCTATGGAAGAAAACGGCTGGAAACCTTCATAGCAAGAGACAAAAGCGATAATGCTGCCGAAAGTAACACTTTTAACAAGGCCGCTTAATATATCGCGGCCTCCCAAAGCATCAAAGGTCATCCTGAAGTAAAGCCCAAAACTTATATAAAATTTAGAAGCCCCTACGACATAGCCTCCTAAAATGCCCAGAAAATCCGCGTAAATAATTAGAACCGGCATACAAATAAACAAGGTAACGAATTGAGGAACTACCAGATAATCTATGGGGGAAACGCCGAACGCTTCAAGAGCATCAACCTGCTCGCTTATCTTCATAGAACCTATCCCTGCGGTAATAGAAGCCCCACTACGGGCAGCTACAATCAAAGCTCCTATAACCGGGCCTAGCTCTCTGACTAAAGACAGAGCCACCAGGGGTGCCAGCTGAATCTCAGAGCTAAAAGCTTTTAATTGATAAGCTGTCTGGAAAGCTATTATAACGCCTATGAAAAAAGCAATCAAAGATACTAAAGGCAGGCTGTCTATTCCTATAAAAATTATTTCCCGTATAATGGACTTAAAATCTCTCTTTTTTGTAAACAACCATCCCAGCGTGTCTTTAATAAAAAACCCGATGCCTCCTAAATAATGGAATAACTCCGCTACTCGCTTAAACAGTATCATCAAAAATCTTTCCTTTGTTCAATCTTTAAAGTCGTCTGGTCATCTTCCATCTTAAATTTCAAAAAATTGTCATCCTTCAAATTATAACGGACCTCAGTCTTTGGGCCTGAGTTTTCATCCCCTTCCTGGCCTTCGGCATTTAAAAATATATCTATCTTATCGTCAACATTTTTCTTCAAACCTACGCTGTTTTTATTTTCGGAAAAAACCTGCCAATCTCCGATAAAAACTTTTTGTGCCGTAAAAGTGGCTCCGGGCATGACATTGGAGAAATCCCTTAAGTCCAAGACTCCGCTTATTTCAAGAGAAGTCCCGTCCTTAAGTATCAGCTCTGAATCGGTAATGTTAAGCAAAGGCGGCCTGCCGATAAAGTCTAAACGCAGGCTTGAAAAAGCATTGCCTTTGTAAATGCCGTCATTTACCGTTAAGTAGCCGCTGGTAAGAAACTCGCCGATTTTTCCCCAAGTCTTTACTTTCATATACATCTGCCCTTCAAGCAGCGGAGATTTTTCATACCAGTGACCCTCGAGGTTTAAAGCAACTATATTTTTGACTAAATCAACCTGGCCTTTTACATTGCCCTGAGAAGAGACAAGCTGCTGTATAAAAACAATATTGCCTCTTTTTTCAAGTTTTAATTTCAGCCAACCGAAAACCTCATTATTAATACTTATGTCTTCAGCCTCTAACTGGACTGTCAAAGAACCATCCTGAGCGCTAAAATACAAAATTCCTTTGCCGTTTACGCTATAACTGCCTAGATGAAAATTGACGATTTCTACGCTATGGTTATTTGAGTCGATTTCAATGAAGTTTTCCTGGCTTTGAGCAAAACAGCTTGCTCCAGGCTTAAAAGTCAAAAAAATCAGAAGGCTAAATAGAAACAATCCGAATTTCATTCAAATTCCAGATTCTCTCCCTTACGCACAGCTTTGACTTTTACCGGCTCAGGATCATTTTTTCTTTGCAGCTTAGTTTTAAACCTTCCTTTGATTATGTCTTCGGCTAAAGGGTCCTCCAGAAATCTTTGGATAACTCTTTTGAGCGGCCTGGCTCCAAATACCGGGTCAAAACCCCTCTCAATAAAGAATTCTTTAGCTTTGGGAGTCATTTGAACTTGAAAACCCTGTTCGGTCAACCTGCCATTAACATAGGAAATCTCTATATCTACAATTCTTTCCAAATCTTTTTTCCCTAAAGGTTTAAAAACCGTTATTTCATCTAAACGGTTTAAAAACTCCGGTTTAAAAGTTTTTTTAACTTCCTCAAGAAGCATTTTCTTCATATCATCATAGCTGATGTCCTCGCTAACGACTTTAAAACCCAAGGAGCCTCTTTTGCGGATAATCTCCGCACCAACATTTGAAGTCATAATAAGGATGGTATTGCGAAAATCGACTCTTCTTCCATAACTATCCGTAAGCCTGCCTTCCTCTAAAATTTGCAAAAGCAGGTTAAACACATCCGGATGGGCCTTCTCTATCTCATCCAGCAATACTACTGAATACGGCCTACGCCGGACTCGCTCAGTTAACTGTCCGCCCTCTTCATACCCGACATATCCAGGAGGAGCCCCGATAAGGCGGGAAATATTGAACTTTTCCATATATTCACTCATGTCTAACTGAATAAGGGCTTCTTCGTTTCCAAACATGTATTCGGCCAAGGCCCTGGCTAAAAGTGTCTTTCCAACTCCTGTAGGGCCTAAAAACATGAATGAACCTATGGGCCTGCGAGGCTCTTTTATTCCGGCTCTTGCCCGCCTTACTGACCTGGCAATTGATTCTATAGCCTCATTCTGGCCTATAACTCTTTTATCTAAATCCTCCTCTATCTTTAAAAGCTTGGCTGATTCTTTCTCTTCCAACCGGTAGATTGGTACACCTGTAATTTGTGAAACTAAACGGGCGATATCTTCTTCTCCAACTTCTGGGGTTATCTGGTCCCGCTTCTTACTCCATTCCCTGCGCAAACCTTCCAGTTTCAAACGTAAGGTTTTTTCTTCATCACGCAACCGGGCTGCTCGCTCAAAATCCTGTTGTTTTATTAAAGCTTCTTTTTCTGTAACAATATCGGTAATTTTCTCTTCCAGTTCTTTTATTTCCTTGGGCGCGGTTAAAACAACCAGCCGCGAACGCGCTCCGGATTCATCGATCAAATCGATGGCTTTATCGGGAAGAAATCTTCCGGAAACGTACCTATCAGAAAGTTTAGCTGCAGCTTCAAGGGAATCATCGGTAAACTTAACCCTGTGATGTGCTTCATATTTATCCCTTAAGCCTTCTAGAATTTTAATGGTTTCTTCAACCGTGCTCGCTTCAACATAGATTGCTTGAAACCTTCTCTCTAACGCTGCATCTTTTTCTATATGTTTCCTGTATTCGTCTAAAGTAGTAGCACCTATGCATTGGATTTCTCCGCGTGAGAGAGCTGGCTTTAGAATATTAGAAGCATCAATTGCCCCTTCAGCCGCTCCGGCTCCAACTAAAGTATGCAACTCGTCAATAAATATGATTACATCTTTGGATCTTTTTATTTCTTCCATAACCGCTTTAATTCTTTCTTCAAACTGGCCCCGATATTTAGTTCCGGCTATCATAAGCGCCAAATCCAGGACCACTATCCGCTTGTTGCGCAAAACTTCAGGCACATCTCCTTTTATGATATTCTGCGCAAGGCCCTCGACTATAGCTGTCTTCCCTACTCCGGCTTCACCCAAAAGGACAGGATTGTTTTTCGTACGCCTAGATAAAATCTGGATTACCCTCTCTATTTCTGTTTGACGGCCTATAACCGGATCGAGCTTGCCTTCTTTAGTTAACTTAGTTAAATCTCTACCGAAAGAGTCCAAAGCCGGAGTCTTTGAAGTAGCCTGATTTCCGGAAGTATGCGTATGAGTGCTTCCTCCAAGAAGAGCCGAAATTTCATTTTTAACTTTGCGTAAGTCCACGCCTAAGGAAAAAAGAACTTGTGAGGCAATACCTTCTTCTTCTCTGAGCAATCCCAGAAGAATATGTTCTGTGCCTATGTAATTATGGCTAAGGCTGCGGGCTTCCTCAGCCGCCAGCTCCAGGGCTTTTTTAGCTCTGGGAGTAAAGGGTATATCCCCCAAAACAGAAGCAACACTGCCGGTTGAAACCAACTTTTCAATTTCTATCCTGAGGCGTTCAAGGTCTACGCCTAAATTTTGCAATACCGCACAAGCCACACCCTCGCCTTCCCGTATAAGGCCCAATAATATATGCTCAGTGCCTATATAATCATGGTTGAACCTGCGGGCTTCCTCCTTAGCCAACACTAAAACCTTTCTTGCTCTTTCTGTAAAACGATTAAACATTGTTGCGTCCCTCCTTATGTATACACGGATAACCGTGAATATTCACACAGATTTATATCCTGCGCGTTTATCCGCGTTGCTATCCGCGCCAATCCGATTTTATTCTTTACTCAATCTTTCTCTTAGAATATCCGCTCTGACACTATCCCGCTCTTTTTCCTTTAGAGATTTCGCTTCGATTTTCTGAAGATGAGCCGGTTGAATCTCTATGAATAAGCTATTTATTAATTGCCTTGGCCGGCCTTGGCACGATAAATCTTTATCATTAATTATACCTAAATCTAACCCTAAAGACAAGACTGAAAGATGGCTAAGGGCTTCTTTACTGTTGATCAGGCGGCAATTACGTAAAATTCCCAGAGCCCGCCAGACGCTATCTTCTAAATTATGCCTATACTTTCTCATTAAAGCGTCTCTAGCATCGATCTCCTGTCCTTTAACCTGATTTACCACCCCCATTAAATTATCAATCAATTCCTCTTCGGATTGGCCTAGGCTGGCTTGGTTAGAAATCTGAAAAAAATCTCCCAAGGCTTGAGTTCCTTCTCCGAAAAGGCCGCGGGTTGTAAAAGAAATCCTGGTTAAAAGCTCCAATATTTTATTTATCCTTTTCGTAAAGATTAAAGCCGGTAGATGCATCATACAAGATGCTCTCATCCCCGTTCCCACATTAGTAGGGCAGGCTGTTAAATAGCCAAGATCTGAGGAAAAAGCAAAAGGTATTTCTTTGCTAAAGCTGTTATCAATATTGTTAATAACATTCCAGCATTTTCCCAAATCAAACCCTGAAACAATGACCTGCATCCTGAAATGGTCTTCTTCATTAACCATAATAGAGATGCTCTCATCCTTTGAAACTATAACCGCCTTGCCCTGGCCGCAAGCCATATGTTCCGGGCCCACCAGGTGCCTTTCTAATAATATATGCCTGTCCAGGCTGTCCAGGCTGTCCATCTCAACAAAAGAGCTGCCAGCTACATCCTTTACGCGGCAGAATGTTTTCTTGGCAGCGCACAACGCCTCTTTTTTTTGAAGGTCAGAAGCCCGGCAAGGGAAAGGAATCCCGGAAATGTTACGGGCTAAGCGGATACGAGAAGAAAACACAATGCCTGCCTCCGGCCCCCGGCCATTAAGCCAGCTATTTTGATTATTCAAGAAATCTTCAAACATTATCTAGCTGTAAGCTATAAGTTATAAGTTGTAAGTTCACCGGCTTTTTCACAACTTAGAGCTTGCTATACCTCCTCTATTTTTTTTATTTTATCTCTAAGTCTGGCGGCATCTTCGTATTCCTCAAGCTTTATAGCTCGCTTGAGCTGTGCTTGTAAATCTTTTAAATACTCCTGGCTCGAATTTAATTTATCCTGGCCAAGAGGAGTTTTGCCGTAATGCGCACAGGAACTATGGATTTTTTTAAGTAGTGGTAAAAGCTGCTGCTTAAAAACCGAATAGCAATGTTCACATCCCAGCCTCCCTTTACTTTTAAATTCTGCATAGCTGAGGCCGCAAGCAGAGCATTTTAAGGTTTTTTCATTACCTTCAATTCTGCCTAAGCCAGTCAACCCTCCAAGAAAATCAACTATATTAGGCTGACTGCTTAATTCTTCAGCCTTTGACTGGGCACATTTTTGACAGATGTGCATTTCGACGACTTTATCATCAATAATTTCCGTCAAATGCACAGTGGCATTACTTTTGTGGCATATATCACACAACATATAAATGCAGATTTACGCAGATATAGACGCGGACTTCCACAGAAAAAAATAAGCTTATTTCCGCGTAAATATCCGCGACTCTCCGCTTCTATAATTTGTATTTTACCCCTTCCGCCTTTGTTGCCTTATGAAACGCATTCATTATTTTCTTTGTAACATCTCCCGGTTTAGCCTGGCCGATACTTCTGCCGTCAACTTTTACAACCGGCACTATCTCAGCGGCGGTCCCTGTTAAAAAGCACTCATCGCTTATATAAAGTTCATGACGGGTTAGGACATGTTCATGCGTTGGTATTTTAAGCTTGCGGGCAATCTCTAAAACTGCGTCTCTGGTTATGCCCCGCAAAGTCCCCATACATTGGGGAGGAGTATATAAGTGCCCTTGCTTAACTCCAAAAATATTATCTCCCGTACACTCAGCAATATAACCAAGATGATCAAGCATTAACGCTTCTTCATAGCCTGAATTTATTGCCTCTATCTTAGCTAAAATGTTATTAAGGTAATTCAGGGATTTTATCTGGGGGTTTAATGCCTCAGGAATATTGCGCACCGTGGGCACAGTGATTATTTCCATCCCTTTCTGATATAACTGGCTAGGGTAAAGCTTGATCTTATCGGCAATAACTACCACTGTCTCATTACCTTTGCATTTTCTTGGGTCAAGGCCCAGGTCGCCTTCTCCTCGAGAAACTATCAATCTAACATAGCCGTCTTTCAGTTTATTAGCTTTGAGAGTATCCACCACCGCTTCAGTCATTTGCTTTTTGCTCAGAGGAACTCTTAACATAATTGAATGCGCAGACTCAAACAGTCTTTCGATATGCTCTTTCAATTTAAATACCAGGCAATTATAAACCCTTATCCCCTCAAAAACTCCATCGCCATATAAAAACCCATGGTCAAAGACAGAAACTTTTGCCTGGCTCTTATCAACTAACTCTCCATTTAAGTATATTTTCATCTCCCCTCCTGTTTTATAAAGACTTTACTGCACTACCCTGCCTTCTTTAATAACTGCATTGCGGCCGGCTCGTCTGGCCAGTTCTGTATTATGGGTTACCAAGACGATTGTCTTGCCCTTATCTTTATTGAGTCTTTCCAGCAAATCTACTACTTTCTCCTGTGATTCCTTATCCAGATTCCCTGTTGGTTCATCACAGAGGACTATTTCCGGATCATTAACCAAAGCCCTGGCTATCGCGACTTTCTGTTTCTCCCCTCCTGAAAGCTGAGAAGGAAAAAAAGTTTTTCTATCTTCAATACCCAGATATTGTAGCAACTCTTCTATTTTTTTTAAAGAAGATTCTTTCCCGGGAAAATCCAGCACTAAAGCAACATTTTCCAAAGCATTGAGCTCTTCAATGAGATGATAAAACTGGAAAACAAAACCTATGTGGTGCCTGCGCCATAAAGATATTTCTTTATCCCTTAAACGATAAATATTTTTATCTCTGAATAAAACGGAACCTCGGCTGGGAGCATCCAGGCCCCCGATTATGTGCAAAAGCGTAGATTTGCCCGCCCCAGAAGGCCCGACTATAGATACATAGTCTCCCTGATTAAGCTTAAGATTAATCTCTATGAGAGCCTTTACGGATTCCCGGCTGCTTTGATATGTTTTGCTTACAGAATTTAGTTCAATTAAGGGTTTCATGCGTATTATTCAAAAAGATAAGCTGCTATTCTTATTCATAACGTAAGGCCTCTGAAGGCGACAAGCGTGCTGCCCGTACGGCAGGAAAAAGGCTGGATATATACGCCAATATAAATCCCACCAGCACAATAAGCACAATATCTTTATAATTCATGGCCACCGGCAAATATTCAATATAATAAATTTCCTGAGGCAATCTTATAAATCTTGACTCCTTCAACACAAAGCACAACCCCAGTCCCAACGCTGCCCCAAAAACAGTCCCGATAAAACCCAAAAGCGCACCCTGAAGGCTAAAAATTGCTAATATTCGGCGTTGGCTAAAACCTAAAGACTTAAGTATCCCAATGTCTTTAGTCTTCTCAACCACCTTGACAGTCAAAGTGGCAAAAATATTAAAAGCCGCCACCAATATAATCAGGCTTAGAATCACAAACATGGTGAGTTTTTCAAGTTTTAAAGCTGAAAACAACGCCTGATTAGATTCCATCCAGGTAGAAACATAAACTTGGGGCCCAAAGTCATTAAGTATTCTCTTTTTTATTTCCGGGGCTTGGAAGGGGTCTTTTATCCTGGCTCCCAAAAAAATGAGGTAATTCGGAGAAAGCTCTCTGGCAGCGCTTAAATCCATAACCAGATAATTGTTGTCTATATCGTACAAACCGACTTTAAAAACCCCTCTTACTTTTCCTGTCCGGGACTTGAGTTTCTTTTCTAAAGGATAAAATTCCAATTCATCCCGAATTAAAAATCTTCTCTTTAAGCCTTCACCGATAAAAAATCCGCCTGCTCCTTTATCCTCTTTAACATAAAGGCTGAAAGAGCCTTGTTCTTTTTTATTATCGAAATCGATTCCTTTCACAACCAGAGGAACAATTGAATTTTCGAAAACTCCAAACACCTGAGTCTGCAAAAATATAGAAGCGCTTTCTACCCCGGCATAACCCTGGACTTTATCCTCAACTTCAGAAAGTTTAAAATCAGTGCCGCTTTCAACGGTAATATGAGGATTAAATTTCATCAGGGTTGAGGTAAGGTCCCGGTCAAAGCCGTTCATTACCGAAATGACAATAATTAGCGTTGCCACTCCCAACCCGATGCCCAGGCAGGAAACAATACCTATAAAGGAAATGTGCCTTGCCTTTCCTCTAAATAGATAACGCTGTGCTAAATGTAATTCTGTTTTCATCTTTTTTACGCAGATTAGATACTGCGGATGATCGCTGATTTTTTATCTGTGATTATCTGTGGCCATCTGTGCTTTCAAGGGGTTTAAGGAGAGGAAAAAGAATAACGTCTCGTATTGAAGGCTGATTAATAAGTATCATCACCAGCCTATCAATGCCTATGCCTAAACCAGTTGCCGGAGGCATGCCGTACTCTAAGCTTAAAAGGAAGTCTTTGTCGATTTTCTTCGGCAGCTCCTCTTCCACTTCTAACTGCTTTTTGAACCTCTCTGCTTGCTCTAGGGGGTCATTTAATTCTGAATAAGCGTTAGCAACCTCTAAGCCGGCGATAAACAATTCGAACCTTTCTACAATATGAGGATTATCTTTTTTCCTCTTGGCCAAAGGAGAAGTCCAGGTAAAAAAATCGGTAATGAAAGCCGGTTTATCCTTGGGATAATTTTTCTCGATGAGTTCCTCAGTTATATTAAGAATCTGGCTACGGCTCAACCCCTTTTTTAAATCAAGTTTTTTGCTTATTTTTCTTATCATTTCCTCCTGGGAATCGCTGGGTTCTATATCAAATTCCTTTTTAAATAACTCAGCAAACGATATTCTCTGCCAAGGAGGGGTAAAATCTATTGCCTGGCCCTGATAATCAAGAATCAGACTAGAGTTAATTTCTCGGCTTAAATATGCAAATAATTTCTCACAAAGTTTCATCATGTATTCATAATTTTCATAAGCACAGTAAGCCTCCAGCATGGTAAATTCCGGATTATGCCTGGTGGATGTACCTTCGTTCCTAAAACTCCTGTTTACTTCATAAACTTTTTCCAACCCGCCGACCAAAAGGCGTTTCAGATAAAGTTCGGGAGCAATCCTAAGATATACATCGCTGTCTGTGGCATTATGATGAGTAATAAACGGCCGGCCGGCTGCTCCGCCAGCCACTCCATGCAGCATAGGCGTTTCCACTTCTATAAATTTAAGCTGATTGAAAAAATCTCGAATTAGAGATATTATCCGGGAACGCTTCAGAAAAACCTCTTTTACCGCGGGGAGATCGGAAGAGCG
>JAQUWY010000052.1 GCA_028692655.1 Candidatus Omnitrophota bacterium | reverse complement strand
GTGGCAAAATCATGCAGGATATGCTTAAAAAGGCCGTAAACGCCCGTGTACGCATCGGAGTGAGCGGTACGCCATTCACGGGCGAACTTATTGATGATCTTCAACGTAAGGCCATGTTTGGTTCGATTATCTATGAGTTGGAAACAAAGGAACTTATTGAACGTGATTTCCTTGTAAAACCGATAATCCGGTTTTTTGAAATCCACCGCAGGGATGCATACATGCACGTGGCATCCGGTTGGCAGGATGTGTACGATGCAGGTATTGTAACGTTTGATTACCGGAATCACCTGATTGCACAAATGGCAAAAGGTTTGGAAGGTAAAACACTGATTTTGTTCAAAAATCATGAACACGGCAATCTTATTATGCAAAAAATGGGAGTGCCGGACCTTCAAATTGATAATAAGTTTAAGGTTTATAAGACTTACTATAAGACAGACAAAAGAACGGTCGTTAAAGATTTGTTCTATGTTGATGGCAGGTTTGACGCTTTTGTAAGAGAAAAGGTTTTGGACGCATTTCGTCATTCTGACAATGCAACCATTGTGGCATCAGGTATTTTCAACGAAGGCGTGGATTTTCCGGGAATCAATTCCCTGATTATTGCCAGCGGAGAGAAGAGCTTTGTTAAAACGATTCAGAGATTGGGCCGGGCACTTCGCCCTAATAATAGCGGTCTTGTTCATGTTTTTGATTTTTTGGACAAGTCGCATCGAATTCTCGAGCGGCATTCGGCTGCGCGATTAGGCATCTGGCAAAAAGAAGGTCATAAAATTGAAATAGTAAAGATTACAAATAACGATGCATAAATTTAACTATCGTTGGACACTCAAAGATACACACTTTACCAAAGACAAAGGCAAGGTGTTTTCGTGCTTTTCTGCCGGTGGCGGTTCTTCACTTGGATATAAGCTGGCAGGATTTGATGTTATTGGTTGTAACGAAATTGACCCTAAAATGATGGAAGCATATATAACAAATAACAGTCCAAAATATGCTTATACCGAACCAATTCAAACATTTAAG
Organism: Candidatus Omnitrophota bacterium; assembly: GCA_028692655.1. Taxonomy (GTDB): domain Bacteria; phylum Omnitrophota; class Gorgyraeia; order Duberdicusellales; family 4484-171; genus JAQUWY01. The sequence continues at coordinate 4,580 of JAQUWY010000052.1, read as the reverse complement.
GAAAGAGACGATCTTCCGGAAGAACTATATAATCTTGATATTCTTGACGGTTCTCCGCCTTGTTCTACATTTTCAATGGCGGGAAACAGAGAAAAAGATTGGGGAAAAGAAAAGAAGTTCCGAGAAGGACAGGCCGAACAGGTATTAGATACATTGTTCTTTGATTTTATTGACTTGGCAAAAAAGTTACAACCGAAAGTAGTTATTGCCGAAAACGTTACCGGTATTTTATTGGGTGAAGCAAGAAAATATGTCAGCAGAATTTACGAAGAACTTGACAAAGCCGGATATTATTGTCAACTTTTTTTGTTAGATGCTTCTAAAATGGGAGTACCGCAGAAAAGGCGGCGTGTGTTTTTTATTGCACTGAGAAAAGACCTTGCTTCGCCATTTTTATATAGCATTGACTTATTTACAGAAAAACCCCTCATTAGAATGGCCTTTAATGAACCGGAAATACCCTTTAAGGAAATTGCAGACAACGAAGACCATACTGTTATTGATCATACTGTAGCATCACAATTGTATCCTTTTGTAAAGCTGGGCGATAATTTTGCTACTGTACACGAAAAAGGACATTTTTTCAACGAATGTAAAGTCCATCCTGATAAACCAGTTAAAACAATTTGTGCAACAGGAGGACATGGAAGTTGGCATCCAACAATTCAAAGATTGTTAAACGATAGAGAATTGTTATTGGCAAGTTCGTTTCCGCTGGATTATAATTCTTGCAGAAATACAGTACGATATATTGTAGGAATGTCCGTGCCTCCACTTATGATTGCTCATGTAGCAACGAACATTTACGAACAATGGTTAAAACATGGCAACGTTAGTTGAAATCGCAAAAGAATGGAACTTTGACGCTACCGACATACGCATATATGATGCATCGTTGGCATTATCTGCCATTGAATTTGAATATACAGGCGAATATAGGGCACACCTGACACACTCTACCGATCCGCGATACCATGCAAACTGGAAGCATTTTAAGTCTGCATGTTTGATTGCCGACAAATTGAACGTTTCGGTAGACCGGTATTTGCGGGTTATATTTTTCCGTGTTTCAGAAGACGATTCAAGTTGGACGATTTTCCCTAATATGATTCACAGTAAATGGGCCATAAATCGTTTCAATGCCTTTAATCCGTACGTTCCCTGGGTAGTAACGGCTGAGCGAAAATCACTAAACGATATTGAACTTATTACTTCAAGCCGGTTTGCTATTGACAGAATGATGAAACGGGTAAACAGCAGTTGGAATTATCCCAGAGATTTCCAATTATATTTACAACATAATACTGAACCCGTACATCCTATTTTCGAACAGATATTGTTCAATACCATTTCCTTGAAATTTTTATCAGTTTCAAAAACTTTTAACGAATGGATTGAAACAATTCCGGCGGATGTAGTACGAGAATATATTGATGTAGAAAAACTAGAGAGAAACAGGCTCGAGTTATTAATCAATTCGAGTATCAAAACTGCCTTACAAGAGGCACTAACAACAGACCTTGGAGTTTAATATGAGTGACGAGAAGAAATTTGGAAAAGATGCTAAACAGGCCGAAGCAGACATGAACAACGACGCAAACGAAAAAATTCGTAAGGCGGATTCGTTGATTCAGGCTGCATTGCAGGGCACTCCCTACGTTCTGGTGGGATTGAACGGCATTATTGCCCAGAGTCCCGGCGGTTCTGTGTTGGACAAGGCTTTTATTTGCAAAATGGCAGGTGAGCTTTTGGAACACCATGCTAAAAACACCCTTGGGCGTATGGGATTCTTTGGTGCTCCCCCCGAACCGCAGGAAATGCCTCCCGAGATTCGTGAAGCAATCGAAAAGGCACAGGCCGAAGCACAGGCCGAAGTTAACGGTATTGCGGAAGATGTAGCCGAATCCGAACCTATCAAACTTCACGTTGTCGAAACACCTGAAGGCAAATAGCTAGCAAACGGTGCGTCTTCACAACGAGGGCGCACCGTTTTCAAAAGAGTTAACAAGCATGTTACGACCGTAAGAATAAAATTGACGGATTTCTTGTTTCCGAAACAACAAATAATCAGGTAAAAAATGGACATTTACAAACAGTTGGGTATTCCCGACAAAGCAGTCCGCAGGGCCATTAAAGCGTCTTTAGAGGAACTTTCAGTTGAAAACAGGCAGTTCTTTGCAGAACACCGATTTTTCAATGCAAGGGAACTCAGTAAGATGTTTGAGGTTTCCAAAAAAGACATTAAATCGTCAAGGTTATTTTGGAAAATTGATCCCGTTAAACTTGGCAAATCCTTAATGTCAGTTTTCGTCTATATCGGAGATGATGGCGGATACACGCCTCCGAACGAAGAACCAGAATTTAGTAACATTTTCAAGAACGGAGTCATTTAATGACAAAATCAGAGTTTGTACCCGGAGCGGGACAATTGGGCGGAGTCAATGTAACACCGTTGACGCCCGATGCAAAAGCTAAAGTGGCAGATGCCCATGAAGTCAGAGAATTCCTGAAAAGAGCAGATTCTCTTGGTATTCACCCGCTGAAAATGTTGGTAGATACAATCAATTTTGGACAGACATACCCTATCAGTTACCGGAATTATTTGGTAAGTCGCGGGATGCTTACCGACGACAATGTACTGACTGAACAGGGTAAACGAACTATTGAATTTTCCCTCCCGATTTCGGAAGTCACCGGGGTACAGGAAATCGCACCCGATGAAAATTCTTTGGCTGTAAGCAAGATTTTGGAGTATGCAACCGAAGTTGTCCCAGAAGGTTTGAGCGTTTTATACCACAATACGGAATTGATTTTGCTCTGGGAACAGTTTGTGGCATTTTACCTTGAATTGCACAGTGATGAATTGAGCCGTGCCGGTATGGACGCCATTCACATCAAACGCAATATTCTGTCTCAACTGAAGACGTTTTCGAACAACGTTGAAAAATACGGCGAGAGTTATTTGCGTGAATTGACTATGCGATACAATACATACAGCCTGTTTATGCGTAACCGTAAAATCATGGGATACAATCAGGAGCAAATTGAAAAGACCATGGGCAAACTCAAAAATGACTTGGGAACCATGGAAGAGTGGCTGGCTGAATTTGAAATCAAGAACGACCCTGCAAAACAATACGGTACTGCCGTCATATATAGCAAAACGGACCAGACAATAAAGAAACCGAGTCCTAAAGTCCGAAAAAGCCCCGGAAGACCCAAAAAGGCCAAATAATGAATTTTCCTAGCAAATCAGACCCGTTCTTTTCGATGACAAAGTACACCACATTTGAAGCCTGTGGATACAAATACGCTTTTCGTTATCGCAAGGGCATTCAGGAACCGAAGAACAAATATCTTGTTGCCGGTATTGCCACCCATAACGCGCTAGAATGGGCCTTAAACGAATTCAACAACGGAATTACACATACTATCGAAGACATACGGCAACGTGCCGTACAGAGCCTAATGCCGCAACTTAGGGGCCTTATTAACGAACACAAACAGGATGCCGTCGATATCGTAGACAAATCTCTGGCTACATACAATCCGTATGCCCTGTTTAGACCGGGAATGGCTGCCGAAGCAACTTTGAAACCGACATACAAAGACATCAACTTAATGATCAAGGCCGACGTCCTGTATCAGCAGGAAGGCTCGAAAACTTTGCTAATCGGCGATTACAAAACTAGCAGTGCATTTCACAAAAAAGATGTAATCTTTCAGGCTTCTTTGTATCACCACGGAACCAAACTGTTATTGCCGGATGTTAACCCGAAATTTGCGGCAATTATGTTACGCCTGAATAAAATCTATACGGTAGAACCGTGGCCCGAAGATAAGTTCTGGGCATATGTAAGCCATTTGACAGAAGAAATACGTAAGGAAAACTGGACGCCGAATACAAAAAGCTGTCATGCATTTAATTCCCCGTGTCCGTATTCACATATTTGCCCTTACTACAGGTAAACATGACTGATAAAGACTTATTATTCGAAAAGTGGAAGGCCTCAACTGACATAAAATGCCCACGGCAGTACGACACAGAAGAGGAATTTCTACGGGAAGTCTTTGAAACGTTATATGCACAGTCCATGGCAGTCAAAATCGTGGCTGATTTCAGAGAACACGTTCAAAAAGAAGAAGCAGAACAACTGAGAAAAGCCCTGAAAACATTGGACGAAAATTAGCCTCAAAATAGTCGAAAAGTAGTCGAACCGGCAGTCGAAGCAATTGATTGCCGGTTTTTATTAACCAAAGGATGTATACATGAAAACATGGAAAGACGGCGAACGTAAAGTCGCTAAATTACTGGAAGAATGGTGGGGCATTAAGTTTTACCGGTCCCCGGAATCGGGTGCTATGGCGACGTTACGGGCAAATTCTCTGCCCAAGTCAATGGTTCGTAACAGTATTGGCGATATAATTTGCGATCAAGTAGACCCATCTCTGGACCGTTCCTGCGGATTTCCCTTTGCCGTAGAAGTAAAGTGTTACAAACAGATACCTTTGTATTCATTACTGACAAAACCCGGTGACGAATCAACGCCGTTGCTCGAACAGTTTTGGAATCAGGCCAC
>JAQUWY010000021.1:25991-27282 GCA_028692655.1 Candidatus Omnitrophota bacterium | reverse complement strand
AGAAATTAACTGGTCTAGTCACGGCATGTCCTCCTAGTTAAAAGGTTAGTATTTGGTAAACACTACCTTTTGAGGATATGCCGTTTTTATTTATCTGTCAATTTGCGAATAATAGTTTACACTATCAACCGTTAGATAAATTTTGCAAAGGAAACGCCCTTATGGTAAAATAAATAAAATTTTCAAAGATAACTTGTCCAAAATCGCAAACCAAAAAAGGAGGGTTTATGGCAAAAAAAGAGCATTTTCGGGATGTAGTCGAAAAAATATGGCCCAAGACTCAAGTCGAACTTGAAAAAGCTATCAAGAACGCAAAAAAACTTTTAAATAGTGGTGAAAAATACCTTAAAGATGTTTCCGAAATAGGCAAAAAAAATACTCAGAAAATATCCATGAATATAAAAAGGGAAAAACTTTGCTATGATTTAGGAAAGTTAATCTCCAGCACTTCACAGAGCAAGTGGGCTACTGATAAAAAAATAGACAGGCTTATTAAGGAAATAAAAAGACTGTCTAGAAAGGTAAAAAGTATTGACTAAGCAGATCAGTTTGGGCTTTCAAAGAAATTAGTTATTCTGCAAAGAAAGGAGGAGCCGTGGAAGTAAAAGTGACATCGGATAATTTTGAAGCTGAAGTTATGCAATCCAAAATTCCAGTTCTAATCGACTTCTGGGCTCCTTGGTGCGGTCCCTGCCGCATGATAGAACCTGCACTGAAACAGGTGGCTGCGGGATACGTTGGTAAATTAAAGGTCTGCAAAGTAAATATTGATGAAACCCAGGATTTGGCAACTCGTTATTCTATCATGAGCATACCAGCCCTCATGATTGTTAAAGATGGAAAAGTGATGGAAACGCGTATTGGAGCTATGAGCAAGCAGGATTTAGAAAAATTTAGCCAACCTTACCTGTGATTTTTACAGATTTTCTGATTATGATTTAACTACGTATCTAATATTTGCCATTAGTTTTTTAATAAAGATAAATATTTCAGCGGGGTTACTTCGATTAACATTCGGATTTAAAGTGTATATTTTGGCCTAAAAAACACTTGCTATGGATAGAATATATTGCTATAATTTTAAAGCTTTTTAAGGGTTTCTGGCTTTTGCCGGCAGTACAAAAACGTTTAAGTAAAAAGGCTTTGGTGATTTTCCCGATTTAGGTGAAGAAGTGAGCAGTTAGTTCTTAACCATGCCGGTGTTCGTAGAATATAAAGCTCTAAATATCTTGCATGACCTTAGGGCCCGTAGCTTCCCGCACAAACTTCATTTATGCGGGATTAATTCGAT
>JAQUWY010000021.1:0-25891 GCA_028692655.1 Candidatus Omnitrophota bacterium | reverse complement strand
TAAGTATTTTTGCCACGCTTAAGGCTTGCAAAAATACAATCTCATTGAACAGTCGGGCTTTAAAATAAAAGTAGTTTTGTGAAAAGAAGCGTTCTATGATAGCTTTTGCAACTTAGGGCCCGTAGCTTCCCGCACAAACTTCATTTGTGCGGGATTAATTCGATTAAGTATTTTTGCCACGCTTAAGGCTTGCAAAAATACAATCTCATTGAACAGTCGGGCTTTAAAATAAAAGTAGTTTTGTGAAAAGAAGCGTTCTATGATAGCTTTTGCAACTTAGGGCCCGTAGCTCAGTCGGTTAGAGCAGTTGACTCATAATCAATTGGTCCGGGGTTCGAGTCCCTGCGGGCCCACGGTGTTGTTTTTTAAAAAAGGCCTATATTTTCTTGAGTTGGTAATAGCCCGTCGATTGGGCGATTAGCTCAGTTGGTTAGAGCGCTACGCTCACATCGTAGAGGTCACAGGTTCGAGTCCTGTATCGCCCATGGTAAGCTCTTTAAAGCAAAGTATTGTTTGCAAACTGAAGTAGATAGCTAAGGCAGAAGAAATCTCGGATAAACTACAAAGAGCCTTCAGCACTCAAAGCTTACGCTTTGAGAGTTTATACGAGTCCCCGCCTACGCTAAAGCTTCAGCGGGCAGGCTGTATCGCCCATAGTAAGTTCTTTTTAAAAATGGCTGTTTGCAAATAAAAATAGGCCAGCCAGACCAATAAAAGTCCAAAGTAGGCTATTTATGTTTATAAACAAAATATGAGGGGCTCTAATTTAAAAAGGGGAAAATGTCGATAAAAGACGAAATAAGAAAAATAGCTGAATTGCAAGAACTGGATACAGAAATATACGTATTGCAAAAAGATAAAGATACAAAATGCCCGCTTGAACTGGAAAGAATGAAAGCAGAGTTTGAGTGTAAAAAACAAGCTCTTCTTAGCATTGAAGAAAAGATTAAACAGCTGCAGCTAAAGAAAAAGGAAAAAGAAGTCGATTTAGCGGCCAAAGAAGAAAACCTGCGCAAATCACAAGGGCACCTTTACCAGCTTAAGACAAATAAAGATTACCAGGCTAAATTAAATGAGATAGGAGCCATTAAAGCCGATATCTCTGTGGTAGAAGAAGATATTTTAAAAATATTTGATGATATTGAATCAGCTACCGCCAGTCGAAATGCTGAAAAGGAAACGCTTAATAAAGAAGAGGGAAAGTATAAAGAACAGGAGATGGCGATATTAAACAAAGTTAAAGACGCCGAAATCAAAATAAATAGCCTTTTGGATAAAAGAAAAATACTGGCGAAAGAAGTTGATAAAAATATAATCTCGAGATACGAGCAATTATTGAAAACGCGCCAAGGCCTGGCGATTACTCCTGTAATGGGAGGAAATTGCGGAGCCTGCCATATGCTGCTCAATCATCAAAAAATAAACGAAATCAAAATGTACGAGAGGCTGGTGTTTTGTGAAAGTTGTGTCCGGATATTATATATCTCTGATGATATTAAGTTATGAATATCTATATTGATGGAGCTTCAGTAGGCAATCCCGGTAAGGTTGGAATAGGCTATTTGATATATGATGGAGAAAAACTGGTAAAAGAAGAAAGTATTTACTTGGGAGTGCAATCAAACAATTTTGCCGAGTATATGGCTTTGATATTTTCTTTAATTGAAGCTCGAGAAATGAAAATTAAAGATGTTGATGTTTTTTCCGACAGCATGCTGGTGTGCGAGCAGATGAAAGGAAACTACAAGGTTAAAAATCAAAATTTATACTCACTTTTTGTTTTGGCTCGTAAATTGGCAGCAAGTTTTGACAGCTTTACCATACAGCATATTGAAAGAGAAAAAAACACTGAAGCCGATAAGCTTGCAAAAAAAGCATCAGGCTTTCTTGTATAGAGTATATGAAACAGTATAAGTATTTCCGGATTTTCAATTCTGAAAATATCGACGCTTATATTAATGTTTGGAATTTAAGCAGAGTTTTGACAATACATTAGTATTTAAAAGGAGGTAATAATGAGCGGCCATTCAAAATGGGCAAGTATAAAACACAAAAAAGGTGCTGCTGATGCCAAGCGCGGCAGATTGTTTACTAAATTAATTAGGGAAATTACGGTAGCAGCTAAAGATGGAGGGGGTAATTCTGACACCAACCCCAGCCTTCGGACTGCCATTTCCAGGGCTAATGATGCTAACATGCCAAAAGACAATATCGAAAAAGCCATAAAAAAAGGTACAGGCGAACTGCCGGGTGTAAGTTACGAGAGTTGTATTTTTGAAGGTTATGGCCCGGGAGGAGTTGCCATTATTGTCGAGGTTCTTACAGATAATAAAAACAGGTCTTCAGCCGAGATACGAAATATTCTTTCAAAGCGAGCTGCCAATATGGCCGGAGCTGGAAGTGTCGCCTGGATTTTCACTTCAAAAGGATATATACTGATTGACAAAGCGCAAATTAGTGAAGATGAGTTATTCGCTCTTGCTATAGATTCAGGAGCCGAGGATATTAAGGTCGGAGATAAAAATTATGAGATATTCTGCGAACCAAAGGATTTCGAAAGCGTAAAAGAAGCTTTGACTAAAAAAGGTATAAAATGGGAAGAAGCCGAACTTACTAAAATACCTAATTCAACTATCAAGATAGCAGGCAATGATGCCAAGCAACTACTTGCTCTTATTGAGACTCTGGAGGATCACGATGATGTCCAAAAAGTCTATGCTAATTTTGATATTCCCGATGAAGTCTTAGAGGAAATGGCGCAGGAAATATAAAATGAATGTTCTCGGTGTGGATTTAGGCTTACGGGATTGCGGATACGTTTTATGTGAAGTCCGCGGGCTGCAAGTTGACCTTATCAAAGAGGGCCAAATAAAACCGGACCCCAAACAGCCATTGCCGCACAGGTTGCATGATGTATTTTCTGTCTTGGAGAAAGAAATGTCAGAATATAAACCCTCGGCCTTGATAGTTGAAAAGCTTTATTCACATTATCGTCATCCTACAACATTAGGGGTTTTGGCTCAGGTAAGAGGTGTTATCGCTCTATTAGCTTGTCAGAAGGGGGTTGATTTTTTTGAGTATTCGCCAACAAGGGCCAGAAAGTCTTTTTTGGGCCAGGGTAATGCTGATTCCCAACGCGTAAAAAAAATGGCTGAAAATGTAATGGGAATAGAATTCAAATCTATACATACTGCCGATGCCTTTTCTCTGGTTATAGCGTTTTCGCATGCTCAAAAAATGCTGAAAATTAGAAAAAGTATTTGTTTAACGCGGTCATAACATTATTTTAATGATTTGTAAAATAAAAGGCAAGCTGGTAAAAAAAAGTGACAACCGTGTCGTTGTTGACACCGGAAACTTTAGCTATGAAGTTAGCGTTCCAAAAGCAGTTTTAAGCCGCCTGGGTGAGACAGGTGAAACAGAGTTAGTTATTTACCATTATTTATCCATAGATGGAAATCGCGCTTTACCGGCAATGGTAGGATTTCTTGAGGAGTTGGAAAAAGACTTTTTTGAAAAATTTATAAGTGTCTCCGGAGTTGGCCCTAAAGCTGCGCTTAGGGCTTTTGATAAACCGGTATCTGTGATTGCTAGAGCTATTGAAGATGGGGACTTACAATTTCTTACTACACTTGCCGGTATCGGCAAGCAGAAAGCCAGGCAGATAGTAGCTCATTTGCAAGGCAAAGTGGGCCGGTTTGCGCTTATCAAGGATGAGAGCAAATCGCCTGCGGTTTTGAATTGCCAGGTTGTCATGCAAGCTAAAGAAATCTTAAGAAGGCTGCAATATAGTTCCAAGGAAATAGAAGACATGGTCAAGAATGCTTTAAAGCATAAACCACAAATAGATACTACAGAAGATTTCCTTAATGAAATCTACAAGCAGAGAGGCTGAAAGGTTTCAGAGATAAAAATCCAACATGAATAACAACGAAGCAAAAATGGACAATCTAAAAGCAAAGGCGATTATTGAGTCTCTGCTGTTTGTTAATGAGCGCCCTATTGAATTAAGCGAGCTTATCCAGATAATGGAGGCAGACAAAAAAGATATTGAGTTGATATTAGAAGAACTTATTTCCGAATATGCTAAGCGAAATTCCGGGATTTGCATAGTTAAGATTGCTGGCGGTTATCAAATGTGTTCTTGTCCTGACAACGAAACTTGGGTTAAAAAAATGTACCAGGAAAGAAGCAAGCAGAAACTTTCTACGGCCGCTCTGGAAACATTAGCTATAGTAGCTTACAAGCAGCCGATTACCCGTGTAGAGATAGAGGCTATAAGAGGTGTTAACGTAGATGGCGTCGTGAGAAAGCTTGATGAACTGGGCCTTGTAAAGATAGGCGGCAGAAAAGATGTGGTGGGCAAGCCTTTTCTTTATATTACCACACGTAAGTTTTTGGAATATTTTGGCATTAACTCCCTTAAAGATTTACCAAAGTTGGAAGATTTTGCTGCCTTGGTTAGCAAGGAAGGTTTGGATAATCAATCTCAAGATAGTGATGAGGCAGTAAGCGAGACTGCCGGTGAAGGTATAGAAAAATCAGTTGAGAATAAAGGAGAACAATTATGAAAACTTATTTTGCTTCTGAATCGGTAACCGAGGGGCATCCTGATAAAGTGTGCGATCAAATATCAGATGCCGTTTTGGATGAGGTTCTATCTAATGACCGTAACGGCAGGGTTGCTTGTGAAGCTATGGTTACTCGTGGATTGGCATTGGTTGCCGGAGAAATAACTACAAATTGTTATGTTGAGATACCAAAAGTAGTTCGGAAAATTATTAAAGATATAGGCTATGATGACCCTTCGATAGGATTTGACTATGAAAGCTGCGGGGTGATTACCACAATACAAGAGCAGTCTTCAGATATAGCCTTAGGCGTTGATGTAGGCGGAGCGGGTGACCAAGGTTTGATGTTCGGCTTTGCGAATTCAGAAACTCCGGAGTTGATGCCTTTGCCCATAATACTTTCCCATAAACTAGTCCGCCGGCTTTCGCAATTACGTAAGGAAAGGGTTTTAAATTATTTACGGCCGGATGGAAAATCACAGGTTTCGGTTGAATATAATAATGGTTGCCCTAAAAGGATTGATGCTGTTGTTATTGGCGCACACCACTCAAAGGATGTCAAAACAGAAGATTTAAGAAATGATATCCAGAAAATGGTTGTAGATTCCGTAATACCCGGAGAATTGATTGATAAGAATACTAAAATATTCATCAATGGTACCGGACGCTTTGAAATAGGCGGCCCGGTTTCCGATACTGGAGTAACAGGCCGTAAAATAATAGTTGATACTTACGGCGGTTACGCCAGGCATGGCGGAGGAGCTTTTTCAGGAAAAGATCCTACTAAAGTAGATCGGTCAGCTTCTTATATGGCGCGTTATATCGCTAAAAATGTGGTTAAAGCCGGTATTGCAAACACCTGTGAAATTCAGCTTTCCTATTGTATCGGAGTAGCTGAGCCAGTCTCAGTTAATGTCAATACCTTTGGAACTTCAGAAGTTGAAGAAGCTAAAATTTCTAAAGCCATACGCCAGATTTTTAAACTTACTCCGGCGGGGATAATCAAAGAGTTGAATTTGTTACGTCCGATTTATACGAAAACTGCAGCCTATGGGCATTTCGGAAGAGAAGAGGAAGGCTTTAGCTGGGAAAATACCGACAGGGCTGAAGAATTACGTAAGGCAGTAAAATAATCTTATAGAGTCAGCTAAAGCTGGTTTTTGAGAAGGGGGTTAAATGAACTGTGACATTAAAGATAAAAATTTGAAATCGGCAGGTAAAAAACGCATAGAGTGGGCATTAAGCCGAATGCCCGTGTTGGAGCAAGTGCGCCAGAAGTTTAAAAAAGAGAAACCATTAAAGGGGTTAACTGTAGGGGCTTGTCTTCATATTACCACAGAGACAGCTGCTTTAGCTTTAACTTTAAAAGAAGCTGGAGCCAGGGCGTTATTTTGTGCTTCAAACCCTTTGTCAACCCAGGATGATACTGCTGCCTCTCTGGCTCTTGATTATGGGATAGAAGTTTTCGCGATTAACAACGAAGATAACAACACTTATTATAAACATATAGACGCGGTTTTGCAGGCAAAACCTCAAATAACTCTTGATGACGGGGCTGATCTCGTTTCTACTATACACAAAAGGTTTTTTAAATCAGCTTCGGGCAAGAAGCCCGATTTACCCTGGGCTAGCACCGAAGAAACAACTACCGGCGTGATACGATTGAAGTCTTTACAAAAAGAAGGCAGGCTTCTTTATCCTGTAATTGCTGTTAACGACGCTTACACTAAGCATCTTTTTGATAATCGCTACGGTACCGGACAATCAACGCTTGATGGTGTGATTAGAGCAACTAACCGTTTGATTTCTGGCAGTAATCTTGTTGTCTGCGGATATGGCTGGTGTGGTAAAGGAGTTGCCCGCCGGGCTCAAGGGTTAGGGGCAAACGTAATAGTCTGTGAGGTTGATGCGCTTAAGGCTCTGGAAGCGGTGATGGACGGTTTTCGTGTTATGCCTATGAAAGAAGCTGCCAGGATAGGCGACATCTTTATAACGGTTACCGGAGACATAAATGTTGTTTCAAAATCACATTTTCCTGTTATGAAAAACAGAGCTTTAATTGCTAATTCCGGGCATTTTGATGTCGAAATTGACATAAGAAATCTTAAGAAAACAGCAGTGAAGGTTAGAGAGGTAAAACCGTTGGTAAAAGAGTATACTTTAAAAAATAAGAAAATAATTTATGTGCTGGGAGAAGGCCGCTTGGTTAATTTGGCCTGTGCCGAGGGCCATCCGGCAGAGGTAATGGATTTAAGTTTTGCCAATCAAGCCTTAAGCTGTGAATATATAGTTAAATCAAAGGGTAAACTCCAGAATAAGGTTTATAAAGTTCCTGACAGTATAGATTTTAAAGTGGCAAGCCTTAAGTTGAAATCTATGGGCATAAAGATAGATACTTTAACCACAGAACAAAAGGCTTACTTAAGCGCTTGGCAGGAAGGAACCTGAGATTTTTTATACATTCACGACACAAAGATAACAGCCTTAAGGCTGGGGATATATGTAGTAGCCGCTCGAGTATTCATCTTGCTGAAATCTTCGGCTAAAGCCGCAGATGAGCCACAGGAGACTTCATTTATGAGAAGAATTGTGATCGTAACTAGGGATTGTGCGGGGGTTAATGCTGCCATAAGGGCGGTGGTAAGGAGCGCAGCCTGTTATAACGTTGAAGTTCTGGGAGCGGTCAGAGGATACGAGGGGCTTATTGATGGGGACCTTGTCTCTTTAGATTCGCGTTCGGTTTCGGGAATTATTAATATGGGAGGCACGATATTAAAAACCGCCAGATGTAAACGGTTCCGAACTATTCCGGGCCAAAAAAAAGCTGTAGAGACTATTAAAAAAAATAAAATTGACACCGTTATTGTTATCGGCGGAAACGGTTCATTGACTGCTGCCAATATCCTGGCTTCCAAATATTCAGTACCGGTTATAGGTATTCCGGCCACGATTGACAACGATGTGAATGGCGTGAATATGTCGATAGGTGCTGATACCGCGGTTAACGTGGCGCTTGACGCCATAGACAAAATAAGGGATACGGCAGTATCTATGGAGAGAATATTCGTTGTCGAGGTTATGGGAAGAGATTGCGGTTATCTTGCTCTTAGAGCAGCTTTAGCCGGAGGCTGCGAGGAAGTTCTTCTGCCTGAGAAAAGCTATGATTTTAAGGACATCTACAAAAGTGTCGTTGATGGTAATATCCGGGGGAAGGTAAGCTGGATTATAGTTGTTGCCGAGGGTAAAGCGAAAGCGGCCGATGTAGCAAAAAAAATTACAAAGATAACGGGGTTAGAGACACGGGAAGTAGTTCTTGGCCATATTCAGCGGGGAGGCCGGCCGACTGCTTTTGACCGTATTTTAGCTGCCCGTTATGGCAATTATGCAGTAGAATTACTAAAGCAAGGCAAGAAAGGGGTTTGTGTAGCTTTGCGCAATGACAAATTGGCATCTCAGCCTTTAAGCGCTGCTATTCGCGTAAAGGATATGGAAGTGGACAGCTACTATCGGTTGATTAAAATTTTGACCTAAAAGCAGGTTAATCTAAGGAGGGGGTATGGTTTACAGCGACGAGTCGCAGATTTTAAATAATGAAGCAATTCAAACCAGCGGGGAGAAAATAACTGTCACTAATCCTGAATTATTCAGGAGTAAAATAATCGATAATCTTATAGATACGATTATTTTAAGCGAAAGTTTAAAGCTTAAACAAACTTGCTATTGGCTGGCTTATGAAAGCACCCTGCAGTTAGGAGTAGTGCCTTCTTCTATACAAGGCCTTTATGAAGCTATGGGTAAAGGTAAGGCAAAGGGCTTTACTGTTCCGGCTATGAATATAAGGACTTTAACTTTTGATCTCTGCCGTGCGGTGTTTAGAGCGGCCGCTAAAATAAATGCCAATGCTTTCATTTTTGAAATAGCAAAAAGTGAAATAGGCTATACCGCCCAGAGGCCTATTGAGTATAGCACTATGATTGCTTTGGCAGCTTTAAAAGAAGGTTACAAAGGGCCCATTTTTATTCAGGGAGATCACTTTCAAATTAAAGCAAAGAACTTTTTGTCTGATACTGAGAAAGAACTGAACCAATTAAAGGTTTTAATAAAAGAAGCCATTGAGGCAGGTTTTTACAATATAGATATTGATTCATCAACTCTCGTTGACTTATCCAAGCCTGAGCTTAAGCAACAGCAGGAACTGAATTATCAAGTGTGCGCCTTTCTTACCAGATACATACGCCAGCTTCAGCCGGAAGGAATTGAAGTGTCGGTGGGAGGTGAGATAGGGGAAGTTGGAGGCAAGAACTCAACCCCTCAGGAGCTAATAGCTTTCATGGAGGGTTACCAGAAGGAAATTAAGGGTTCAAAGGGTATTTCAAAGATCAGCATACAGACAGGCACGAGCCACGGAGGCGTCGTCCTTCCGGATGGTTCAATAGCCAAGGTAAGCATAGATTTTGACACCCTTGGGAACCTTTCAGGAATATCCCGTGAAAAATACCAAATGGCCGGAGCAGTTCAGCATGGAGCCTCAACTTTGCCCAATGAGGCTTTTCATCGGTTTCCAGGCATAGGGTGCGCTGAGATTCATCTCGCGACTCAATTTCAAAATATTGTATACGACTACTTGCCTTTACCAATTAAAGAAAAGATTTACAGCTGGCTGCATGCTGAGTGTGCTAATGAGAAAAAAACTGACTGGACCGACGACCAGTTCATTTATAAAACCCGTAAAAAAGCTTTCGGCCCTTTTAAACGGGATATATATTCTTTACCGGGAGATGTTAAGTCTAAGATATCTTCTGTTTTGGAAGAGGAATTTTCGTTTCTTTTTGACCAGCTAAATATTAAAGATACCTGCGGCGAAATTCAGAAATATACGAAAGTTTTTCCGGTTAAAAAAAGCCGAAGGGATTTTTTTACAGAGGAGCAGGATTTGGGGCATCTTGAAGGAGCTGATTAAAACGGAGGTGGTATGTATTCAGACAGGATTAAAAAAGGCCTGGAAAGAATGCCTAACAGAGCCTTACTTTACGGCACGGGTTTACACCCTTCCCATTTAAAACGAAATTTTATCGGTATTGCCAGCGGTTTTAATGACCTTATTCCCGGCCATACCAACATGAGGATTCTGGAACGCTATATTGAAAGAGGTATTGAAAATAAAGGGGGAACTCCTTTCATTTTTGGTGTTCCCGGAATCTGCGATGGTATAGCTATGGGCCATGATGGTATGAAGCATTCTCTTCCTTCTCGGGAGCTTATCGCCGATATCATCGAGAGCGTTACCGAAGCTCATGCTTTAGATGGGCTTATTTTATTGACTAATTGCGATAAAATAACTCCCGGAATGGTTATGGGTGCCTTGAGAGTAAATATTCCTACTATTGTTGTAACGGCCGGGCCAATGCTCGCTGGGCATTTAGGCAGAAAAAGGCTTTCACTGGTCAGGGATACGTTTGAAGCAGTGGGCAGGTTTAGAGCGGGTAAAATAAACGAGAGTCAAAGAGAAAAGTTTGAAATAGAGGCCTGCCCTTCCTGCGGATCCTGCCAAGGCCTATATACTGCCAATACCATGGCTTGCATAATTGAGGCTATAGGATTATCTTTACCTAATTGCGCCGCAGCCCCGGCAGTTATGAGTAAAAAAACCAGGATTGCTTATGAAAGCGGCCAGCGTATAGTAGAGCTTTCAGAAAAAAATTTAAAACCTAGAAATTTTGTTACTAAAAAGTCTTTAGAAAACGCTATTAGAGTTGATATGGCTTTAGGAGGTTCTACCAATACTGTATTGCACCTTATGGCTATAGCACATCAGGCAGGCATAGATCTTGATTTGAAAGATTTTGACCGCATAAGCAAAGATACGCCGCATATTTCTAATTTACGTCCCGGCGGAGAATATTTTATGGAAGATCTAGATATTGCCGGAGGCATTCCCGCAGTATTGAAAAGATTTGTCAATAAGATTAATGATACTCCTACAGTCTCCGGCAAAAGTATCAAAAAAATAGCCCGTGAGGCAGAAATCTACGATGAGGATATCATACGGCCGTTATCTAAACCTTATCATAAAGAAGGAGGCATAGCTGTCTTATTCGGTAACGTATCTACGGAAGGCTGCGTTGTCAAACAATCTGCAGTAGACGATGATATGCTAAAGTTTTCAGGTCCGGCACGAGTTTTTAATGCTGAAGAAGATGCTATGACCGCTATTCTGGCAAAAAAAATAAAGAAAGGTGAAGTAATAGTTATACGCTACGAAGGGCCTGCTGGCGGGCCCGGCATGAGGGAAATGCTGTCGCCCACTTCGGCGATAGTGGGCATGGGGCTTCATAAGCATGTAGCTTTGATAACAGATGGCCGGTTTTCAGGGGGGACTCGGGGCCCCTGCATTGGCCACATCTCTCCTGAGGCATCAGCCGGAGGGCTCATAGCCTATATCAACGACGGTGACATTATTGATATTGATATACCTAAGCGCAAGATAAACGTTGCCATATCTTCTTCAGAAATAAAGAAACGGGAGAAAGAGCAGAAAATATTGGCGCCTAAAGTCAAAGCCGGTTATCTGAGCCGTTACTCCAGAATGGTTACCTCAGCTTCTACGGGAGCAGTTTTTAAGCAAGTTTAAGCACCATTTCGGAGAGGAAACCCTTAAAATATTAAGAGATAAAGCTAACAAAGCTCTATAACCACTGAATTTGTGTCGAAAAGTTGTTGTTGACATTCGTATAGGCCTTTGCTATCATTAAGCTTAATATGGCAATGAAATTTCTAGATTTATTTCTAAAACGATTAGGTGATTTGCTGGGTACATTTTCTAGTGATATCGGAATTGATTTAGGTACAGCTACAACACTTGTCTATCTTCGGGGAGAAGGTATTGTTCTTTGTGAACCTTCAGTAGTAGCTATTTATAAGGATACCGGCACGCCTTTGGCTGTAGGTGAAGAAGCCAAGCGCATGCTTGGTAAAACTCCCGGCAGTATTGTTGCCATAAGGCCAATGAAAGACGGTGTAATCGCTGATTTCGGCGTTACCGAAGAGATGCTCCGTTATTTCATCAAAAAAGCTTACCCTCGAAGAATAGCAATTGGCCCCAGAATAGTCATAGCCGTTCCTTCAGGTATTACCGAAGTTGAGCGCCGGGCAGTAAAAGATTCAGCGCATAGGGCGGGTGCGCGGGAAGTGATTCCCGTAGAAGAACCCATTGCCGCTGCCATTGGCGTTGGTTTACCGATCGCCGAGCCCCAAGGGAGTATGATCATAGATGTTGGCGGAGGTACCACCGAGATAGCTGTAATATCTCTAGGAGGTATAGTTTTTGCGCGTTCTATACGCATTGGCGGCGACGAAATGGATTCAGCGATCATTGAGCATATGAAAAAAAGTTACAACTTAATGATTGGAGAGCGCACCGCTGAAGAAATAAAAATAAAAATCGGCTCAGCCTGGCCCATGGATGAAGAGTTAACAATAGAAGTACGAGGCAGAGACCTAATTACAGGCCTTCCGAAATTTATAAAGGCAAATTCCGAAGAAGTTCGAAGTGCGCTGGAGCTTCCTCTGCGCGAAATCGTTGAAGCTACCAAGGTGACTCTTGAAAGAACCCCTCCGGAGCTCGCTGCTGACCTTATAGAAAGAGGAATAGTGCTTTGCGGCGGAGGAGCTTTATTAAGAGGTTTGGATAAATTAATTTCAGAAGAAACTGGTTTGGCGTGCTTTGTGGCAGAAGACCCTCTTACAGCGGTAGCCTTAGGCACAGGAAAAATTTTAGAAGAGCCGAAATTCTTAAAGAAACTTTCCCTTGTATCCTCTTTATAGAATCAAATCCAAGCATATAATTGTTACAGCTTTAGTTGGCGGTATATTTTTGTTTTCTTTTCGCGGGCCGCTTGAAGCCGTAATAGTTATGTTTTCCCGCCAATTAACCGTCAGTCCTCAGGCTGTATTATCGCAAATATACAAACTTCAGGAAGAAAACTTATCTCTTAAGCTGCAAATTTCTCAATACACGCAGCTTGAAGAAGACAATAAAAGGCTCCAGGAAGCTCTTGGATTCGAAAACGATAAAAAAATAGAGCTCATCGGAAGCGAAATAATAGCATTTTCTCCCTCTGACTGGCGCAGGCAGGTGATGCTAAATGCCGGCAGCACCAAAGGTGTAAGCGAAGGGGCATTTGTTGTAGATCAGAAAGGCAATCTTGTCGGTAAAATAATGGAGGTAAAGAAAAACCTTTCTGTGCTTTTATTAGTAAGTGACCCTGATTTCAATCTACCGGTTATCGTGGGAGCGAAAGGCGTTGGGATGCTTAAGGGAGACTTTTCTGGTGCCAAGATACTTTATATAGATAGCGAAGACGAGATAGCCTCAGGCGATATCATCTTGGCCAGCCTGCCTGGCTACGGCACAACCTTAAAAATAGGCAGTGTGAAAAAAATTCAAAAAAATAATAATGACCTTTTTTGGGAAGTTGATGCCAGCCTTTTTATGAAAACCGTGTATTTTAAGCGTATTTTTATAGTAAAATGAAAAGAAAATCTATCAGATTATCAATTTTGCTGCTGTTATTGTTTTTTTTAGATATTATACGCCCTCTGGGCTATTCCCTGCACGTGGAGTTCGCTTGTTTGGGATTGATGTTTATAGCTTTAAATGAAAAACTGTGGTTTACACTCACCATCGGCTTTGTTTTAGGATATTTAAAGGATAGTTTTTTACCTACAGGCGGCTGTTTTTATTGTCTGGAACTCCCCTTTTTAGCCGCTATATCTTGCGGGCTGCGTTCTTACTTTTTCCTCACGGGAAAAAAAGCCTATTTGTTTCTTGCAAAAAGTATTGTTGTGACATTTTTTCTCACAGCTCATATTATTTATAATTCTTTAGTGGTCGGTTTTACGGAGTTTTCCATGTGCTTTTCATTTTTCATACAATCATTTTTTTGCTATTTTATGATGGAAGCATTACTGGATAAGCCTGGATTTTTTAAGTCTTCCGTGTATACCTGATTTCTCAGGTTTTAAGAATAATGAAAAAATACTGGAAAGAAAAACAAAACGGCCGGCGGAGTTTTCCATCGTCAGGCCTTATGATTTTATATTTTGGAGGATTTCTCTTTCTTACGGTAGTATTATTTTTCTATCAGGGCATTAACGGCAAATACTACTTCCAACGTGCCAAAAATAATTATGTTAAGGTAATTCCGCTTTTTTCAATAAGAGGATCGATTTTTGATAAAAATGGTGTTTTATTAGCTTACGACAAAGCAGCTTTTAATCTTAGTGTCATACCTTACCAGATACGTGACACCAAAGACAGCCTTTTTAAAGAAATCAGTAAATCCCTTGGCCGCGATACTGCCGAGATTTACCGAAACTATTCACGTAATTTTTTAAATTATTTCAGCCCTGTGAATATTGTTCTTGATATTGACAAAAGAGCTGCACTTGACATCCAGGAAAAACTGGGCAGTAAGGTTTTAATCAATCCTCAACCTCAAAGGCATTATCCTTATTCTTACGAATTTAGTCATGTTATTGGTTATGTTAAAAAAGTATCTTCTTTTTATGAGGAATTAAAACAGTATGGGTACAGCCCCCTGGAGCGAGCTGGTTTTTCCGGAATAGAACAATATTATGATTCCTATCTTCAGGGGGAAAGCGGCGGCAGGCTTATCGAAGTTGACGCTGGCGGCAGAGTGGTAGGATTCTTGGGCCAACTTATATCAAAAAAAGGTAAGGACATCCGTTTATCCATTGATAGCCGTATCCAAAGAGAAGCCTACCGGTCTTTAAGCGGCAAGAAGGGAGTTATCATTCTTATAAATTCGGCTAACGGACAGATTCTAGCGCTCTGCTCTTTACCTTCTTTCGATGCGAATAATTTCATTAAAGGTAAAGGGCTTTCTCGGTTGTTTGATGACCCGGCATGCCCGCTCATAAACAGGGCTATACAATCGACTTACCCTCTTGGGTCAGTTTTTAAACCTATAGAGGCAGCAGGAGCCTTAGAGGAAGGGTTAATAACTCCTCATACTACCTTTGTGTGTGATGGCCAATTCAAATTGGGTTCGGCAGTTTTTAGGTGCAGCCACATTCACGGCCCGCAAGATTTATATCAGGCTTTAGCGCACTCCTGTAACATTTATTTTTACAATTTATCGCTTATCTCCGGTAGTGATTTTTTGTCCAGATGGGCTAAAAATTTCGGATTAGATTCTTTGACAGGGGTAGACCTAGCCTTTGAAAAGAAAGGCTTTATTCCTACCAGAAAATGGAAAGAAAAAAAGTTAGAAACTCCCTGGTATGCCGGAGATACTCTTAACTTTTCCATAGGCCAAGGGTTTATTAATTCTACCCCAATAGAGATTTTGACAGCTATGAATGTTTTTGCCAGCCAGGGATATATTATTATACCGCATCTATTAGAAGAGGTAGGGGGTATACCTTCAGGAATTTCATCAAAAACCTACATAGGCGTTTCTCAGAATAATCTGGACGCTATCAGGTCGGGATTACGTAAAGCTGTAGCTGAAGATTCCGGGACTGCCCATATTCTTGAGCGCTTGGGCATTAAAATGGCAGGAAAAACCGGAACAGCTCAAAATAGAGGAGCTTCTCACGCTTGGTTTGCCGGATATTTCAATTCCCAGGGGAATGACTATACAATTTGTGTTTTCCTTGAAAACGGAGGCTCCAGTTACGAAGCTGTTAAAATAACTTATAAGTTTTTGAAAAAAATTCTCGAAGGAAAACTTATATAATGAAAAATTATATAAACTTGAAGAAAATCAGAAGCGTATTGAATGGTTTAAGCGGCCTAAAGACGGTGATTTTCTGCCTGCTCGCGCTTAACCTTATAAGCCTATCGGCAATATATAGCAGTTTACATCAGGCAGGAGAATTCATCGGGCAGGAAATCATTTTTAAGCAAATTATCTGGATGTTAATTTCCTGGGTTGCTTTGGCTGTTTTTTCATTTATAAATTACAGGATTTATTTTAATATCAGCTACTTTCTCTATACTTTTAATATATTACTGCTTATTGTAGTATATTTCTTTGGCAAGTCAGCCATGGGAGCGCAGCGTTGGCTTTCGATATTCGGCTTTACCTTCCAGCCTTCTGAATTGTCTAAAGTTGCTGTCATTATTGTCCTGGCGAGAATTTTTTCGTTCACACAAAATAAAGGTTTTCTAAAGGGCTTTTTATTCCCTTTGGTGATTACAGCCATAAACGCTTTAATTATATTTAAACAGCCAGATCTAGGTACGGCTTTAGTTCTTATTTTTTTATTTCT
The DNA here is from genome assembly GCA_028692655.1 of Candidatus Omnitrophota bacterium. GTDB lineage: Bacteria > Omnitrophota > Gorgyraeia > Duberdicusellales > 4484-171 > JAQUWY01. Next base: position 10,022 of record JAQUWY010000021.1, on the reverse strand, counting down.
TTTGATAGGCTTTTTTTCCAAAGTTCCCAAAGTATACTTTATAACTTTTATTTTAATATGCTCGGCATTTTCTCCTTTAGCGTTTAACGCTCTTAAAGATTATCAGAAAAAACGCCTTTTGGTATTCATTAATCCCGACGCTGACCCCTTAGGGTCAGGGTATACTATTATTCAGTCCAAGATTGCCATTGGTTCAGGAAAATTTTTCGGCAAAGGCTTCCTTTCCGGGACTCAGAATCAATTCAATTTCCTTCCTGAAAGGCACACGGATTTTATTTTTACGGTTATTGCTGAAGAGTGGGGGTTGGCAGGGAGTATTTTCCTGATTATGATTTACTGGCTTATACTATCAAAAATACTGCAACTTGCCAAAAAGATACAGGATCCGTTCGGATATTTTTTATGCCTGGGGATAAGCGCCTTATTATTTTCCCATGTTTTTATAAATATAGGCATGACCCTGGGCGTTTTGCCGGTGGTGGGAATTCCTCTTATTTTCTTGAGCTACGGAGGAACTAGCTTGCTTATAAGTTATATTCTTATGGGAATTTTCCTTAATGTTTACAAAAGATGATTAATCTCCTAGACTTCCAAAAGCCTCAACGATACATAGGGAACGAGGGTAATGTTTCGCGAAAATCTCCTCAGGGGAAAATACGTATATGCTTATCTTTTCCGGATCTTTACGAAGTAGGTATGAGTAACCTTGGATTAAGGGTTATTTACGGTTTTCTAAATGAGCATGAGGATGTTGCCTGTGAGAGGGTTTTTATGCCTGGCGAGGATATGGCAAATTTTTTAAAAAAGAGCGGAGAGCCCCTTTTTTCTTTAGAAACAAAATCTCCTATGCAATCTTTTGAGGTTTTGGGTTATCATTTAGGATATGAACTTAATGCTATAAATTTTTTACATATGTTGAATCTGGGAAAAGTGTCTCTTTGTAAAGAAAAAAGAGGAAACCTCATTGTTTTAGCCGGAGGGATAATGAATCCGGAACCGCTGGCTGAGTTTGTTGATGTGTTTTATCTTGGAGAATTTGAGGCAGGTGCGGGTTTTTTTCTGGAAATTCTACGCCGGCACAAGGCCAAAAACGAAAGGCTCAAAGCTCTGTCTCAAGTGCCGGGGTTTTACGTTCCAGAGTTCTATTCATTTGATAGAAGCCGGGGAGCCCTTAATATCGTTAAATCATTTTCGCAAGCTCAATATCCCCTAAAAAGAAGCCATGTTAGAAACCTTGATTCAGCCTATTACCCTTCGCGTTGGCTTACGCCTTTAACTAGTATTGTCCATGACCGGGCTCAGGTGGAAATAGCCAGAGGCTGCCCCAATTCTTGCAATTTTTGCCAAGCCCAAGCAGTATATTCTCCTTACAGAGAACGCAGCATGCGCCGCGTAAAGGAGCTGGTAACTGAAATTTATAAAAACAGCGGGTATGAGAATATATCGCTGTTGTCTTTGTCAGCTTCGGATTATTCCTCGATTGAGAACCTCATAGATGAAATTTATGATTTTTGTAAAATTAACCGGATAGGTTTGTCTTTACCTAGTTTGAGAATTGATGATATTACCGGCCGTCTCTGCAAACAACTATCTCTTTTGAAAAAAACTTCCTTGACGGTGGCTCTTGAAGCGGCAAGATCTCCTTTAAGGTGCTTGTTAAATAAAAACATAGCTATAGATAAGCTTTTTAATGCTGCCCTTACTGCCCGTAAACTCGGCATGAGGCACATTAAAATCTATTTTATGTTTGGCTTTGAACAGGAAAAAGAGGCAGATTTAAGAGCAATAGGAGGGCTTATTGACAAATTGAGGTCTGTCAGCAAACTAAATGTTTATGCCAGCATAAATGCTTTTATTCCTAAACCCTTTTCTGCCTGGGAAAAATTTTCGATGCAAAAAAAAGAAATCCTGGAGGATAAAAAAAGGCTTATCCTTGAAAGCGTTCCTCACCGGAAGGATTTTAAGATTTCTTTTGCGCCGATAGAAAAAAGCCTCATTGAGGCTGCCATATCCCGGTCCGGCAGGAGTTTTTCTAAAGTTATCTACAATGCTTATGTAAAAGGAACAAGGCTTAACGGATACTCCGAAAGGTTTTCATGGGATATATGGCAGGAATCCCTTGATTATGCAGGGTTGAAATTGGAGGATATCCTTAATTACAAGGGCCCGGAATTTCCCTGGTCTTTTATCAAAAAAAACCTTTAGGCATTTAAAATACACTTACAGTGGTATTAATATGGAAAAATACGCTTTAAAGGTAATTTTCAAAAAATCAGGAGAAATGATTTATTTTTCTCAGCTGGATTTGATTCATATCCTGGAAAGGGCCTTACGCCGCAGCGGCCTGCCTTTATATTTTACGCAAGGATTTTCGCCTAGGGTAAAGATAAGCTTCTATAGTGGGCTTAAATTGGGCCTGGAAGGCGATATCCAGGCGCAATTATACTTTAGGAGCCAAATTTCTTTTCTTGAATTTAAAACTTGCTTGTCGAAAGAACTTCCTGCGGGGCTTTCTTTGATTGGTGAGATGAAATGATCCTGTCCTGGCTATCTTAACGAATTAAGAATTTTGACTTCATCTTTTTAGCTCTGAAAAACTTACGGGTAAATTCTTTTGCTAAAGTGTGGTTATACTTTTTGCAGGAGAATATATTTATATATGCGGTATTCCAGAAGTCAGAGAAATGCCCGGTTATAGAACTGGTTTCTATAAGCTGCACCAGAGAATATCCCTTGGTATGCGGAGCTTTTTCCCCAAAATAGGGCAATAAGGTTTTTCCATATTGCTTCATCTTTATCAACTTACAAAGCGTATCAACATACTCCTTGATTTTTTTTCTAGAAGTTATTGTTTTGTTATCACACTCAGACAAATCCAAAACAAGCTCATAGCCAAATATTTTTTTCTTCATTTCTAATACTCCTTTTTAAAAAATTATATTATGAGCCCATCGTAGGCTATAGTTTTCTGGATTTATAAAATGAATAATGGCGTTAAGCCGCTTATACAATACAATACAAGGCTTAAAGAATTTATTTTTATTTAGAAAAGATGTGGCAAGCAGGGAAGTCAAAAAGAGGCTATTTGCAAAATGGCCTCTTGCAGAGGTTATACTAACGTCAGTCGTGGAATATTTTTCCCTTATCATCCCCTTTGTGTCTTATTTTGTTTTTGATTAGCATATAATAATTTTCTTACACAAAACCTATTTTATAAGTTTTATATCATAGTTATGCTTTCTTTGCAAGATTTTTTTTATTTTTTTACTAAGACCTTGCCTATGGAAGAGGGCTCTCTGATTACTGCTATCTGATCCAAATTTGATAAAATTACAAAACCTCATTATTAAACTTCTTGTATCTGTGTTTTTAGCCCCAGGGTTTCTAAGAGAATTAGGAAAGGATCTGGATCCAGCTCTTCGGCGTTAACCATCCTTCTTACATCCCATTTGCCATTGGCTATGAGTATAGCACAGGCAACCGGCGGGACTCCGGCAGTGTAGCATATCGCCTGTGATTCCAGCTCTTTATAGCAGGCGGCATGGTCGCAGATATTATAAATAAATATTTCTTTTTTGATACCGTCTTTAGTGCCCTGTATCTGGTTGCCTATACAAGTTTTCCCGGTGTAATCCGGTGCAAGTGAAAGCGGATCGGGTAATATCGCCTTTAAAACTTTCAAGGGCACCACCTCAAGGCCTTCAGCTGTTTTTACCGGTTTTTCTGAGGTTAAACCCAAGTTGGATAGAACCGAAAAAACATTTAAATAATGGTCGCTGAAACCCATCCAGAATCGTATAGTGTTTGCGTCGATATTCTTTGAAAGAGAATGTATTTCGTCGTGCCCATTTAGATAAACCGTTTGTTTGCCAACAACAGGAAAATCATAAACTTTCTTTATCGAATGGACCTTTTCCATTACCCATTTTTTATCAATCCAGGTCCAGACTTTTTTAAATTCCCTGAAGTTTATTTCAGGGTCAAAATTAGTTGCAAAATATTTTCCATGATTTCCTGCGTTTACGTCCATTATATCTATTATATCTATTTTGTCGAAATAGTGTTTAAGCGCGTATGAGCAGTAAACATTGACAACCCCCGGATCAAACCCTATACCCAAAATTGCAGTGGCGCTTTTTTCTTTGCATAAATCCTTATGCCTCCATTCGTAATTGGCGTACCAGGGCGGATCCTCACAAACTTTACCGGGGTCTTCGTATATAGCCGTATCCATATAGGCGGCACCTGAATTTATGCAAGCCTTCAGCAGAGACATGTTAACGTAAGGTTGAGCGAGGTTTATGACTATTTCAGAACCGGTATCTCTTATTAGTTTTTCAACAGCACCTGTATCTAAAGCGTCTATCTGGCGTGAATATATTTTTTTACTTTTATCTTTTACATTGCCTTTCCGCTTAATGCTCTCTATGATTTTATCGCATTTTTGCATTGTCCTCGACGCAATACAGATATTACCCAAAACATCATTGTTTTGAGCGCATTTATGGGCAGCAACATGGGCAACGCCTCCTGCACCGACAACAAGTACATTTTTTCTCATTTTTCTGCCTCCTTTAATGAGTCCGCGGCTTATGGAGCCCAAAGGGCAAACATAAGTTATTTGGACGAATTAAGTCCCGCCCTTTTAGCGTATTATGCTGTTACTGCCGTTTTTGCCAAAAGGGAGGGGTTTCGTTTACGATAAGCTGTTTAAAAAGTCATCATAACTGAATTTTCGCACTGTTTTTATAGTCCCGTTCATTTTCTTGACAGCAATAGACGGCATATCAAGGCCATTGAACCAATTTTTCTTGACCATGGTGTAGCCGGCGGCATCGGAAATTCTTAGGATTTTACCGGCTCGCAAAGGGCGCTTAAAACGAAATATTCCGAAGATATCGCCGGCCAGGCAGCTTCGCCCGGCAATGATATATTTATGTTTTCCTTTACCGGTGGTTTTAATTTTTGCCGGCAGGCCATAAACTAACAAATCCAGCATATGCGCTTCGGTAGAAACTTCTACTATGGCAATATTTATGTTGTTACGGACGACATCTATGACCGTTGTTATCAATTCGGCGCTATTAGCTATAACAGCTTCTCCCGGCTCCATATAGAGCTGAATATTGAATTTTTCGCGAAACCTTTTCAGTCTCTCGGATAATTTTGGCAGAGGGTAACCTTCCTGCGTGAAAGATATACCACCGCCTAAACTTACCCAGTTTATTCTTTCAAGTAAATTTCCGTAAGTATTTTCAATAAAATCCAGGTTGGAGGAAAAGTCTTTGAAGCTATTATTTTCGCAGTTAAAATGAAAGAGCACGCCACTTATCAAGTTCCCTATTCTTAATAGTTCTTTTTTATCTATCACTCCCAGCCTTGAATATTTTCGGGCCGGATCAGCAAGGCTAAAATTAGAAAAACTTACCCCGGGATTTATCCTCAAGCCGACTCTTAGCTTTCCTGTGTCTTTATGAAATTTTTTTAACTGAGAAATTGAGTTAAATATTATTGTATCGGCATACATCCGGGCCTGTTTTACCTCATTTCCGGAAAAAGCAACGCAGTAAAGATGCGTTTCTTTTGAGAATTTTTCTTTTCCCAGGCGGGCTTCATTCAGTGAACTACTAGTGGTTCCGTCCATATATTTGCTTATGAGATTAAAAACGCACCAGCCGGAAAAGCATTTTAATGCCAGCAGGAATTTAGCCCCTGAAGATTTCTTTAAGGCCTGTATCGTCTTTAGGTTTTTTAATAATTTACGTTCATGGATTAAATAATAAGGTGTTTTTAAACGCATTTTATATTTTCTCCAGGCAATAACGGCAATTTTTGTCTTATCATATTAAAGAGGGAGGCTCTTTCGTAAAACTTTGTAAAATTTCGTTTATATTAGCAATTTTAATTAGGTTTTGCAAGGTTTTTTTTGCAGTAATTATTTTTTCGGCAGATAATAAAACTTGTGTCCGATTATTTTTAGATGCGAAACTCTTGAGTTTTTAAAAAAATACTGCGGCTTAAAGGCAAAATGAAAAATCTTCCTTGAGATATCGTTTCATTTCTGTTAAAATTTTATCGGAAACTATTCATTGAGATAAAATTAACCTGTTAGTTTAAAGGCAAGTCTGCCGGGATAGCTCAGTTGGTAGAGCAGGGGCTTCGTAAGCTTCAGGCCGAGAGTTCAACTCTCTCTCCCGGCTTTCGAGAGGAAACTTTAAAAAATGTTACTGAAATATTTAAAAGTTTTAGGGCGAAGGAATTTTTCTTTACTCTGGTTTGGCCAGGTCATTTCTCAATTTGGCGATAGGCTTACCCAAATTGCCCTGGTAGGGTTGGTTTCTCAGGCTTCTATGTCGTCTTCCAGTCTAGCTTTTACCATGAGTATGGCCATAATTCCCGTATTCATTATATCTCCCATTTCCGGGGTTTACGTTGATCGTTGGAGCAAGCGTAAGACCATGTATGTCAGTGACCTTATAAGATGCGCTCTTGTTCTTATGATACCTTTGGTTTTCAGTAGATATAAGGCCTTACTCCCGGTATATCTGCTTATTTTCCTTTCTTTTAGCGCCGGCAGGTTCTTTATCCCTGCCAAAATGGCTTTTATACCGCAAGTTATCGGTTCGGGAGATATTTTTATGGCCAATTCTTTAATCTCTATTACCGCCACTGTAGCTGCGGTTATTGGCATCGGCCTGGGAGGTATAATAGTCGAAAGATACGGTGTCAGTTCTGTTTTTTACTTTGATGCCGGAACTTTTCTCATTTCGTCTCTATCTATTTTTCTTATCGCAAGCAGAGAAAAAAGCCGATTCGAAGCCAGAGATATATTAAATATCGGCAAAGACGTGGTTGCTACAGTCAAAAGGTCTTTTTTTAATGAGTTGAGAGAAGGATTCCAATATATATTTAAGTCCAAGGAAACTAAATATGCTTTTAAGATATATTTATTCCTGTTTTCATATATTGGCGGGCTTTATGTGGTTTTCATACGCTTCATACAGCAGGCCCTGTCTTCAGTTACCCGAGATTTAGGTTTTACTGCAGTTTCTCTGGGCGCGGGAATTTTTCTTGGTTCATTGATTTACGGCAGGATAGCGCATCGTTTTTCTATTAAAGGCATCATCAATTTGGCTATCTTCTTATCTTCGGCGTACCTTATCTTTTTTGCGGTATCTTTGAGGAGTTTCCCTTCTTCGGTAAGAGCCGTTATCTTTGCTTTTATTCTCGGGATTATCGTCTCTCCGGCTTTTATAGGAGTCAATGCTTTAATACATAGAGAAAGTGACAAAAATCTTCTGGGCCGAATCTTCAGCGGTTTAGAATTTACTTCACATTTAGGGTTTCTGATCGCAATGTTTGCTGCTTCCTGGCTTGCAGATATATTCAATCCCTTTGTTATTGTTGTTTCTCTGGCGGTTATGGGAATGATAGGTTCATTAATCTTTATAATAAATCATGATACGGCTCAAAGAACATAAATATCATCAAGATGACTTAAGGAGCCAGCGCTTCCTTAATCCTCAAGTATTACTTTTGCCTTTATCGCAGCATACCGGCAAGCCTTCTGTTTGCCAGGTAAAAATAGGCCAGGAAATAGATGAGGCACAGGCTATAGCTGTGGAAGATGGCTTTATATCTGCCCGCCTGCATTCACCCAGCAAAGGTAAAGTTATTTCTTTGGATAAAGTGAACCACCCTAATTTAAAAAGGGCTGCAGCAGTAACCATACAGTGCATTACTGAAAATAAACGATATCGCTGCCTAAGAGATCCCGCGAAATTAGAGAGAGAGGGACTTTTAGAGATTATAAAAGACAAAGGAATCGTGGGCATGGGCGGAGCAGCCTTTCCTTCATATGTCAAGCTTAAACCTCCAGTTGGAATAGACACTTTAATAATTAACGGTTGTGAGTGTGAGCCGTTTTTAACTACGGATTATTGTTTAATGCTTGAAAACCTTAAAGAAATATTTTTGGGTATAGAAATCATATCCAGAATAATAAAGCCTAAAAGAATAATATTCGCGATAGAAGAAAATAAAAAGGGGGTACTAAAACAGCTTAATCTTTTTGTCAGTATGCGTAAGTTTAATTTACCCCAAATAAAATCAGCCGTCCTCAAGGCCAGGTATCCTCAGGGAGGAGAGAAACAATTGATTTATGCTCTTACCGGTAGAAAAGTTAATTCCGGCAAGCTTCCTTTTGACACCGGTTGTCTTGTCCACAATGTAGCTACTTGTTTTGCCGTTTATGAAGCAGTATATTTAGATAAGCCTCTTATTGAGCGTTTGGTAAGTTTTTGCGGAGACGGGCTGAAAGAACCTAAAAATGTCTGGGTCAAGATAGGCACAACTTTGTCAGAGCTTCTGGAGAAAAAAATAATAGAGCTGAAGCAAGAACCGAAAAAAATAATATGTGGCGGGCCCATGATGGGAGTTGCTTTGGCCGGCTTAGATTACCCGGTTTTAAAAGGAACCGGAGGTTTTATTTTTCTAAGCAAAATACCGCTGTCAGCAGAAGAAACTCCTTGCTTGAAATGCGGCCGATGTGTAGATACCTGCCCCATGAATCTGCTTCCTTTAGAGTATGCCCGAGCAGTCAAAAAGGAAGCTTATTCCCAGCTGGAAAGCCTTAGCCTAAGTGACTGTATAGAATGCGGTTGTTGTGCTTATGTATGCCCGGCAAAAATACCCTTAACGCACTATATAAAAACAGGAAAATATTATGTTGCTAAAAGTAAATAGCTCCCCTCATTTAAACCAGCCGCTTGATACTCGCGGCATAATGATACGAGTGGCTGCGGCTTTGATTCCAGCAGTAGCAGCATCTATTTATTTTTTCGGTTTAGCGGCCATAAGAGTCATCATTATTTGTGTTTCGGCAAGCATCCTGACTGAAGCCGTCATTATGCTGTTGAGGAAGAAAAAAACGACTCTTGGCGACTGCAGCGCTTTAGTCACCGGATTATTGCTGGCGCTGATTTTGCCGCCCCAGACTACAGGATATGCCGCTATAATCGGCTCTGTTTTTGCAATTGCAATAGGAAAGCAGATATTTGGAGGTTTGGGCTCTAATATTTTTAATCCGGCTTTAATAGCTAGGGCTTTTCTTATGGCAGCTTACCCTAAAATGTTAACTACCTTTGCATCACCTCGTTCTGTTGATGCCGTTTCTAGCGCTACTCCTCTGGCACTGCGCAAATTCAGTCATAACTTTACCCCTTTGTGGGATCTTTTTACCGGTAAAGTTTCCGGCAGTTTAGGAGAAACTTCAGCCATATGCCTTATTATAGGCGGAGCTTACCTGTTAATTAAGAAGATCGCCGATTGGCGCCTGTCCCTTAGCATGCTTTCAACAGTTACATTAATTGCGTTTATTGCTGTCAAGATAAATCCAATTAACGGATCGGTATTGTTTCATCTATTTAGTGGAGGATTATTGTTAGGAGCTTTTTTTATGGCAACTGATCCGGTCACTACGCCGGCAACCAAAAAAGGCAGATATATTTTCGGAACTGGTTGTGGCATATTGATTATGATTATCCGTTACTTTAGCGGCCTGCCGGAAGGCGTAATGTACTCAATACTTTTTATGAATGCCCTCACGCCTTCAATTAACCGTTATACCCATCCCCGGCCGTTTGGAAACAAGGCTTCGGGGAAAGGAGAGAAATGAAAGATTCTGCCAAGATAGTAGGCGTACTTACTGCGGTTTGCGTTATTTGCGGTTTTTTACTCGCTTTCGTTGATGCGGCATCCCGAGAAAAAATAAAAGCTAACGCTGAAGCAAAACTTAAAGAGGCTATTTCACGCTTGGTTCCTGCTGCCGGAGATATAAAGACTGTTGCCGGCAAAGAAATAACCTTCTATGAGCTGGCTGATGCTAAAGGGGCTGTTATCGGATACGCTTTTGTAGCCGAAGGCCAGGGATATCAAGGTACAATAAAAATATTAACCGGCCTTGACACGTCTCTGGAAAACTTATTGGGTATAGAAATTTTAGAATCGGTTGAAACGCCCGG
>JAQUWY010000020.1 GCA_028692655.1 Candidatus Omnitrophota bacterium | reverse complement strand
GTTTTAGAACGTTTTTATTGATTTTTTTTGTTTTATGAAAACTATTCCCGGGATGGACATAGCGATGAGCAAAATAGTCAAAATGCAAAGAAGGATTATTCTCAAAATCACTTTCGAGCAAATCCATGATTTTAGCAAAAGCTTGAATATGACTGGACAGATTAAGGTAAATCTGTTTTTTTTTATCTAAAAAAGAATGGTGTATGACAGATTTGTGTTCGGTTTTAACCCCTACTCTTTCAGCTTCTCCACTGGCAATCACATTTTCGGAAGGCATGGAGATAACTTTGTACTTTAAAGACGAACTACCGCAATTAAAAACCAAAATGCTATGGTTTGCCTGATTAGATTTCATCTCTACTCCAGCCGAATGCCGGCATACCCACATTACGCATAACCATAAGGGCATTAGCGTATATGGCCTTCTCAATCTGCCTCAAAGAAACCGGTGTGTCCTTCTGGTCTTCGCTACCAGGGCCAAACCCAACAGTAGGAATTTTGAGTTTACCAAAAGTATAAGAACCTTGTGTCAATGTTTCTTTCCAATACCCTAAGCTAGCATCAAATTTATTTTCTCCCAGAACTTCTAAACAGGAAACTACAAAAGGGTGGTTCCTCTCCATCTTCCAAGGAGAAAACTCCTTGCGGGATATTATCCTGAGTCCATCAGCCGTATTTATTTTAGCTTCGGCCACAGAAGCGGTAATTTTCCCTTTATCATAAATATTCTCAGCTATACTCTTTGCCCTGTGTAAAATATCAGAAAGCTTCTCTTCCGGCACAAAGAATCTGTCAACTGTTACTTTGAATTCTTTCTGCGATAAGAAATCTCCTTCCAGCACGTGGTTAAAGTTCTTCACTCTAAGGCTGGAATCCCCTAAAGCATAATTATGCGGCAACGTCCGGGAAACTTTTTTCAATTCTTCTATGAGAGCTAAAGCATCCACAGAAGAGCTGGCTTCCGGAAACCTACGTTTCACAGATATCTCGTATTCCATATGCCCGCGATGGCCTAAATAAATATTAAATCCCGTAGGCTCACAGAGGATTATGCCTTTTATGTTAGAAGTTTTACCCTTGAAATACTCCTGGAAAATATGTTTTATGCCAACGTCGCAACAATCAATCCTTGGGACAGAACAAACGAATAGCTTTCCTTCTAAAGGCAGAAAAGCTTTTTTAACCAAAGCGGCCGTATAGATGCTGCTGATTACGCCCGCCTCCGAAGGCAAAATCTCTCTATGCAAAGGCTTATCCACATTTGTGTTGGATCTTCGACTGTCAAAGTTAAGCGTAGATATCAAAATAAGGTCCCCTTTATTATCATAACCGTCGACAAACCCGACAACATTATCGGTTTTATCGATGCTAACCCCTTCAAGGCCAAGCTCCTCCATGCAAGAAGCTATTGTTTTGGCTGCTTCCAGCGGGCCTAAGCGACTAAAGCAAGAAGTTTTTTTGTAAAAATCGCCCAAAGAACTCTTTAACCCCTTTAACCTATTTTTAATCAACTGTCGCATAACAACCCTCCTGTTTTGTTAAATTGAACATATTTAAGTATTTATTAACAAAATTTCCAAAAAAACCCCCTTCCTTTTTTAAAAAGTAGGTGGCGTAACCACCCACAAAGCCTCCGTAGCGCCTTTGTGAATGTTGTTGAACGAATGCGAAACACTGGAGTTAAAGTAAATGCTATCTCCTTTCTTTAAATGATATTTAGTGTCATTTAAAGTCATCTCCATAGCCCCTTTCAGAACCAAAATAAATTCTTGCCCGTAATGCTTATACATAGAAGAGCCCGAGCTGGCTTTTTCGTCTAATTTAAATAACAATGGCTCCATTTGTTTATTGGGGTTAGGAGATGTTAAAAGATTTATCTTCACACCCTCACCAACGTGCTCAAGAACTTTGCGTTCATTTTCTCTTACGACAATATTATCATCTTGAGGCTGGTCCTCGCCGATAAGAGAGCCTACGGTAGCTTGCAGAGAATCCGCTATGTTCTTCAACGTAACAAGGGAAGGAGAAGCCTTGCCGGTTTCAATCTGAGAAAGAAAGCTTGCGCTTATATTTAGTTTTCGAGCAAGCTCTCTGAGAGTAATATTCTTACCCTCACGTAATCTCTTTATATTAACGCCCACTATCTTCATACTGCATTCCTCCAATTAGAGTATATATCATCGAAATCGTCTTGTCAAGTCTAATTTAACAAAATTGATATTTTTTAAGTACTGCTTAACAAAGGCTACTTTCAAACCAAATCCTTCAAATATGGCTTAAAGAAATGATGAATTAGGGCTAGAAGAGTTACACTGACCAGAACGGTAAATACTACTTCAAAGGAAAATCCCTGTATGGCAATGCTTAAGGCTACGCCTGAGGCAGGAGGATGTTCAACGTCAATAACAACCATCACAAGAATGGAAGCCCCTACAGCCAAAGCATAAATAATACTGGAGAATCTGCCCTGAGGAAATAGCGAAAACAGAATCCCTGCCGTTATCCCAACTAAATACCCTCCTATTATATTCCTTGTCCGGGCCGTAATCTGCCTGGGCATAGCAAAAACAATAAAAGCCGTAGCCCCAATAGCAGCCACGATTACCAACTCTTGAAAGCTCAAAGCCATAATAACAATCCAGACGGCAAGGCTTGCAAAAATGCTTTGAAAGATATAATTTTTCCAGGACGACTTGAATTTCTGAATCTTTTTTTTAAGGCTGGGCATTCGAGGCTCCAAATAGCTGTAGAAATTATAAAATTCTGACACGAAAGCTATAAAAAGAGTGTCCCGACGATAAGCCGGGACTAAGATAACAACTTTAACATGTATATATAGCCTAAGGTTAAGCTAATTTAATAAATTGCGGGGAGGGGAGTTGAACCCCTGACCTCAAGGTTATGCTTACCACTACAGTTTTCACTGCCACAACACTGCAATAGATAGTGTGTTTGTGGTCTGGACTATACCTTCTCCGTGCTATTGCTCTAATAACACGGGCCTGCCACCTAGTCTCTACACCTTCTCCAAACCACAATAAATTCAATTTAGAGCTTGGCTCGGTATTGCCTTGATTTGCATCGAGGGTTCCACCGAATTTGACAAGTTTTCCGTCAGCCGTTACCGGCTGGGGGACCCATTTAACAACAAATCCCAACGCTCTCTATAATTCGCTGATAGTGGTTTTCTCTGCCTTTTATCTTTCTCTATCAAGGTTATAGTGCTCCTATAACCAGAGAAAATAGATACAGGCATGATGTAAAACACGTTTAAATCAGCGATATAGATAACTGCAAAATCGAAGTCGCCTTTAGTATAACGGCTTCTCAGCATCCGTCTACGGTTCGTCTTGGTTCTCCGTGCATCAGCTATGTAACACTTACTTTTAGCATTAAACCAAGCGCTTTTTACCTGAAGACGAATAAGCCTGCCTTGGAAATCAACTCCTAAATCATAAGGAAGCCGATCCCCCAAGGGCCGTAGCACATTAAACCCCCTCTTAAGGAGTTCCGTTACTACAGCTGATTCTGCAATATCAGCTTTGAGTTTTGTATCCATTGAGCCTTGCGAGCTACCTGGCTGCTCCACCCCGCGAATTTTCAAATATCAAAATATCCTTTTAAATTCACACTGCATTTTAACTCTTTATCTTTTGATGTCAATAACTATTTCGTTGTCTCTGGCCACACCCAGGCTATCCCGGGCAATTTCTTCATAAAGATGAGAATCTTTGCCCACCTTCCCAATCTTTTTTTGATAATCAGCTATCTCCTTCTCCAGTGCTTCGGTTTCTGACAGAAGCCTTTTATTTTCAAGTTTAAGCTGCCTTAACTTGGCATAATTAGGAAAGTACACTACGGTCACAACTGCAACCAAAAACCCCAGACTAAAAACAAAAAATTTAGTTCTTTTAACGCGCTTTGTATTTAAACGTTTTTCCGCCATACTTAGCCTTTGTTCCTAACTCTTCCTCTATCCTCAACAATTCATTATATTTAGCTACCCTGTCAGTTCGGGATAAAGAGCCCGTTTTAATCTGCCCGCAGGAAGTGCCAACCGCCAGATGAGCAATGGTAACATCTTCTGTTTCCCCGGAACGGTGAGAAATAACCGCTGTATATTTTGCCGAAAATGCCATATCTATAGCGGCTAAAGTCTCAGAAAGAGTCCCGATTTGATTGACTTTAATAAGTATCGAGTTGGCTACTTTTTCATCGATTCCCTGGGAAAGGCGTTTTGTATTTGTAACAAATAAATCATCTCCTACAAGCTGGATTTTTTTGCCAAGCCTTTCAGTCAAACTGCGCCAGTTGTCCCAGTCATTTTCATCCAGGCCATCCTCTATGGATATCACCGGATACTTATTGGCGATCTTAGAATAAAAATCAATCATATATCCGGCATTCTGATTTTTGCCTTCAAATATATACGAACCGTCTTTAAAAAAAGAACTGGCTGCCGCATCTAAAGCAAGGGCCACCTCTTTGCCCGGCTTATATCCTGCTTTTTCAATAGCTTCAATAATAAGCTCTAAAGCCTCTTCATTAGAATCTAAATTAGGAGCGAACCCGCCTTCATCTCCCACAGATGTTGAAAGCTTGCGGGACTTTAGAATAGATTTTAAACTATGGAAAACTTCCGTAGCCGCCGCTAAAGCCTTGCTGAAACAGTCAAAACCCAGAGGAGCAATCATAAATTCCTGGATATCTAAATTATTGTCGGCATGCATTCCTCCGTTTAAAATATTCATTAAAGGCAGAGGTAAAGTATTAGCACGTGCAGCTCCTAGATATTTATAAAAAGGGGTCTTTTTTGAACAAGCCGCGGCCTTGGCTATTGCCAAAGAAACTCCCAGTATAGCATTGGCTCCCAGCTTAGATTTATTCGGGGTACCATCAAGTTCAAGCATCATCTGGTCTATTTTCTTAAAAACTGCTTCTTCACCTTTTATATCAGGGAAAATAATCTTGTTAACGTTATTTACCGCCCCCATAACGCCTTTGCCCATGAATCTTTTTTTACTTGTATCACGCAGTTCCAAAGCCTCAAACTTTCCGGTTGAAGCGCCTGAAGGAACAGCAGCCCTGGCAAATGAACCATCGCTTAAGGTGGCATCTACCTCAACAGTGGGATTGCCTCGTGAATCAAGAATTTCTCTTGCTAGAACTTTTTTAATCTTTGCCATATCGGCCTCCTTTCTTGTTGTAGAAGTACTTTAATGTAGACGGCTATAAAAGCTTAAAGCTTTGTCTAAACGCGTTCTGCGGGCCGCGCTTTATTGCTGTGAATCTTTCGGTTTTTGGTATATGGCGGTTGTTTTGGCTTCAGCTAAAATATGCCCCTGAATAGCTTCAATAACATCTTTTTTATTTGCCCCTTCGCCTAAACCGATGGCCTTATCTAAAGCATACAGTTTAAAAATATATTTATGAGATTTACCTTGAGGCGGACAAGGCCCCTGGTATCCAATTTTACCAAAATCGTTGGTCCCTTTTTTAATCCCTAAATCAGCCAGATCCTGATCGCTGATATTTTCTTTAAGCACAGAGGTTTCCTTTGGTATGTCATACAACACCCAATGAACACACACTTTAAATGGCGCGTCCGGATCTTCACAGATAAGCGCAAAACTTTCCGTATTTGCCGGAACGTCACTCCAGAAAAGCAAAGGAGAAAAATTCTGAGCGCTGGGAGTATACCTGTCAGGAAGATATCCCCCATTATCAAAAACATCACTTTTTATTTCCAGAGCCATACATTTAAAGATAACTAAACTGAAAATAAAAAAAAGTGCACATTTTTTCATAAATCTCCTCGAATAACCTTAAGCATATGGATTTAACCAAGCATATTACTTGTCAAAAACCTTGTTAAGCTTATCTTCTCCGACAGTCAAAGCAAATCTTACAAAACCCTCACCATATTTTCCGAAACCGGCTCCAGGAGTAGCAACAATACCCTTCTTAGTAATAAGATATTCGGTAAATTCCATAGAAGACTTGTAAGAGGAAGGGATTCTCGCCCAAACATAGAATGTTGAGTCGGCATAAATATCATTAAATCCGGCCTTCACCATGCCCCGAAGAAAAATTTTACGCCTGCGGTTAAAAATTCCACGCATATTTTCTATGTAGCTTCCACATTCATCCAAAGCAACCCGGCCGGCTTCCTGCACAGCCCCAAAAATGCCTGAATCAATATTAGTTTTGACCTTAAGTAAACCTGCCAGAAGCTTCTCGTTTCCCGCGGCCCAGCCAATACGAAAACCGGTCATACAAAACGTTTTTGAAAAGGAATGAAACTCTATAGCAATCTCTTGTGAACCTTTAATTTCAAGTATACTATGCGGTTTTTTATCAAAGTATATTTCGGAATAAGCGTTATCATAAGCAATAATAATGCCGTAACGTGAACAAAATTTAACGGTTTCCTTTAAAAAATCAAGAGAAGCTAAGGCCGTAGTAGGATTATTAGGGTAATTCAAATAAATTATTTTCGCTTTATTTTTTATTGTCAAAGGTATGGCTGAGAAATTGGGTAAGAAATTATTCTCCGCCAAAAGCGGCATTTCGTGAATCTTAGCCCCGGAAAAAAGCGCTGCACCCCTGTATCCGGGATAGCCGGGGGAAGGTATAATAACGTAATCTCCTTTATTGACAAAAGCTAATGGAAAATGCACCAAGCCTTCTTTTGAACCCAGCAAAGGCAATATCTGCCTGTTGGCATCCAAGTTTACTGCAAACCTTTTTTTGAACCATTTTTGTATGCTGATGCGCAAGGCGGGGTTACCTTGATCCAGAGCATACTTCTGGTTATTTTTAAGGCTTGCCCCGGTGCAAAGCGCTTCTACTACTTTTTTAGGAGCCGGTATGTCAGGGTCCCCTATACTTAAATCAAGAAAATCTACACCTTTAGCTTTAAGATGGCTTTTTTTCTTATCGATTTCAGCAAAAAGATAGGGAGGAAACTTTTTGAGTCTCTGTGAAAATTCTGCCTTTTCCATAACATTACACAACCTTTTAATTATTCTTAAGCGTTTACCCCTGTCTTTACCACTTACCTTTAAACTTTGGAGATACGTTGTGAAAGGACATTGTCCATTGAATATAGCCCCGGACATTTGTCTTTTACCCAAGAGCAGGCAACCAGAGCCCCCTGGACAAAGATATCACGTGTTTTAGCCGAATGACATAACTCCAGGCTGTCAACGTCACTTTTGAAGATTATTTTATGGTCTCCGATAATTTCATCCTCCCGAATAGACTTTATGCTTTCCGGTTTAACGCTAAGCCCCTTGCTATTGATAATCCTGGCTATTTCCTTTGCTGTCCCGGAAGGTGCATCTTTTTTGTGGACATGATGAGCCTCTTCAATGCTTACTCTGTAACCTTTTAAAATCTCGGAGGCTTGCAATAAAAGCTTAAACAAAACATTGACTCCAACGCTCATATTGGGAGAAAAAACAATCGGTATATTTTTTGAAGCCTCAGCAATCCTATTGCGGCCTTCTTCATCAAAACCGGTAGTGCCTATCACAACTGGCTTATCGTATTTAACCAAATAAGATAAACAGTTTAGAGTCGCCGCCGGGCAGGTAAAATCAACGAAACATTCGCAGTCAGATATTTTTTCACAGTCATCAGTGATCACAACCCCGGAAATAGTTTTGCCTATCTCCGGATGCCCTTGCCTTTCCAATCCAAAAGAAACTCCATAATTGGAATCGGCTAATGCCAGAGACATTATTCTCTGGCCGATTTTTCCTCTTGCGCCGTTTATGCCTAGATTAATCATTTTAGTTTGTGGTTTAATCAATTAACTTATACTTCTTTAGAACTTCCTTAAGCTTATTGGAATTTGGTTCATTCATAGAACAGAGAGGCAAACGTAAATTAGCTTTTATCATGCCCATGCTTTCTAATGCAGTTTTTACCGGTATGGGGTTAGTTTCAATAAAGAGGACTTTAATTATCTCATAAAGCTCTAATTGAATCTTACGAGCACCCTGGATATCCCCTGACAAAAAAACCGACACCAGTTCATGTGTTAAGGCAGGAAGAATGTTGGCAACAACCGAAATCACTCCTCTTGCTCCCACAGAAAGTATCGGCAAAGTTATTTCATCACTTCCGGATAAAAGTATAAATTTTTCATCCACCAAAGACATAATTTTCGAAATTTGATCCAAACAGCCGCTGGCCTCTTTAATCCCTATAACATTACGGCAATCGTTATATATCCTAAGAACAGTTTCTGGCAAAATATTGCTCCCTGTACGAGAAGGAACGTTGTAGATGATAATTGGTATATCAACGCTGTCAGATATTTTTCTAAAATGGCGATAGAGGCCTTCCTGGGTAGGTTTATTGTAATAAGGCGTAATCACAAGGGCATAATCAGCTCCCACTTCTTTAGCATATTCGGTAAGCTCTAAAGCTTCCCGGGTAGAATTAGAACCACAGCCGGCAACCAGCGGAATTTTCCCCTTAACAGCTCCAACTGCTAATTCAACTATCTTGCGATGTTCCGCATGAGACAAGGTAGCGCTTTCTCCGGTTGTGCCGCAAACTAATATCCCGTCAGTACCTTTTTCAATCTGCCAATTGATAAGCTCCTTTAACTTCGGCTCATCCACCATCCCCTCGTCATTAAAAGGAGTAACTAAAGCAACTATACTTCCTTGCAACATATAACCCCCTGGCATTATGCCTTATTGAGATATTTGTCCGCTGCATACGATAGCAGCCTTACCTTTGAGCCAAATATCATTGATTCTTCCAGCTTTACGCTTAAAAAAAACACTTAAAGCTTCTCCGCTTTTTGTTATCACATTTATCTGACGGCAAGAATCCTTTGTTTCCGGGCGCAAAATACAATCGGCAACAATGGCGCTTGCTGCAGAACCCGTGCCGCAAGCTAAAGTTTCAGCTTCTACGCCCCTCTCGTAGGTTCTTATGCGTATAGTTTCAAAGCCTAAAGATTCAATAAAATCTACGTTGGTGCCGGCCGGAGAAAATTTTTTATGAAAGCGCACCTGCCGGCCTAAGTTGTCTACGTCTATATTTTTAAGGCCTTCAACAAAGATTACCGTATGCGGGACTCCTGTATTAATGAAATTTACCTTTATATTTTTCCCTGAAATCTCCAGGGGTATGCCGAATTTTAATCCGCGGGGCTTAGTCATTTTTATACTCACTTCACCTTTTATTAATTTTGCCTCTATTATTCCGGCTTTGGTTTCAAAGCTTAGATTCGTTTTTTTAAGCCGAGCAAACGCCCAAAAAGCCACGCACCGGGCCCCGTTACCGCACATTTTGGCTTCTGAACCATCGGCATTGAATATCCTCATTTTAAATTCTGCCTTGCCTGAAGATTCAATAACCAGCAAACCGTCAGCGCCTATCGATATTTTTCTTTCGCAATATTTTTTCGCAAAAGATTTATAGTTTATATTTGCTGCCCCGGGCTTTAGCCTCCTGTCAATAAGAATGAAGTCATTCCCAGAGGCCTGCATTTTAACAAAATCTATTTTCTTCATACTCATAATTTTTTTAGTATTACTTCATTGCCGGTTAGATCCTGATAGCTTTCACGCCTGCGCACTATATAGGACGTCTTACCGTCCACAAGAACTTCTGCCGGGCGCCTGCGGGAATTATAATTTGAACTCATGCTAAAACCATACGCCCCGGCTCCCATAACTGCCAAATAATCCCCCTGCTTTGCTTCTAAGCTTCTGTCCTTAGCCAGAAAATCTCCGCTCTCACAAATCGGCCCGACTACATCGGCCAATTTTTGATTTTGGGTTTTAGATTTTAGATTTTTATTTACCGTCACAACATCATGGTATGCCCCGTAAAGTGACGGCCTTAATAAATCATTCATAGCCCCGTCGACAATAAAAAACTTTTTTACCGGGGTATTTTTAACATAGATTACTTTTGTTAAAAAAATACCGGAATTTCCGGCTATAAACCGGCCCGGCTCAAGCAATACCTTAAGATCTAAACCTTTAAGCAAAGGCAAAACTTTGTTTGCAAATTCTCCGGCAGTCTGAGGCTTTTCTTTATTGTACACTATACCCAAGCCGCCTCCTATATTCAGATAAGAAATTATAATGCCTTTTTGCCTTAACTGGGTTATTATCTTTTTTACTTTCCCGATGGCTTTGATAAAAGGGCCTGCCTGAGAAATTTGAGAACCGATATGCATATGAATTCCGGCCAATTTAATATTGGGGTAATTATATTGTTCCAGAAAAATATTTTTTAAAGTTTCCGAATCCATACCGAATTTAGTTTCTTTTTTACCGGTGATTATATAGGAATGCGTTTTCGGTTTAACATCCGGGTTAAAACGAAGCGCTACCCGGACTTTTTTGTTTAGTCTTGAAGCAATGCGGTTGATGTTGTGTAATTCCGGAGTAGATTCGACATTGAACATCAGGATTCCGTAAGATATTGCCTCTTGAATTTCAAGGTCGGTTTTACCCACTGAAGCATAGACTATTCTTTCAGGGGGACATTTTACTTTTTTTGCCCTATAGAGCTCTCCGCCAGAAACAATATCAAGCCCGCCTCCGGCAGCTACAATAAGTTTAAGGAGGGTTAAATTAGAATTGGCCTTTACTGAATAACATATAACAGGCTTTATCGACCGGAAGGCTTTTTTTATCTTATCAAAATGCTCGGTTAAAGTCCTGCGGCTATATACATATAAAGGAGTCCCGTATTCTTTAGCCAAATCTTTGGCCTTACAGCCCTCACAATATAACTCTCTATTCTTAAAAATGAAATGGTGCATAATAAAAATTTATTTTGCCTTTGAAGGCGTATTCGGGACGGTTCTTGCGTGAGCGGATAGGGACTTTTTTGAAAAAACCGCGTATTCCGGGTTCATTATCTTTTTTACATTCTTATGATTAAGTTTTTTATGAAAAAAATGTAGTTTCTTGTCCGGCATACTTTTAATTTTAAGCTTCTTATCTTGAGCATAGCGGGTAAGCTTACCTATGACAGAGTGTGCTTCGCCAAACGGCACTCCCTCATGCACTAGAAATTCAACAAGCTCCGTAGAGTACAACTCCTCGTCTTCTAAGGCCTGAAGTATCCTGTCCTCATTGATATTTATTTTTTGTATAAGTTCAGCCATGATTTTTAATTCATCTTCAATTATCTCGGTAGAAGAAAAAAGAGGCTCTTTGTCCAATTGCATATCTCTATTATAAGTAAGCGGCAGGCCTTTCATAGTAGTTAAAACCGCTACTAGATTACCATACACCCTGCCGGTGTTGCCTCTTACTAATTCTAAAAAATCAGGATTCTTTTTATGAGGCATAAGAGAAGAGCCTGTGCAGAATTCTTCCGGTAAATCAAAGAATCCATACTCTTTGGTAGAAAATATAATAAAATCCTCAGCCATCCTGGATAGATGCATCTGGAGCATAGAAAGAATACTTAAAAAATCAATAATAAAGTCTCGGCTGGCTACATTATCCAGAGAATTCTTCACAGTTTCTGACCTTGAATGCCTGAATTCAGGCTTCATACTGCCTAAGAACTTTTTTATAGCTTCGCTGTAAGCTGCCTTGGGAATACTACTTCCAGCAAGGGCTCCTGATCCGATATATATAAACGAACGTTTCAGGAAAGCGTCAAGCCTTTCGAAATCTCTCTCGAGCATACAAAAAAAAGCTCCGGTGTAGCTTACAAAAGAAACTACTTGGGCTCTCTGGGTATGAGTGTATCCCGGCATATAGAAACTCCCGTATCTGGTACCAAAATGATTCAAGGCATTAAGAAGAACGTTTATAAGGCTTAAAATATAAATGCCTTCCTTATAGCAATACCATTTTTCATCAAACACAACCTGGTCATTACGGGAACGTAAACTGTGCAGCTTCAGCGCTAATTTTCCTACTTTTTTTTCAACCCTGTCCTGTATATCCGTATGAATATCTTCAGCGGCCAGATTAGGCTTAAATTTTTCGTCTCTTACTTCACGAAAAATCCCGGTTAAAGCAGACATGAGCTTACGTGCTTCGTCTGCGTTTATTATTCCGGCCTCTTTCAGGGCAGTAACATGTATAATGGAATGATAAATGTCATACTCAGCAAGTTTATAATCATACTGAATTGATTTTTGAAATTTAAAAAAAGCCTTATCTACTTCTTTTTTGAAACGTCCGCCCCATAGCTTCTTGCTCATATCATCCCCTATTTTTTATTTTGCCCCCTATGCGGCATTCCCCATATATTTATGAATCCTTCGGCCCAGTCCCTGTTAAAACGGTCACCTTCTCCGTAAGTAGCTAATTCTTTTTTATAAAGAGAATGCGGGCATCTTCGTTTGGAAACAATCACGTTACCTTTATAAAGCTTCAAGCCTATGCTGCCGCTTACTTTATCCTGGGTCTTATCAATGAAAGCATCCAAGGCAGACTTGATCTTAGAAAACCATAGCCCCTGATAGATAAGTTGAGCATACTTAAGAGACACCATATCTTTAAAAGCCAAAGTCTCCTTATCCAGAGTTACACTTTCTATTTCCTTATGAGCCAGATGTAATATCCAGGCCGCAGGTGCCTCATATATTTCCCTGGATTTAATCCCTACTGTTCTGTCTTCAACAATATCAGTGCGGCCTATACAATGCCGGCCGCCTATTTTATTCAGTTTCTCAATAAGGCTGGTTAATTCCATTCTCTTTCCACCTAAAGATATCGGGCACCCTTTCTCAAAACCAATGCTTATCTGCTCAGCTACAGCAGGAGCTTCCTGCCAGCTTCTAGTCATAATAAAAGCATCCTTCTTGGGCTCATTTTCTAAGTCTTCAAGGAAACCAGCTTCTATACTTACCCCCCATATATTCTTGTCAATACTGTAAATCTTCTCCCGAGTAGCCTTGATGGGTAAATTATTTTTCAAGGCATAAGCAATTTCTGAATCACGTGAAGTCAAGTCCCATTGTCTTAAGGGAGCGATAATCTTGAGTTTTGGATTTAAGGCCTTAACTGCTATCTCCAGCCTTACCTGATCATTACCCTTGGCAGTACAACCGTGAGCAATGTAAGAAGCTTTCTCTTTCCTGGCAACCTCAACTAAATGCCGGGCTATCAGAGGCCTGCCCAAAGCTGTGCTTAAAAGATACTTTCCCTGATATACGGCACCGGCTTTAAGGGAAGCCAGGATATAATCCCGTGCGAATTCCTTCCTTAAGTCTTGTACGTAAATTTTTTTAACACCACTGCGCTTTGACATATTCCTAAGCTGGGAAGGCAGGAACTCACTCCCCAGGTTAGCGGAAAAACATATAACTTCAAACCCTTTATCCTGCAGCCATTTCACACAGCAAGAAGTATCTAAGCCTCCGGAATATGCCAGGACTATTTTCTTCATAAAAACTCCATTTTCTGAAAATTATACAATCACTTCTTTAAAAGAGAAAACAATATAGCCTTTGCCGCATGCAAACGGTTTTCAGCCTGCAGAAACACAACAGAATTATCCCCATCAATAACAGAGTCTGTTATCTCTTCCCCCCGATGGGCCGGAAGACAATGCATAACGGCCACATCGTTTTTAGCAAGCTTTAAAATTGTATCATTTATCTGAAAGCTTTTAAAATATTTTTTTCTTATTTTACGTTCAGATTCTTTGCCCATAGAAGTCCAAACATCAGTATAAATGATGTCTGCTCCGCAAACTGCCTCTTTTAACGACGGTACAAATTCTATATGTGCTCCTGAAGAAGCGCTTTTTGCCAAAGCCTCTTTTAAAACAGTTTCCCGGGGCTTATAGCGAGCCGGGATCGCCAAATTAAGATTGCCGCCTAAAATAGAAAAAGCATATATTAAAGAATTGCAGACATTATTGCCGTCTCCGGCATAAGCAACTTTGATTTTTCTTATATCCTTTTTTAACTCGCGTATAGTAAGAATATCGGCTATCGCCTGAGAAGGATGCAGCAAGTCGCTTAAAGCATTGACAACCGGAATGGAAGAAAATTTTGAGAATTCCTCTAAAATCGCATGAGAAGAAGTTCTTAAGACTACTACATCGAGATATTTAGAAAAAGTACGGGCCGCATCCTTGACCTCTTCCCGCTGGCCAAGTTTTATTTCTTGAGGAGCATAATATACGGGCTGAGCCCCCAATTGTAAAGAACCTACGTAAAAGGCGGTCTTTGTCCTAAGGGATGGTTTCTCGAACAGCAAACCGGCATATTTACCCTTAAGCGCGGTCTGATAATCAGCCGGGCTTCTTTTTATCTTCAAAGCCAGCTCTACCAAATCATTAATTTGTTCAGCTGAAAAATTCTTTAAGGCTATAAAGTTATCCATAGTCAAAACCTCTTGAGTGCTTCTTCAAAAATGTCTATGCCCTGAGTGAGATTATTTTGTTCAATATTTAAAGCAGGCATAATTCTTATTACGTTACCGTGAGTAGAATTTACAATTAGTTTTTTTTCCAGGCATTTTTTAAAAACAGGCAGAGACTCTATGTCCAATTCTATACCTGCCATAAGCCCTTTTATGCGTATCTGTTTTATGAAAGAAAATTTACTCTTAAGCGCCTGCAGCCTTTCATTCAAATACTTTCCTGATTTTACAGTTTTGAGTATAATACCATCCATTTCAATTATATCAAAGACTTCCCGGCAAACCCGGCAGATAAGAGGTGAACCTCCAAAAGTCGAAGCATGCATACCCGGCTTTATCAACCCGGATATTCTATTGCTTACCACTATCGCAGAGATAGGAACCCCTGCTCCCAAGCCTTTAGACAAAATCATAATATCGGGCATGATCCCGTAATTTTGATAACAAAAAAGTTTACCTGTCCTGGCCATGCCGGTCTGAACTTCATCTATGATTAAAAGGATATTTTTAGCTTTGCAGTAAGCGTAAAGTTTTTGAACGTAATCTTTATCAGCAACATTTACTCCGCCTTCGCCTTGTATCAATTCCAGCATAACCGCAGCTGTTTTAGCAGTTACTTTTCTCTTAAAATCACAAAAATCATTAAAGCGCGCTTCTTTAAACCCTGGAACCAAGGGCTTAAACACTTCTTTATACTTCTTCTGCCCCGTAGCAGAAAGAGCCCCAAAGGTTCTGCCATGAAAAGAATTTTTCATAGTAATAACCTCATAACGGCTGCCTTTACCGAAAAGACGGCTGAGTTTAACCGCGCCTTCAACCGCTTCTGCCCCGGAATTAGCAAAAAAAACTTTAGCTGGAAAACTCTTATCTACGATTTTTTTCGCCAGAAGCGCTTGCTCGACAGAAAAAAGATTATTGGGAAGATGTATAAGGCACTTTGCCTGCCGGGCAATGATTTTTGCCAATCGCGGGTGGCTATGCCCTAATATAGAAACCCCCCAGCCAGGAAATAAGTCCAGATAACGACGGCGGTTTTGGTCCCAAAGAAAACTGCCCTTGCCTTTAAGAAAAACAGGCCCCAGACGGGTATATGTATTTAATGAGTATTTTTTGTAAAGTTGTTTAATATCCATATTGGACTACCATAAGATTTATCTCACCAAGTTAACCGGGCTTTATTTAACTATTTCCGTACTAACTCCCTGGTCGGTAAATATTTCCAGTAAAAGAGCATGAGGAATCTTAGCGTCAACAATGTGAGCTTTGCCTACTCCGGAACGAATAGCATTGGCAGCAGCTTTTACCTTAGGCACCATGCCTTCCTCTATTATTTTATCATCAATGAGCTCCTGAACCCCATCAACGGTTATAGTAGAAATCAAAGAATGCTCATCCTTCGGATTCCTCATCACCCCTAAAACATTAGTTAAAAGGACTAACTTTTCAGCCTTAAGGGCAGAGGCCATAAAAAAAGCTACATCGTCGGCATTGATATTAAATCTTTTTCCTTCATTTGATATTCCCATAGGACAAACAACCGGTACGCCTTCTTCCAAAGATCTCTGCAAGGCCGCGTTATCAAAACCAGAAACATCCCCTACAAAACCTAAGTCTATTTCGTTTTCCTTCTTGACTGCTTTTAGTATATTGTCTTTATATTTAAATCCTATAGCTTTTACTCCATGCTCTGCTATTTCCGAAGATATCAAATCATTTAATTTATCAAGCTCTTCAGCAACCACCTTTAAGGTGAATTCATCAGTAACCCTCATGCCATTGACAAATTTAGCCGTAACTTTGTATTGCCTGAGACGTTCGGTAATATTCGGGCCGCCTCCATGGACTATAATCGGCCTTATTCCGGCAAAACGTAAAAAAGCTATATCTTCTAAAACACATTTCCGCACTCTTTCCTCACTTAGAATTGAGCCTCCGTATTTAATAACGAATACCTTTTTATGAAACTTCTTTATATAAGGAAGAGCCTCAATCAAAACGTCGGCTTTTTTTATTGCTTCTTGCACCATTATTTGCTCCGCTTATACACGGATTTTCACAGATATTTTTAATCCGTGTTTATCCGTTTTCTATTTGTATATCTCCGTGTTTTCAACTATACTCGGCATTAATCTTAACATATTCGGGGGTAAGGTCACTGGTATAAACTTTCCAGGAACTCTTGCCTCTTTTAAGGTCTATGCTTATAAATATTTTATTTTTTTTTAAAGGACTGAATTTAATCCCTACGTTCTCCTTGACTCTTATGCCCGCATGGCCCAACGCGGAAATAATCCTGCCCCAATTAGCATTTGCTCCATAAAGTGCACATTTAAAAAGATTAGAATTAGCTAAATACATGCCTGCTTTTTTTGCCTCCAAACAACTCCCGGCTCCTTTTATCTCTATCTCTATGAATTTTGTCGCCCCTTCGGCATCTTTGACTATCATTTGAGCCAAACCAAGGCATACTTCTTTGAGTTTAAGGGAAAACAAATCAGTATCCTTCTTATTCTTCAATAAAACTTTTTTACTGGAAATAAAAAATACCGTATCATTTGTGCTCATACAGCCATCTATACTGATAGAATTAAAACTTTCTTCTACCGCCCGGTCTATAATCTTCTTGTATGCGCCGCGGGGCAGATAGAAATCAGTAAGGATAAATCCGAGCATAGTGGCCATATTAGGGCAAATCATTCCAGCCCCCTTGGCAAACCCGCAAATACTCCCTTTGCCTGAACTTAATTCTAAGCTCGTAGAAAGCTTTTTGCTAAAAGTATCAGTGGTAAGAATACTTTGAGAAAATCCATCGCTATTTTTGCTCAAACCTTTTATTAATTTCGAAAGGCTTTTTATTATCTTTTCTTTAGGCAGTTTTTTGCCTATTATGCCGGTAGAAGCAATGAGAATATTCTCACTTACAGTGCCTATTCTTTTAGCCAGCTCAGATACAATGTCTCCGGTATCTTTTAATCCCCGCGAATGAGAGTAGCAATTAGCATTTCCACTATTAACCAAAATCGCTTTTATGGGGTTATTTATATTCTGCCGGCTCAAAGTAACCGAATAAGAAGGATTGACGTTAGACGTAAAAACTCCCAGCCCCTGACAGGAATTACTGCAGTAAATCAACCCTAGATCAGGTTTTTTGTTTTTTATACCGCAATTGACGGCTGAAAAAAGAAACCCTTCCGGTATTTTCATTTTTACCTACAACAACCCCAGCGTTTCGGGCCAGCCCTGCATTATATTCATATTTTGCACAGCGCTTCCGGCAGCGCCTTTAATTAGATTATCTATACAGGAAACCACCATGCAATACCTGCTATCAGGAGAAATCGCGAACCCGATATCGCAAAAGTTTGTCCCGATAACTTCCTTTAATTTCGGCAGGTCTTGCGAAACCCGCACAAAAGGGCAATCACGATAATAACTGTCATATATTTTTTTAACCGTTTCCCGGGATATTTTTTTCTTTAACGGTACATAGATAGTTGAATATATCCCCGCCTCGATTCCCGCAACATGGGGTGAAAAAAGCAGGCCAAATGCATGGCCGCAGGCTTCTTTTAAAATAGCTTCTATCTCCGGAACATGCTGATGCACAAAAGGCTTATAAGCCCAAAAGTTATTGGCAATATTTGAGTAATGATATTCAATAACGGCTTTTCTGCCGGCTCCGGTGATGGATGACTTAGAGTCTACTATAACCTCCCCCTTGATGAGGCCATCCTTCAGAAAAGGATAAAGCCCCAGGATAACCGATGTCGGATAACAACCCGGATTAGCAATGAGTTTAGCCTTTTTTATTTTATCCTTAAATATCTCACTTAAGCCGTAAACAGCTTTTTTTAAGTTGACTTTATCTTTATGCGCCTTATGGTAATATTTTTTGTAATTTGACGCCTTTTTTATACGGTAATCGGCTGAAAGGTCTACGACTTTCTTCCCTTGCATAATAAGATACGGAATATACTCCATAGAGGCGGTATGAGGTAAAGATACAAAAAGAAACTCGCTTTTTTTTGCAGCTTTTTTAATATCAAGAGGCTCACAAAATAAGTTGGTTTTTTTGCGAAACCGGCCAAAAAACTTGCTGTAAGCAACAGGTTTTGGTGTACGAGAAGCAAGGTAGGTTAAATCCACCCCGGGATGTTTAAGCAAAATCTCCACGAGCTTCTCGCCGGTGAATCCTGTGGCGCCTATCACTGCCGTCTTAACCTTATGATTTAAAACCTTTAAACTCATCTACATTCCTTTTTTTTGGCCCTTTTATGGGGAACAACTTTGAGGCAGCACCAATCAAATATGCCCCGTTTAGGTTAGTGATATAATAAACTAAAATGCTTGTTGCGTCAATATAATTAAGCCTATCAGGCAAAGCTGGAAGTTCAGGGCTCAAAGGCAGTTATATCAATAGTGTCACCCTCTTTGATATGGCATCGGGAAGCAGTATCAGCCGCGAATTCAAGAGCCACATAAGAACCCAGACAGGTAACTGCTTTCCAAGGCCGAAGTGACTTCGCAATTCTTATCACCTTCATATTCTTATTCAAGAAAACCACGTCAATAGGAAACTTCATGAAAAAGGTATGTATAGAAGGCGCGTGATAAAAAATAAGAGCCTCTTCTTCCCTTATGGCGTTCCTAAACATAAGCCCCATAAACCTGCGGTAAAAGTTGTCAGCTACTCTAGCTTGGCGGCTTATGATTTTTCCTGAAACCTTATCCTTTATGCAATACCCGAATTTTCCAGGCGGCATGATAACTCCTGAGGCATAGCTCTGGGGCGAAAATCACTTCCCACGCAGACTAAACGCGTAACCGCTTTAGCCAGATGTTCGTCGCCTCTTTTTACAACCTGCTCAAAATCTATAGAAACGTTTCTCACTTTTAGCGCCCAACTTTCAATTAAGAGTTTATCTCCATATTTTCCGGGTTTTAGATATTCGATATTAACGCTTTTGACCACAAAAAGGAATCCCTGCCGGGATAGCGCTTTAATGTCAAAGCCCAAGGAGACAAAAAACTCTGTCCTTGCCTCCTCAAAATATTTAAGATAA
The DNA here is from genome assembly GCA_028692655.1 of Candidatus Omnitrophota bacterium. Taxonomy (GTDB): domain Bacteria; phylum Omnitrophota; class Gorgyraeia; order Duberdicusellales; family 4484-171; genus JAQUWY01. Next base: position 8,115 of record JAQUWY010000020.1, on the reverse strand, counting down.
TTGGCGTAATAAACAACACCGCCGGAATCCGTATCGTAATAGTATATCTTTTTTGTTATTGTATGCATAATATGTATTATATCATGCCTAAAGCCGGAAGAAAAAATTAATAAAAGGATCATCAAATTTACGGGAAGCCTTTTTAAAACTATGCCCCATATAAAGGAAAGACAAACCCGCAAAGACCATAACAAAACCCACTATTAGGGAAAGTAAAGCTGGATAAATAATTATCAGGATACCCGCTAAAATAAAGATAATACCCAACAACATACGCACCTCCTTTAATGAGCCTACGACTTATGGAGCGAATGAAGTAAGTGAACATAAGTCGTTTGGGCGAATTAAACCCCGCCTTTTTGGCGGGTTACAATGCTACTGCCGTCCCTCTCAAAAGGGCGGGGTAAGTTCTGCTACACAACTTTCCTGCGCCTTCCGTCTTGGAAAGTTGTTGCCTCACTTAGGAACCTTTTCATATCCTGGGCCAAGCCTATTTTCACCTCTACCCTATCTTTGCTAACAGGGTGAATAAAACTTAGATAAAAAGCATGCAGCCCCAGGCGCTTGAAACGTACTGAGAAATCTCTGCGAAAAGCATATTTTGTTTCTCCAAGTATAGGGCAGCCGGCTTTAGCTAATTGTATCCTTAATTGGTTGGTCCTTCCTGTTAGGGGCTTGAGCTCAATCACGTTGAAACCCTGAAGTTTCTCGACTATCCTGTACAATGTCCGGGCTTGCTTAGGTTTCTCACCGAAAGTTTTACCCTGACGGTCAATTATGGCACCTTCAAAGACACCTCTTTTCTTTAACGGACCCTGTTTTATGAAAGCGATGTACTTCTTGATAATTTCTCCGCTGGCAAACTGGCGGGCGATATTAGCCTGGATATCCGACAGCTTGGCATACATAATCAACCCTGTAGTTTCTCTGTCCAGCCTGTGACAAGGGAAAAGCCTGCGGCCGGCATATTTCTCAAGGAGTGCATTTAACGTAAGCTTATCGTTGCCCGGAGCCGGCTGAACCAAAATTTTAGCAACCTTATCAACAACAATAATATAATCGTCTTCAAATACTACCCGAAAAGCTTTATTTTTTTTATTTTCATTCATTTTTCAAGTAATGATTAGGCACAACTATTAAAAAACAACCCAGGAACCAACCAATAACATTAAAGACTATATCCCAGATTTCAAAATCCCGGAAAGGCAGAAAATGCTGTATCACTTCTATGACTGAACCGAAACAAAATATGAATAAAAAACTCTTGGCCCAGGGATTAACTTTTCTTTTTATATGCAAAAGGTTTATAAGCAAAAAAGAAAACAGGCCATACATAATCAAATGCGAAAATTTATCGGCAAAAATAAAATTTAGTTGCTCGGGAGCCCTTACCGGAAGCAGGGACACAGCCAAAACAAATAAAGAATATCCTGATACAGTATAATAGGAAAAAAGATAATTCATCTGCTATATGAAAATTATTGTTTCCAGGATAGACAGCCTGAATGAGAATTGTGAGTATTTAAATCTTTCTTCGCGGTATGCAGAGACTATATTCGGTCCCAGTTGTCTTAGTTAATCCGGATTTCTCCTCTCTAAAACCTGGTCTATCTTCGCTTTGAGATTGTCTATCTGTACCGGTTTAACAAGGTAACCTTCATTGTAAAGCCCGGCTGCTTTGAGCTTTGAATCATCATCAGCTTTGGCAGACAACATAATTACCGGTATAGCCACAGTCTTGGGATTTTTCTTAAGCTTTTCTAAAACCTGGAATCCATCCATCTGCGGCATCATAATATCAAGAAGTATAATATCCGGTTTATGACGGGAAGCAGACTTTATGCCATCTTTACCTCTGTTGGCAATCACTACTTCATAGTTGCCACTTAATTCCAAATTAGCTTTTACAAAAAATGTCAGATCCTCTTCATCGTCAATTATAAGCACTTTGCGCATCGGCCGCCTCCTTAGATATAACTTTTTCCCTTTCCTTATTACGTTTAGCTTTTTCGGAACCAAAAACCATACCTGTCTTTGATAATACCATTACCTTGATTGATGTCAAGCGCCTCTATCTGCCAAGGGTAAGATTATTTTTACAGTTGTACCTTTGGCTTCCTGGCTTTCAATTGAAAGCAGCCCTTTATGATTTTCAACTATTATTTTCGAAATAGACAGGCCTAAACCGGTCCCTTTTTTATCCCGTTTGGTAGTGAAAAACGGTTCAAAAAGCTTGGACAAATGATCCTGTGAAATGCCTAAACCAGTATCTGCCACTTCGATAACACAAACCGGCTTATCGCCGAATGATTCATTCATCAACGCTTTATAAACTTTAACCTTGATCTGTCCGCCCCTAGGCATAGCATCAACCGCATTGACTATAAGATTAAATAAAACCTGCTGTATCTGGTTCTTATCAACCGAGACGATTACGTCATCTTTAGAGAATTCTGTTTTCATGTTTATATTTATCAAGGCTGTTCTGTACTTAAGCAATGCTATTGTTTCATCAACAAGTTGATCCGGCCGTACATTCTCAGTTTTTATTTCTGAAGGCATAGCAAATTTTAGCAAATTGCGTATTATTATATCGGCTCTTAAAGTAGACTCTTTGATTTTACCTATAGCCATCCTGACATCTTCATCTGCTGATTCAAGCTTTTTATCCAGATACTCTATCCCCCCCAATATAATACCCAAGGGATTCTTTACCTCATGCGCCATGCCGGAAGAAAATCTTCCCAAGGCTGCTAACTTCTCTGATTGCACTAGGCCATTCTGGGCTTTTTTTAGTTTATCATAAGCCTCACTTAACTCCTGGTTTTCTCTTAGCCTCTCCTCTTCTATGCTTATAGCCGAAGATATTATACCCAAAAACTTCTTATCATCACCTTTAAGACTGCAGTCACTGCGGCAAAAAACAGCCAATACTCCTTTACAAACACCCCGGCACTCTACTTTTTGGGCAATACAAAAATAAGTTTTGCCATTTAAGTCAAAAATTTCCTGATGGATTAAGCTTTCCGTTGACTCTTGGGAAGAACCAGCTTTGGCTTTATCTATTATCTTGCGGCAGGTATTTTCGTATAATTTGAGCATATCATGGTCGCTGCAGCAGGAGCCTCTCTTGGCAGCAATATCAAACCTGCCACTGTCAAGGTTAATACGCCCGTAGATAACTACCGCTGCTTCTACTACAGCTCCGCATAAATCAACCAAATGCCTTATATTATCCTGAACATTAATCCCCAGATTAACAAAGCATTCATTAATCTTTCCTAACCGCTCTTCAGTAATCTTGCGGTGGATTACCCCGGCTAAAGTATTAGCGATAGCAGTTAAGAATTCCTCCTCTCTTTTGTCCCGTTTGTGTTCCTCGTTAAAATATATATTTATAACACCTAATATATTCCCGGCGTACAGAACCGGGGCACTATAATAAGCAAAAGTTTTTTCCTGAACCGGCTGGCGGCTCCTGGAAGCCTCAGTCACACTTAAAATATTAAAGGTAACTGCATTACTATAAAGCTGTTTGTTAAAAGGAATCTGCTGGTATCCTTTCTTTATAGCCTCCGGAAGATTGCTTTGAGCTTTCATATCCAGGATGTCAGGATCATCTCCGATTAAATATATAGCCCCCAGAGATTCAGAAGAAAATCCGGGAGTAGAAAGAATAATGCTCAGGGAACATTTAAGAAAACCTTCCAAGGTGATGTTTTCGAGGGAAAACCGAAGGAGAGAGTTGATGACTGCTTGAGCAAGATAATTGTGCCTTATTTCCTGCTCTTGTTTATTGATTTTAGTAAAATCTTCGACTGTTTCGACTGCAGCCGCCACTTTATTGTTATTGTCCGTTACCGGAAAAGATACTACCTTAAAAACTCGGCTCTTGGAATCTATAACAACATTCATTACCGATTCATGGACCTGGCCGTCCTCTAACGTCCGGCAAGTTGGGCATATGTGGCAAGATTTATCCGAATAATCACTGAAAATATCATGGCAAATTGATCTGCCGGCAATATCATTTTCGGGGAACCACTTTTGCATCTGTTTATTAGCATAAATCATACGCCGGTCACGCGAAACCAAAGAAATTCCTACGGCCATATTGTCAATTAGGTCTTTATATTTATTATTAGAACTTTGAAGGGCTTGCTTATTATGCTGATACTCCGTGACATCTACGCCCACGCTCAAAATATACCTAATATTTTGAGATTCATCTCTAAAAACAGTATTTACCCATTTTATTAAAAATTGCTGTTTATTTTTAGCCAACCATGAATTTTCATGTTTGGCGGGAAAAGAATGTTTTTGAATATTACTAAAAGCGTTCTTTAAAGCTTTTGAGTCGCTATCGGAAGTCAACAACTTCCAGATATACTGGCCGCTGGCTTGGCGTAATGAATAACCGCTTAAATCTTCAGCTGCTTTGTTAAATCTGACTATCCGGCCTCGTAAATCACAGGCAACCACCAAAACGCCCAAAGTATCGAGAACGTCGTTACTAAAACCATATTTTTTATCTAATTCATTATCTGTTTTTTTCTTAATTGAAATAACGAACTTAAAATAAAAACTCATTACCATAATAAGAGAGACCACAAACAAGCGGATACCCAGCTCTAAACTGCCGGGGGAAAGAATCTCCCCCAGGATGTCGCCTCTGGCAAAAATAAACATATTCATTGCCGAAGCTCCAATCCAGTATAAAAAACTAAAAAATATTCCCAATAAAAGCATTACTTCTGCCTCCTGTCTTGAGCATAAAATTTCTGTTTTTATTATACTACAAATAAATTATTACCAAATAATAAATCTTAAGAAACCGACCCCGGAAGTTAATAATCTTATGTATTCCCCAAAATCGGAGTTTTACGAAATCCATTCGGGCTTGCAATTAACCGCTAAACGGATTAGAATGCCCCTGTGCTTAAAGCATACCTTAAAGCCTTAAAAAACTTGTTATTTCCCAATCTATGCTTTTGCTGTGATAATAAAATATTTGAAGGCTACATATGCAGCAAGTGCCTGAGAAAAATAACCCTTCTAAAAGCCCCTCTTTGCCACGGCTGTTCACTGCCGCTTATAAATAAGCAACTGCCTCTCTGCAGGCAATGCCGAAAAGTAAAGCCAGCCTGTGACAGAATCATAAGTGCCTGCGCCTACAAAGAACCTTTATCCCAATTATTACAACTTTTTAAATATAGACATTACGATTATCTGGCAGATTTTTTCGTTTCTCTCATGTGCAGGCAAATCATCACATCTGGTATAAACATCCGAGAATACGATATGATAACACCCGTGCCTTGTCATCCTGACACTAAAAAAATACGCGGCTATAATCAATCTTTTCTTCTGGCTGAATTATTATCAAATCATTTTAAAATTCCCCTGGAGAATGATATAATACAAGTTGTTTGTGCCAAAACCTCACAGACAAAACTCCCGGTGGCAAAAAGGCAAAAAAATGTAGAAGGCGTTTTCAAAGTGAAAAAAGAAGTTCACAATAAAAAAATAATCCTCGTAGATGATATTCTCACCACAGGAGCAACAGCTTCTTCCTGCAGCCGAGAGCTCAAGGCTAAGGGTGCAAAAACAGTCACTGCCGTAACGGTAGCAAAAACAATATGGCAATTATAGCATTGAGAAAAAAATGAAAATTCTGCGCACATACATCCTTAAAGACTTTGTAACCGTATTCATTTTCTCCCTTCTGATTCTAACTCTGGTTATGTTTATGGGCCAAATGATGAAAATATCGGATATGGTAATAAGAAAGGGTGTCAACATTGTTGATGCTTTAAAAATATTCTCTTTCTTCATACCTCTGCTATTACGTTTTACAATCCCTCTTTCCTTTTTACTGGGTATTATGCTGGCAATGGGAAGATTGATAGCTGATAACGAAATAATAGCGATACGAGTCGCCGGAATATCTCTGATAAAAATACTTAATATTTTTCTTATACTGGGATTTATTTTTTCCCTACTCCTGTTTATATTAAATGATAGAATAATCCCTTCCTTCCACTACCGCTACCGCAGTCAGATTAAAAATATTTATTCTAAAAATATATCGGCCTTAATCGAACCCGGGGTATTTCTTGAAAACTTTCAGAATTACATTCTTTACGTTTCCGACAAAAATGAAAATAAGCTTAAAAATGTCTTCATTTATGAAGTTGACGAACAACAAGGCATAAGCAAAGTAATGTTTGCCAAACAAGGAGAATTCATTGTAGAAGGCAATACTCTAAAAATAAAGCTGGAAGAAGGCTTCAGGGATGAAACTGTTTCCAAGGATAAGGCTGAACTTTATCGTTTGAATTTCAAAGTATTTTTCATGGACATCCCTATCCAGGAACAAAAAGAAGTCAAAGTCAATAAAAAACCTGCTGATATGAGACTGCAGGAAATCCAACAAAAAAGAAATTATTTAAAAAAAATGGGCATAGACCCAAAAAAGGAAGACGCTCCCCTGGAATTAATCGGAGAATTTCATAAAAGGATAAGTTTTTCATTTTCTGTCATAACATTTGTCCTTTTGGGTTTTGGGATATCCCTTGTGGTCAAGCATCGTGAAAAATCGATAAATTTCGGAATTGCTTTTTTCTCAGCCGGTATATACTACCTCCTGTTCATTTTGGGAGAAACCCTCATAAGCCGACGCTTGATCTTCCCCTGGTTGGGGATGTGGCTGCCCAATATACTGATCATGGCAATCGGCATATGTCTAATTTTTAAATATGCGCATTCTCGATAAATACATATTAAAACGCGTAGCTCGGAGTTATCTATTTATCCTTCTAACTTTCATAGGATTATATTTTATAGTAGATATATTCACCAATCTTTCCGATATATTAAAAACAGCCCCGTCTGCAGGAGTGCTTCTGCAATATTATTTTTACTCTCTACCGCTTATAATCTTAAGAGTCAGCCCTCTATCTCTTTTAATCAGCACTCTTTATACTTTTGGAGAACTGAATAAAAACAACGAAGTCATCAGCATACGTTCCTCGGGACTAAGCCTAATCCGCATTGCCGCCCCTATTATATTTTTTGCCTTGTTCGTTTCAACAGCCCTGTTCTTTCTCCAGGAAAAAAGCTTAATGGTTTCTCAAAAAAAAGTTGAGGACATCAAATCTAAATTCATCAAAGAAAACCTCTCCTCTGCAGCAGAAGAAAAAAACCTGGCTTTTACTTCTAACAATATGATATTTTTTGTGGGAAAGTTTCTTCCCAAAAGCAAAACACTTGAAAATGTAAAAATATTCAAACAAGACGAAAATAGAAACATCATCCAGCAAGTATTGTGCAAAAGCATTATCTATGAATATGGTTTCTGGATAGGAAAAAATGTTGTAGTTTATGACTTGAATAAAGACGGAACCATAACCGGAATCCCGTCTAACTGGGAAACGAGAAAGATAGACCTTCAGGAAAAACCAAACGAATTAATATTCAAGAAAAGCATGTTTTCCCAATTTTCTTCCCTTGAGGCTTTAGGAAAAGAAATAGAAAGTTTAAAAAAGATAAATACTAAAGAATCTTTGGCCAACCTTATCATTGACTACAACCAAAAAATAACTGAACCTTTTTCGCATCTTTTTCTTGTAATAGGAGTACTGCCTATAGCTCTGGAAATAAAAAAACGCAAGGTTGCGCTTTCCTCTCTTGGGGTAGGCTTTATCTTTGGCTTTATATATTATGCCATCTCTTCTTTTAGCGTTGCCCTGGGAAAATCAGGGCTAATACTGCCTTTTTTTAGCGCCTGGCTTGGGCCTCTTTTTTTCCTTACTGTAGGAATAACGGGGCTGCTTTTGATAAGATAAAAATAACAGCTATTCAAAATCCTAAATTCTAAACATGTAATGCTCCCCGTATACTGCTCCCCGTTAAGCTAATGGGGGAGCATTACAAACAAACCCTAAATACAAAATCCAAAATTAAAAGCTTATTTTGAGTTTGCCTATGATTTAGAGCTTAGAATTTAGTATTTTTGAAAGGATTAGGATTTATAGATACGCGGTATTTTTAGTGAGAGCCGGCTGACGATTTCATAAGGAATAGTACCGGAAAGTTGGGCTAAATCTTCTGCTG
>JAQUWY010000051.1 GCA_028692655.1 Candidatus Omnitrophota bacterium | reverse complement strand
CTCCCGGCCACGTGGACTTTACCGTAGAAGTAGAAAGAAGCCTGCGTATCCTTGATGGGGCCGTAGCCGTATTCTGTGCCGTAGGCGGAGTAGAGCCCCAGTCAGAAACTGTCTGGCGCCAATCCGACAAATACAATGTCCCCAAGATAGCCTTTGTTAACAAGATGGACAGGGTGGGGGCTGACTTTTTTAGTGTTATAAGTAATATGGAAAAAGACCTGGGTGCTAATGTTATCCCCATGCAAATACCCATAGGCGCCGAAGACAAATTCCAGGGCATAATTGACCTGTTAGAGATGAAGGCTTACATTTATGATGATGAATCTATGGGTAAGAATTTCCATGTTGAAGAAATTCCGCAGGAATATTTGGAAATTTCTAAGAAGTATCACCACCTTATGGTTGAAAAAGCCGTGGAACTGGACGATTCTTTAATGGAAAAATATTTAGAATCCGAAGATAAAATCGAAGAACAGGAATTGATCGGGGCTATACGCAAAGGTGCAATTGCCAATAAGATAGTGCCGGTACTTTGCGGTTCAGCTTTTAAAAATAAGGGTGTGCAAAGACTGCTTGATGCTGTAGTGAGGTATCTCCCGGCACCTTCCGACCAGCCTCCTGTAGAAGGAATAGCACCTGATGATAAGGAAAAGAAACTTCAGAGGGCTGCTGATGACAACGCTTCTTTTTCAGCGCTTGCTTTTAAAGTCCAAGCAGACCCGCATATGGGTAAGCTTGTTTACTTTCGTGTCTATTCGGGAAAACTTGAAGCAGGTTCGTATATACTAAATATTAACAAAGATAAAAAAGAAAGAGTGGGGCGGATTTTACAGATGCACGCTAACCAGCGTGAAAACCGCCCGGACATATATGCCGGAGATATAGCCGCGGCTATAGGTTTTGACCATACGGTTACCGGTGACACTTTGTGTGATCCTGATAACCCGATTATACTTGAAGCCATAGAATTTCCGGCGCCGGTTATGTCTATAAGCGTTAAGCCTCAAAGCCGTTCGGACCAGGATAAGATTTCTAAAGCTCTGCTGAAGTTAGCTGAAGAAGATCCGACTTTTACTGTGCATACGGATGAGGAAACAGATGAAACTATTATCTCCGGAATGGGAGAGTTACATCTTGAGATAATTGTTGGCCGTCTTAAACACGAGTTCAGTGTAGAGGCTGTTGTTGGCCAACCCAAAGTAGCTTACAGAGAAACTATTCTAAGTCCGGTCGAGGAGAATTATAAACATGCCAAGCAGACCGGAGGCAGGGGGCAATACGGCCACGTTGTTATGGAAATATCTCCGGCTAAACCCGGGGAGGGCTTTGAGTTTATTAATAGCATTACCGGAGGCAGGATTCCTCGGGAATATATCCCGGCAATAGAAAAGGGAGTAATCGAGGCTATGAAGAAAGGAGCTTACGCCGGATTTCCGGTTGTCGATGTAAAAGTCGAACTCATTGACGGCTCTTATCATGATGTAGATTCTTCGGAACTTGCCTTTAAACTGGCCGCCAGCGGTTGTTTTAAGAGAGCGTTTCTCAAGGCAGCACCTATATTGCTTGAACCGCATATGTCGTTAGAGGTTACTACTCCTGAAGAATACGTGGGCAATATTGTAGGCAATATCTGTTCCCGCAGGGGCAAGGTTTTGGGTATTGAAGCGAAACCTTCCCACCAGATTATTTCAGCTGAGGTTCCTTTGTCTGAAATGTTCGGGTATGCAACGGCTTTAAGATCCTTGAGCTCTGGCCGGGCTAACTATTCTATGCATTTTGAAAAGTACGTTGAAGTTCCGGGGGCGATAGCCGATAAGATAGTCGAGGAAAGAAAAGAGCAGAGCCGCCGGTAAAAAATTTAATCTTTTTCCGTCTTTGATTTGCTGTTTTTTAGTATTCCTTCCAGAGTCCCTTTAATAGACTGGTAGTAGCGCCCACTTTCAATCTTCTCAATTCCTTGCAGGACATTCTTTTCTTTTTCGTTAAGAGGAAAAGGAGGAGCAACTCTTTCTTTAGTTTTAGAATCCAATTTATTATACTGGTGCATTTTATAAACCTTTTTGAGGTCCACCTTTTCATTATCTTCTTTATTCTGATTTTTTGCCGGAGCTTGGATGCCTGCCGGAACCTGGATTTTAGGCATTACGATATTCAAGGGTAAATTATAAGCTGAGCCGTTTGTGTTTTTCTTAGGTTGAAAGTTGTTATTAACGTTTCTTTCAAGCCTGCCCATTTGGTCGCTATGAGCAAAAACTGCGGTATGCGTATAAAACAGAAATGCGATAAGCATCAAAAGCAATATATTTTTTAACATAGCTTTCTCTAATTTTTTAAGTATAACATACCAATAGTTACATTTAAACCCCATGTATTCCAGTTATTGTAAGCGTTTTATTGACAAATATCCGCCCTGAAAGCTTTCTTATTCTCTTACATTTTCTATATTATTTGTTATAATAACACTGGTATTTAAAGGTGGGATAACCAGGAAATAAAGCATGCTTTTTTTAAGGAAAATCCTTTTTTACGTTTTTGGTTTATTTTATATCATACTTTGTCCGTTGATAATACTTTATGCTTTCGGTTTTATATTCAGCCCTTCCTCGGGAGGAATTATCAAAACCGGCCTGATGTATATATCCACCGCTCCTTCAGGAGCGGTTATTTTTTTATCCAACCGCCGCTATACTAAAAAAACTCCCGCTGTTTTGCAAAATATGCTTCCCGGTACGTACAAGTTAAAAATTACCTTAGACGGACGTAATCCTTGGGAAAGGCCGGTTAAAGTCAAGCCGAATCAAGCTACGGTCTTGGATAAGATTTTATTAATACCTCAGGCCTGGAGACAGGAAAGGCTGACTCTGGATTTTTTTGAGGATTTAGTTCCTGTTTCTTCCGACCGTTTTTTTATTCTTGCCAGAAGTTCTCGCCTCGATGACTATTTTGTTTATGATTGGCGCCAGGAGAGACTGCTTCCTTTATTGGGGGTGCATTCTCAGTTTCAGCCGGCAAAAGTAGTCTCTTTTTTTTCAGTACCCCAGAGCCCGGGGCTAGCAGCCTGTGTTAGCCTGTATGGTGAGAAGAAATTTCTCTGGCTGGAGCTTAAAAACGGAGAAGTTTCCCTTGATGATATTACTGTACTTTTTCCTGAGAATCCTGCCAGGGTTGAATGGGATGCTTCAAATCTTAACGAGTTATTTGCTTTTCAGGGAGATTACCTCAACCGTCTGGATATAGAGAATAAAGCGGTTTATCCCAAATACATTGAACGCCTGAAAGGTTTTGGGGTATTTAACCGGTCGCTTTACATCTTAAGAGATATCAATACCCTTGAGCGCATGAACTATGATAAAGGTTCCAGCGAGATCTTACTGGAAGACCCTATATTAGGAAAGTTTTTATTTGGCGGAAAAGATACATACCAGATAAAACCTCTTTCTGATGATATCATTGCTTTTCTGGGAAGTAGGGGCCAGCTTCTTAGCAATCGCCTGCCGCATAGATTTATAGATAAGGGAGTTTTGGGGACGGCTTACGATGAACCATCCAAGAGGCTATTATTCTGGCAGAAAGATAGAGTTGGTTTTATCGATTTTTCTGCTGAAAAAACCACTGGAGCTAATTTTGAAAAAGGCCCCAGTGTAAGCTGGATATATGAAGGGGGAAAAAATATATCACAGGCCTTCTGGGTTTATGGTGGGGCTTATGCACTGCTTAAGGATAATGAGGATATTATATTGCTTGAGCTTGAGACCGGGCCCAAGCCTTACCGGCACAACATTATAAAGGTAAAGAAAAAAACAGCAGTCTACTATTCAGACGATACCGGTAAGCTTTACTATCTTGAACCGGAAAGAGGCAAGCTGTATTTTATTGAAATAGTTCCTAAATCCCGGATAGTGCCTATGAATTTTCCCAACGGCAATAACGGCTAAATAGCGAAAGTGTATAAATTATGAAGTTTAATTTCTCACGTCACAATTTGCAGGCGGCTGAACAAAAGCTTGAGCGTTTTCTGGAAGTAATACCCGGGGCTATCAGCTGGTTTATTTTAATTGGATTAACGGTATTGTCTTTTGTCAATCCTTTGGCAGCCGCAGTTATTATCATAGCGTTTGATCTTTACTGGCTCCTTAGGCTTTTTTATATGAATATCTTTTTGGTGTTTTCTTATTCCCGCCTGAGGCTGGAGGCCGGTACGGATTGGCTGCAAAGATTGAAAGGCCTTGACAGTATGTATGAATACTGGGAGGAACTCAAGAATAAAGAAACTTCTCCCGGAGGTAAAAAAGATCTTTCAGTGCTGATTCACAAGGAAGAAATCCGCATTTTGGAGAAGAGCAAAAAATTTCCGCCGCTTTCGCAGGAAATTTATCATTTAGTCATTGTGCCTGTGGCAAGGGAATCCCGGAATATAATCGAGCCGGGGGTTGAGAGCATCGCCAGAGGTAAGTTTCCGGCTTCAAATATTCTTCTGGTTTTGGCTATTGAAGAGACTGCTCCCCAGGCTTCCAAGGAGGCCGCGGCGATTATACAGGAAAGGTATGCCCAGTATTTTTATGACTTATTGGTTACGGTGCATCCGTCAAATATTCCCGGTGAAGCTAAAGTGAAAGGGGCCAATGCCACATTTGCCGCCAGAAAGGCGGCCGCTTATCTTGAGAATAAAAACATTCCTTTTGAAAACGTGGTGGTATCTTGCTTTGACGCTGATACGGTGGTGGCTCCGGATTACTTCAGCTGCCTTACTTATCGTTTTATGGTTTCTCCTGACCGGACTCAAGCGAGTTTTCAACCCATACCTGTGTATTACAATAACATCTGGGAAACTCCGGCTTTTGCCAGAGTGCTTGATGTCGGGTCTTCTTTTTTCCAATTGATAGAAGCAACGAATCCCGACAGGCTTGTTACTTTTTCCAGCCATAGCATGAGTTTTAAAGCGCTGGTAGATGTTGGCTACTGGCCGGTAGATATGGTTTCCGATGATTCAGCTATTTTCTGGAAAGCTTTTGTTCATTTTAATGGTAACTACAGAGTCGTTCCTTTATATGTGACCCTTTCTATGGATGTGACCGAAGCCGAAAATTGGTGGAGGACAGCGGTTAACGTTTATAAACAAAAAAGAAGATGGGCCTGGGGAGTTGAAAATTTCCCGATATTAATGAGAGCTTTTTTGCAGGCTGAGAATATACCTCTGAGCAAAAGATTGAAGCACTCTTTTAAAATGCTTGAGTCCCACATTTCCTGGGCGACCTGGCCGTTTCTTTTAAGTATTATTGGCTGGCTTCCGGCGATGTTTGCCGGCAGGGAGTTTTCTCATTCCATTTTATACTATAGCGCGCCGCGGATAACAGGTATTATTTTTAGTTTGGCCTCTTTGGGGTTATTGGTGTGTATTATTTTAAGTATTCTGCTCTTGCCTAAGCAGAAGACAAAATTCAGTTTTTTTAAGAAAATAGGCCATGCTTTTGAATGGCTGTTGGTTCCGCCAATCAGTATTTTCTTAAGCGCCCTGCCGGCGCTTGACGCCCAAACCCGCCTTATGCTTGGTAAATATATGGAATTCTGGGTAACGGTCAAGAAGAGAAAATAATCAGAGAAAATAATCTGTAACCGCAAAGTGATAATGTCCCTTTAGGGCAAAATGAAAATGTCCCCTTTTGCAATTGCTATAATACCTCAATTAAGGAGGTTATTATGGCAGAAGGAGGCATTATCACAATGAGGCAGGAG
>JAQUWY010000050.1 GCA_028692655.1 Candidatus Omnitrophota bacterium | reverse complement strand
GCCCGCAAACCGTCAAATTCATCGTCAGCCATACCTAATTGCACTGCTGCCTGCCGTTTGTACTTTCGGGCCATGTTTTCTATCTTTTCAACTCCTGCATTAAAATTTCCCCCGTTGTCTAAAGAGCCCTTCTCTACCTCAACCGCCATCTTCTTGTAAGCCTCAATCAGCCCGGTAGTTGAAGAATCATGTCCGGTTGCTTTAGTTTGCGGCTCAAGCTGAGGCAAGACTCTACTGGCAAGCTTTTTGCCCAGCTCTACTCCCCACTGGTCAAAGCTATAGATGTTCCAGATTATGCCTTGGACAAATATCTTGTGTTCATAGATAGTTATTAGCTGGCCTAAAGTATAAGGAGTAAGCTTTTTAGCCAGAATAGAGTTGGTAGGACGGTTGCCGGAAAAGACCTTAAACGGCAGGAGAGCTGCTATTTCTTCCTCTGTCAGTTCAGGTTTGCCGTCTTTTTTCCTCTTTTGGTTTTCAGCCTTAAAGTCTTTTCTTACTTCTTCTTCGGTTTTTCCTTTCATCAGAGCTTCAGTCTGGGCAAAGAAGTTTGACAAGAGTATCTTGTGATGTCTATCCAGTTGTGCTTTTAAGGGCGGATCACTGTCAAAGGCATGCCGGCTGCGTTGGGCAAAAGCGATAAAATCAGCCGGGATTAGCTTAGTGCCTTGGTGGATAAGCTGGTAAAAGGCGTGCTGGCCGTTGGTGCCGGCCTCTCCCCAGACTATTGGGCCGGTTTGATAATTAACTGGTTTGCCGTTTCTATCTACCCCTTTGCCGTTTGATTCCATATCACCTTGCTGAAAATATGCCGCAAAGCGGTGCAAGTGCTGGTCATAAGGCAGGAGCGCGTGAGATTGGGCGCCAAAGAAGTTGTTATACCAAACTCCTAAAAGCCCTAAAATGACCGGTATGTTCTGGTTAAAAGGAGTATCTCTGAAATGCGTATCTATATCCTGCGCGCCTAAAAGAAATTCTTTGAAGTTATCAAAACCTATATAGCAGGCGATTGATAGACCTATTGCCGACCAGGATGAGTACCTTCCGCCTACCCAATCCCAGAACTCAAACATATTAGCTGTATCGATTCCGAAATCTTTAACTAATTTTGCCTCTGAGGAGACTGCTACGAAGTGCTTTTTAATATGTTTTTTATCTTGTGCTTTATTCAGGAACCATACCCGGGCTGTATTAGCATTAGTCATGGTTTCCTGGGTGGTAAAGCTCTTGGAAGCTATTATAAAAAGAGTAGTTTCAGGGTCAAGGCCTGTCAGGGTTTCGGCAATGTGGGTCCCATCCACATTAGAGACAAAGTGGACTTTTAAATCTTTACGTGCCGCGTGGGCCTTTAGAGCTTCGGTTACCATTACCGGCCCTAAATCTGAGCCGCCGATGCCTATGTTTACTATATCGGTTAAAGGCTCACCGGTATAGCCTTTCCAATTACCGGAAATAACTCTGTTTGAAAAGTCCTCCATTTGAGCTAAAACACGCCTTACATCCGGCATAACGTCTTTGCCGTCTACATAAACCGGCTCATCTGATTGGCTTCTAAGAGCAGTATGAAGGACAGCCCGGCCTTCTGTACCGTTAATCTTCTCACCCGTAAACATAGCTTTGATTGCACTGCTAAGGCCTGTCTCATTGGCTAAGCCAAGGAGTGCATTCATTACCTCAGGATTAATTAAGTTCTTGGAATAATCAAGGAGTATATCCCCGAAACGAACCGAATACTTATCAAAGCGCCGGGGATCATCTGAAAACATACCCTTCATATGTTTTTCTTTCATAAGCTTAGAGAGTGATTTTAGTTTTTTCCAGGACGCGGTTGCGGTTGGATTTACCTTGGGTAGGCCGCCGTTGTCGAGGGAGGCTTTGACAACTCTATCTAGTCTTAAAGCCTTTATTAAAGCCTCGGCTGCTTCAAACCTCAAAGATAAGTTGTATCTCAAGTTGCTCACATCCGTTAAAGGCTCAACTAAATTACACATAAAATGGTCTATACCTGCTTCTTCTCTCAACCTAATCAAAGTTTTAGCCACATCACAAGCATCCGAACTATGCCGAACCGTTTTACCATCCTGCCATTGCGCAAGTTTTTCATTAAGAAAACTGCTGGTTAAAGACAGTCTTTTTAAAGCCGGAAGAAGGCCTGTCCACCAGGCATACCTGCTTTTATCAGCAACAGCTCTCTTCCAAAGTTTATCAACTAAAGAAGGGGCCTTTTTATCTTTTGCAATTATTAGCAACTCGGCAATCACATGTGTATCCCAATATCCGTCTATATATTCTCTCAAACCATCTAAAACATTATAAAAATCCCAAAGTTTAGGTACCACATACTCAGCTTCACCTAATCGAATTAGGATTCCGGCAATTCTATAAATCGGTGGGCGGGGATAATCAGGATTAACGCGGTCTCTTCCTCTTTCTTCTAATTTAAGATGGAATTCTAACCATTCTTTAAGCTTAGGGGTCACATAATCTTTATCACCCAATAAAGCGATTGCTCTGGCTAAAGCAATCTGGGCATTTCGTTCTTCAAATAATCTACCGCTAGACCAAGCGTCCGGATCATCCAAATCATAATTGTGCTTTTTAACCAACTTATCAAAATGTGCATCAATAGACTCTAAAGTAGCTTTTAAAACAGGAATTAATTCTGGACTGCCAAAGCTTATAGCCAAATTAGCACCATCAATGTTATCTCGATCGTAAGTGGCTTCTATAAGCCTTCGAATCATCTGCAAGGCAGTTCTATCTTTCAATTTTGTCAAAACTTCTACAACTTCATCGGCAATATGGCCTAATTCAGCCATTCGAAAAATATCTTCACGGTCTTGGCCAACAATCTCACTTTGGGGGTCAATACCGGCTAATTCCAAAATTGGTTCTAATTCAGGGTCTATCTCTTCGAGCTTCTTGCGCCATTGTTCAAATTTATCGGAAAAAATAGCTTCAACGCAAGTATTTAAAATCTCTTTTTCAGCCTCTCCTTCTTTTATCCAGATTTTGGCTAAAGTTGCTGCTTTTTTAGGACTCACATTAGCTAAAGCCCGCAAAGCTGTCCCTTTTGCATAGCTATGAGGAGTAACAAAAACCATCTTCACTAAACCTTCAACTTTTTCATGTCCAAAGTGACTAAGAATAAGGGCGGCTCTGGCAATATCACGCCAGTACATATCCAACTCATGCTTTTCATCGCTATTCAGTCCCACCTTGTCGGCTTTCTTCTCCAATTTAGAGATCTCAGACATTGAAATAATAATAATCTCTTCCATGGAAGTGACTATCTCAGGAATGACTAGCTTTTCCTGTTTATCTTTAAATTCCTCAAAAGATAGCCCCTCAACCGGGACTAATTCATATTCTGGTTTCAGAAGAGGCTCCTCTTGCGGTCTGTTTTCTTCTTGCCCGTACCAAGCGCGCATCTGTTCTACTCTGCTATTTAAGGCCTCTAGCTCTTTAGATAGCTTGTTTCTTTTCCGGCTGTCTTTTAGAAAATCCAAAAATATCCAGACAACCCAAGAGATAAATACTAATTGTAAAGAAGAAATAAACGGCCCTAAGAACTCTGCCCCTACTGCTGAGAATAAAACTAAGGCTATGCCTGATATTGCCATCAATGAAGTGATTTTTAGATTCCTATTAGACTTTATTTGGTCACATAGACACACTTCGCGTAATTTGTTTGCGGCATTTTCTGCCTGGGCGATAATTTCTTCAGCGTTCAATTCTTCCTCATCCTGGCCGCCGTTGTCGTAAGAGGTATCTATATATCTTTTCTTTGCAGTTTTAAAAATATTATATCCGGTTTGGGTTCTATAGAGTGACCTGTGGAATTTTCTGTCATCTTGCCCGGAATTTTTATACAGTAAGTACTCTCTTTCGTGGTTTCCGATATTTTTTTGTGCCCTCGTATTAATATTCTCTGGTGTAAACCCTAGTTCCGGCTCGCCATTTTCTATACGTTTTTTATTATCGCTCTTTAAGTCTTTGATCACTCCTTGCACTGACAACATAAAAAGCCTGTCGGCTTCGCGCAAAAACTCAACCATTCTGCCTATCGCTGGATCTGCAAACGGTAAAAGAAACTTCCCTCGTTTATGCATAACCTCTATGCCCGCTTTTCTAACTTCCTCTAAGGTATTTTCAATTGTAGGGTAATCATGAATAACAGCTGCTCTTGAAATAAAGTGAATATCAGTTTCTTCCAGGATCCCTTCATTTACATATTCTTCTGTTAATAAAACTATGCGCGGCGGCGCGTTATCCATATGTTCCAATCTAAAAGCAATCCCTTCTTTGGCTAAATCTTGCGCTTTCTTCAGAAGTTCATATTTATGCTGGAGATTTTGTTCTTGGTTTGCTTTCTCAAAAGCTTTTATGATATCTTTACTTACAACTTTTGTATGCACACATCCGGAATTACCTATATCATGAAGCAAAGCTAAAATTAATAAATTCCGTAATTCCGCATAAGCAGTTTCCTCGTTTAACTCAAGTTCTCCTAAGGCTATCCTGGCCATATTGTAAAGAACCTGGGTATGGTGATATAGCGGATTTTCTTTGTCATTGCTAAAATAACTGCTGGCTTTTTGATATAGGCCTTCCAGAAGAAAAGTAATTTCTTTTTTCTGTTCCGGACTCAACCTACCATCACTATTAATAAGAGAAACTGTATCTTGAAGGTTTTTATCGGCTAACTCTTTATCAGTTAAAGCATAAAGCTTATCAATAAGCTCTTGGCCTATTACCCTTATATTATTTTCATTTAAATACGGCTCGACAATTCCGCTTCCGCCGTTGTCAATGGAGGCTTCAACCTTTACTGGATCGTCAAACATGTTGGGTTTTTCTCTTAACATCCGAGCAACATTGGCGTGCATATACTGGATACGTTGGTCGCCCTTGACATCAACCATCCTGCCGCCTAACTTTCTATCTAAAGCTATAGATTTCACAACGCCTTGATCAAAGTACAACAGATGCCTATGCGGGCCGCTAAAAATTTGCTCAACTGCTGCTGTTCCAATCATCATACAGCGTTCCATATCTGAAAAAACTGGCTGCGCTGTACGTGACGAATAAGCTATCTTTTCGGCTTCGCTTACCTTAAACGGTAAATATGTTGAGAGTACCGCCGCTATTATTCTACCGGCACCTTCAAGCTTAGGATGCCCAAACTCATCTCGCTGCTTAACCGCCCCGTAATAAGCGCTGGCTATAGGATCTTTGGATAAAGCTAAATCTAACATCTCTTGGTTATTAGCTAATAAAACGTCCACCTTTATTCCTTCGGAAACGACAACCATTGCGTACCCAAACCTCTCATAATAAACCCGTATGTCTTCAACTAACTCCTCAAAATCAACTTTTACTTCCGGAATAAGCGTTCTGGCTGCCCCAATTGACATGCCCACGCCTAAGGGCGCAAATCCTGCCCCCCTGCCAAAGGACTCAACAACTATCACCCGATGGGTTGAACGTGCGTTTTCTTCTATCTGCCGTGCTTGCGCTGTTGCATAGGTAACCCAGGTGTGGTATCCATAGGTCGGCGCGTTGTCAGGTAAAGCCAAATCATTATCTATGGTTTTTGAACCGCCAATAACCGGAAAGTTGCCATGAGCAAGAGATAAATTTCTACCGGCAGTGTTTGTATCGTCGCCGCCTAAAGTTATAAGCGCGTCTAAATTTAATATTTGTATATTCTGCCAAATCTTATCCGGCATCCTAGACTTAACGTTATTATCGCTGTATGGGTTAACCCTGTCAGCACCAAGAATTGTTCCTCCGTAATCGCGCGACCGGTTAACCTCAGAATATGTTAACGGCCTAGCTTTTGCGACAAGTTCATCTTTTGCTAACCCGTCAAACCCGTTGAATATTCCAACAAGCTCTGCACTCCTGCGTTTAGCCTCTATATAAGCAGCGTAAATTACCGCATTATGCCCTGATGCGGGCCCGCCGCCGGTTAAAATTCCAATACGCTTGATGAGCTTAGATAGATCACCGCCGTTGTCGAGGGAGGCCTGGTTTGCGCTTACCGTTAAAACTCCTGCTGCAGCAATTTCTTTATCCGTATGTACACCCTTAACGGAAACTTTTCCTTCTTCATAGATATCCACTACACTTTCTTTGACAGCTACTTCTTTTACCGGTTTTACGTCAGG
>JAQUWY010000049.1 GCA_028692655.1 Candidatus Omnitrophota bacterium | reverse complement strand
CTGGATATATTCATGTATTTAACCCTTAAAGAAGAAGGGCTTATTATAAATGGGGCTTTTGAGGATATGCCAACAGCAAAAGAGGAAAACGCTTCTTTAGAGTTTGCGAATAATTCTTGACAGTACTAAGGGATATCTTTGCTTGTAATAAAATCTGTTTTTTGATATAATCAGATTGATCAAATAATTTAGAGGGGCTGATATATAAAAAAGGGGTTTTATGGAATGTGAAGAGATAAAAAGAATAATCCCGAGATATTTTCAGCATACTGCGACCGAAGAAGAGATTCGCCAGGTAGAGGAACATCTGTGCATTTGCCATGATTGCCGTGCAACCCTGGGTGAATTAATGGATAAGCTAACCGAGGAGCCTCAAGCGAATAAGGCCGATGACGCTGAAGCATCCAAAGAACCTTCAGTTCCTTCCGGAGGAATGGAGTACTTTCCCGGCAAGGATGTCAAAGATTTAGAGAAGACCATAACCGGCGAACCTTTAGAAAAAAGTGCCTCTAACGAAAAAAGTGAATCTGATAAACAGGAAATTTCTGAACCAAATTTAGAGCCTGAAAAGAAACCAAACCAGGTTCTTCCAAAAGAACCGGAAATTTCTCATCAAACGAATATTGTTTCCCAGCAGCAGCCTTTGCCAAAGGACGAACCAGTTTCAAGTGCTCGTCAACAAAAAAGAGATTTCTCTGAATCAGCCTCAGGCCTTTCTTTTAATGGAGGAGCTTCATCGCAGACGGATAAAGAACCCCTTTACTCTTTAGACAAGGTTCCTCTTAAACAAAGCAAGGTAGGGCCTCTTGAGTATGCTGCATTAGTAATAGGTTTTGTGGTTTGTACAATCCTTATATTTCTTCTTATAAAAGGCTAATTTAGTGAAAGTCGTCATTCTCGGTATTGTCCAAGGATTGACCGAATTCCTTCCCATAAGTAGTTCCGGGCATTTATATTTTCTTGAACGGTTCTTCTTTGTAGGCGATAAATATCTTTCTTTTGTGCTTTTTCTTCACCTGGCAACCCTTCTGGCGATAATAATATTCTTTTGGAAGAATATAGCCCTGCTGTTTAAACCACAGCTTTTTATATACATAGCAGTAATCACTTTTATCTCTGGTATTATGGGCCTGGGGATAAAATTTTATTTTGAGAATAGTTTTGGCAATAAATACCTGCTTTCTTTCTGTTTTTTAATTAATGCCGGGATACTTCTGAGGTTAAAAACAGATTCCCGGCAAAAAGTCTGGGAAGATTTCAGCTTAAAAGACGCTTTGTTTATCGGCATTATGCAGGGATTTTCTCCTTTTCCCGGGATATCCCGTTCGGGAATAACGATTGCTGCACTTCTTTCCCGGGGATTTTCCAAAGCCCAGGCATTTATGCTATCCTTTCTAATGGCAATACCTTTATTGCTGGGAGCGTTCATACTTGAAGCAAGAGACTTGACCATTAGCGGGCTATCTTTTGAAAATATGGCTTCAGGTTTTATTTTCGCATTTTTTTCCGGTTTACTGGCTATATTTATAGTTAAGAAAACGCTCATGGTAGATAAATTTAAAATCTTCGGTTATTATTGTCTGCTTATTTCTTTGTTGAGCCTGATATTATGAGAATTAGAATACGCGAAAAAACCGGCATAACGATTTTGGATTTAGAAGGCAATGTTGATATCAATGCTTCGGATTTCATAGAGGCTGTCGGCTGGGTTTTAAATAACAAATCAAAAAATATTATTTGTAATTTTGAAAATGTTAACCTGGTGGATTACGTAGGTATATCGCTGATCGCGGTGATTTATAAAAATGTTTTAAATCATCAGGGAAGAATAAAATTATATGCTATACCTTCACATGTAAGAAAGCTTTTTTCTGTTGTGGGCTTGGACAGGGTTTTTGAATATCATCTTGATGAAGAGGACGCTCTCACGCAGATGCGCCGGGAGATAGAAACCTCTCATAGCCAGGTAGAGCACCTGCGCCGCAGGTTCAAGAGGATACCTTTTAAAGCGAGCATCGAATACCGCCCTAAATTTGGAAGAAGAAATGATTTCTATACCGGTAAGATTGTGAATCTGAGCGCTGAAGGAATTTTTGTTGTTAGCCAGCAAATCTATTCTGTGGGGGAGGTGCTTCTTACCAGGATTAACCTTATGCCTGAGCCGGGCACGCTGGAAGTTGACACCAGAGTGGTTTGGATAGCTGACAAAGAAATTCAGCCTCAGGAATTTCCCGGCATGGGCCTTGAATTTTACAACCTTAACGCTGGAGTCCAGGAAAAAATAGTTCAATTTGTAGAGAAACACCTTGCTCAATCTATGTAATTAGGGTGTAGCCGGCCAGGAATAGGCTATTGACAGTTTTTTCCTGAAGTATAAAATGGACTAATTCATTGCACAATTCTCAGATTTGTGGATGATTTGAGGAATTAATATTATTTTGAGATTTTAGTTTGGAAGGGAATTAATAGAGTTTCTCTTGTGTAAGTTTAAAAGGAGGTTGATATGCCCTATGACAGCAGTTTAGACCAGAAGATTTTTGCTCAAACCTGGGAATCTGAGTCTACCAAAATTACCGTAAGCGTCTATTCATACAATAACGGGCCTAAGAAAATCCAGATAACTAGAGAGAACAGGGATGCCCACGGAGATTTTCGCTTTACTAAACTTGGCAGGTTGACTAAGGAAGAAATAGAAAGTATCCTGCCGTTAATTCAGGAAGCTGTAACTAATATGTAGGAGAAAAAATGCGGACCCGAGTTTTACTGCAACATCTGTTGACATTAGGGGTATTGTTGGCTGCTTCCGGGGCGTTAACCAGCCGGTATGTTTTTGCGCCTGAGGAATACTCAATTTATTCTGAAATTTTTGACGGTTGGTATGAAAAAGATAACCAGGATTGTCTGCTTGTCCGTGACCATACCGCCGTACATAGAGAGGGTGATTCTTTCAGGCAAGAGCTTTCTTTTTTGGCATCAGAGATCCCGGGCATTAAAGAAGAGACTATAAATGATTTTTTGTCTAAAAATATAAAGGCATATCCTTTGAGTGAGTTCTCGTCTCAAAAACAAAAATATAAGATTATCAGCCAGGATGAATTAGACAGTCTTTTTGAAAGTAAACAACCGCGCTGGAGCAGGTTTCGACAGAAATATCCGGAAGCCAAAGGGATTTTCACTCTTTCCCGGGTAGGTTTTAGTCCGGACAGAACCCAAGCCTTAGTCTATGTTGCTAATCAGTGGGATAGCTATTCTGGTTCAGGAAATTATATATTTCTGGTAAAAACCGGCCAAGGAATTTGGAAAATACAGAAAATAATAAAAGGTTGGCATTCCTGGAACCGTGAAGATATTGAATTGTAGTTTTAAAACATGAATGCTGAGCCTTTTAATTCTAAGGATAGGGATGATCGGATAGAGAAGCAGCGCCGGGCTCAAAGGGAAAAGGTTGACCAGCTGTCGGATTATCTTAAAGGCTATAGCATAGAAATGTTTCTGGAAGACATTAAGGTGTATTTTGATAACGAAGTTGATTTTGATATGGCTAAAATCCGTTTGGCTATCGAAACCGGCGAGAAGCTAAATAAACTGATAGATAAAGCTAAAAAAAATAAAACCCATCCGGTTGTTGAGTTTTTAAAAGAATTATTTTCTGAATTAGGCAGAAGCGGGAATGAAAGATGGCCCGAGGGGTTTTAATTTGAAGTTAAACGTTTCTTTACTAATTCGCTTACAGTTTTAGAGTCGGCTTTGGCGCCTACCTGTTCAAGCGCTTCTTTCATAACCTTACCCATATCTTTCATTGAAGAAGCACCGGTATCCTTAACAATTTTATCTATAATTCGGGATAACTCCTCTTCGCTTAGAGGCCGGGGTAGATATCCAGACAATATGCTAAGCTCATTTTCGAGGTTTTGAATGAGGTCTTTGCGGCCGGACTTTACTATATTTTCTTTAGAATCCCTAAGGCGTTTTTGCTGTTTTTTAAGCACCTCTTGAGCTTGGGCATCAGAAAGTTTTTGGGTTTTTAAGTCGATTGCCAGATTTTTGAAATCAGCCCTCAGGAAACTTAAAAAAACAGATCGGTCTTTGTCTCTGGCTTTAAGCGCTGCCACATAATCCTGGTAAATTTTATCTTCAAGCTGCATAAAAAAGATTATATCACTTTTTTAATTATTATCAAGAAACTCACGTATTAACTTACGCAGTAAGTGTGATAAGATTTTTTAAAACCGTAAAGATGTGATATAATTTTAATGTAACGAAGCTACCGTATCTTTTGGTTTTTTGGGGAGAAAGCATAAGGCTTAAATTCAATACTTACAGGAGGAATGTTATGCTGGTAAAAGAAATAATGAGCAGAAAAGTCATTACGGTTAAACCGGGAATGAGCGTGCATGAAGCGGCAGAATTGTTTATAGCCAAGAGCATCAGCGCGGCCCCGGTAGTCGATAAAAGCGGGAAGCTTTTAGGCATTATACAGGAGAAAGGAGTAATCTTTCAGGATAAAAAAGCTCATTTGCCGACAGTGGTAGCCATTGCTATGGGTTTTATTACTCTGGGTGTAAAAAGATTTGAGGATGAGTTAAAAAAAATAACCGCCAGCAAAGTTTTAGATATATTGGAAAAAGATTTCTTGACTGTTTCTCCTGAGGCTACAGTTGAGGATACTGCTACTTTAATGATAGAAAAAGACAGGTATTATTGCCTGGTTATGGAAAATAAAGAGATTGCCGGTATTGTAACCAAAAGAGATATAATAAGGGCAATTGCCAGGGCTTAAATCGGAATTTTTAATTCAAGATGATTATTGTTTATATAACCACTACGGTTGCGGTATTACTGGTTTTGTATTTGATTAATGCCGATGAAACGGAGAAAAAGAAACGCTCCCGTTCCAAAGGCCTTAGTGCCGAGGAGCACAAAATAGAAGCTTTAAGCCAGCTCATCAAAAAATTAAAAAAGGAACTTATCGGCCTAAAGGCCGATCATGCCGCTTTAGAAAAAGAAAAGAGAAGTAATGCCGCTTTAAGTAATGAAATCGAGAGAATTAAAAAAAGCCATGTTGAAGCGGTTGATGAACTAAAAAGAAATAAGAAACTGCTCTTGAACCAGCAAGCGATAATAAATAAAGACAAAACCCCGGTTCTTCAGCTTAAGGCTAAATTAGTCGAGAAAGAAAAACAGCTTGATGAAGAATTTGCCAAGAACGTCCAGTTATCTAAAATAATTTCTCAGTCAAAAGATGAGATAGAAGGCCGTGATGCTCAGATTCGCGGCCTCAAAGATAATATAATGGCTTTTGAGAATAAGATCAAGGAGCAGAAGGAAAGAATCAGTCAGCTGATAAAAGACGCTAATGCACACGCTAAGCAAGTTGCGGATTTAAAGCAAAAAGAAAGAGAAAGCGGCTGGGTAGCCAAGGATGAGCATGGCGCTGTTTTAGAAGAAAATAAAGAATTAAAAGAAGAGTTACAGCTTAAAGTTAGAGAGCTGGAATTAAATACGGATAATTTTAAAAAGCTTGATGCTGAAAGGATAAAGCTTTTAAATCAGCTTAAAAACGCTGTAGCTTCTGAAAACGACACTGCCACAATCTCGCAGGATGAGTCGCCGCAAACGCAATCTTTGGCCGGTCAGAAATCTTCTTTAGAAGATTCTCTGCCGCCGCAAGAAAATACTGAAACTTTGCCAAAAGATTCCCCGAAAAAAGACTCTGTATCTGAAGAATCTTTACCGCCGCAAGAAACCGGAACGCAGATAGAAGAAGGGGCGGCTCTTGACAGTTCTAAGGTTAAACCTCAAGAGTCCAACCAACCGCAGGGAAAGGAAGAAGAAAATGAAGAAATCCATTTAACCCGCAAAATACCCCTGGATAAAGTACGTAATATAGGAATAATGGCCCATATTGATGCCGGAAAGACTACTCTAACCGAAAGGATACTCTTCTATACCGGAAGGTCTCATAAGATAGGCGAAGTCCATGACGGCAAAGCCCAGATGGACTGGATGAAGCAGGAGCAGGAAAGAGGCATAACCATAACCAGTGCCGCTACTACCTGTTTCTGGAAAGACCACCGTATAAATATAATCGATACTCCCGGCCACGTGGACTTTACCGTAGAAGTAGAAAGAAGCCTGCGTATCCTTGATGGGGCCGTAGCCGTATTCTGTGCCGTAGGCGGAGTAGAGCCCCAGTCAGAAACTGTCTGGCGCCAATCCGA
>JAQUWY010000002.1:32311-111607 GCA_028692655.1 Candidatus Omnitrophota bacterium | reverse complement strand
GTTTGCACAAAGACACTATTTTTGATAATTTATCGTTCTCCATAAGAATTCTCTATTATACCCTAAAAAAGAAAAAATTTAAGAGAAATTTTAAAGACTCTTACTTACTTTAAAACTACTTAAAAAATCAACGAGCCAAGCAGCCAGGTATACATTCCTTGTCCTGACTCTTAAAGCCCCAATAACTCCTCAAGCATCAAGGAAGCTTCCCGAAAATCACATTCGGCCTTTACCGGAAAGGGCACCTTAAGCATGGCAAAAATTACAAAGTTAAATTTTACAGCCGAAGTTACTTTCCGGAAAAATTACTTTACTGCTCTTTTACTACGGTTATTTCCTGCGGGCTGTTTACGATGATTTCCGGGCCGTTGTAACTTCTTATGCGACCGGATACCTCAATGGTCTTTCCGCGGTAAAATTCAAGCGGATTAATGCCTTTGGAATTAAAAGACGCAAGTGAATTTTTAAAGATTACTACGGTAAAATCAGTACGATAATCTTGGCCGAAATTAAGGAGTAGGCATTTCTTTGAAGCAAAAGTGTTAAGCACTTTTCCTCTTACCGTACGTATCTGGTTTATGTGGCCGCTGGCCCTGCCGCTTTCAATAACTTCATAGCTGCCCCAGAGGCCTTTTTTTTGCCGGCGGGCTTCTTTTTGAGAAGCAATCAGTTCGTCTGTATATTTAATATTAGGAGGATAGGTATAAAGGACAGCAAAGCCTTCCTTGAGCAATTCGGAATTTATGAAAACGTCTCCCACGAAACAATAACCCAAGAGCCGGCCGTAACGGTCTGTTTTTTCGACATCAAGCTCTACCCTCACCCTCTTGCCCTGGACCAGGCGCTTATTAAGTTCCTTTGCCTCTAAAGCAAATGGTTGGGGAGAATAAATAAACTCTTTTTTTTGCTTAATTCTAACTTCGGGGGTGTCAATGCCGATGTAACGCAGAAGTTTTCCGTCAGATAAACGCACGGTATCACCGTCAATAACTTCAGTTACCCTTATATCGGAATAATCCTGAGAGAAACTGCAGGAAACCAGGAGAAAAGATAAGAAAAAAAATCTTTTTATCACTTCAATTCTTCGACTATCTTAAAAAAAACCTTCTGGGCAAATTGCGGCCGGGGCATAAAGCACCTCCTGGCAGAAACCTTAAGGCGCTGGGTAGAAGAGTTTATTGTATTTAACTTAACAACTACGCTATTTTCCGAAACAACCGCCTTAACCATACCTTTAGATTCATTAACCAGTATAATTTCGGCCTCCATCGTCTCAAGCTTATCTAAGCATAGGTCCCAAAGAACCCTGTATTCACTATTTACATTACCAGTAGCCGAATCTCCGCTTAAAGCGTAACCGGTAACAACTCCCACACCGATAAGCGCCGGAACGCAACCGGCAAACAAACAAAAAAATAAAACAATAAGGCCTGCTAACTTCATTGATAATAATATAACAAAATTTTTATTTTTTGCAAGCCGATGAAATATTTTATGCAGTGCATCCGGATAAACCAGGGATTCCCTGAGCTTTAAGTTCATTGCATAAAGTTAAGTAACCCTTAAAATGCAGGCACTTTAAGCCAATTTTTTTAGCTTCATCAATAAGATCCCTGCGGTCATCAATATATATAATCCTGCTCAGGGTTGTTCCTGAATTCTGTTCTAAAACACGGTATATTTTTTCTTCGGGCTTTACGGCTTTTACTTCAAAAGAAAGGATTAGGCTCTTAAAGAACAAAAAGAAGCTGCCGTATAATGAATTAAGGTATTTATAATGCAGCTCATTTATATTGGATATAAGATACAGAGAATTCTCGCGGCTTAAAAGTTTAATAAGTTTAACCATTTCCGGATTCGGAAAAAATATTTTGCACCAGGCATCAACGAAATCATCATACCCTAAATCAAGCGAAAATTTCCTGCAAAAACAGCGATAAAATTCTTCGGGAGAAACCTTGCCCCGTTCAAAATCCAGGGCAAAATCATCATCATAGAGAGCGCTCATTATGTCTTTCACAGACGCCTTCATCTGCGGCTGAATTTTTTTAAGAGCCACTGTGTAATCAAAGTTAAACAAAACATTACCTAAATCAAACGCTAATGCTCTCTTCATAAAATATTAGTTATACGGCTGTCAATTATGTAACTCAAATCGTCTATTGCTATGTGGTTGCGTATAAAAAAATCAAAAAATACTTTTTAACATTCAGTTCACAACGTTTCGAGCTATCTGACTTCACGAAAACTCCAGCGCGTCTTTTCCGAAACTCCTGGAAACAAGGAGAGCGCAACCGCTTAACGGTTAACGATTATTTGAAACAATTGCTTTAGCACTTTTGATAAGGCTTTCTCTTGCCAGATAAGGACAGCTAAAGCCTAAAGCTTCTATGCGCTGAGTGCTGTAAACCCTATCCTTTGCAAAAAACTCAAGCTTCTTGCCTACAAAAGGAATTCTTAAAATAAGGCCTTCAAGCTTTCGCCCAACCATAAACGGCTCTTTGGCTCCGATTGCCCCGGACATAATTTTAAATACTTGAGCTGTTGTCAGAACCTCTTTGTCGGCCACAAAAAAAGCTCCCTCAAGAAAGCCTTCTTTGTCCATAGAAAAAATCATCGCCTCAACCAGATTTTCTACATATACCAAATGAAACCGGCTTTGGCCCCCTCTAAGCAACGGCAGCAAGCGCAACCTAAGAAGCCTCAATAGAAGCCGGCTTAAATGAGGCTCATCCGGGCCATAAACCATTGGCGGACGCAAAATAACTACCCTAAGCCCTTTGCTTCTGTATTCTAAAACTTTTTTTTCCGCTTCCAGTTTAGATTCTCCGTAAATATTGGTAGCGCAAAAAGGTAAGTTTTCAGTTAAAGGTATATTCTGGTTACCGCTAACCACTGCCACCGAACTTAAATAAACCAGCCTCTCGGTGTTTAACTCAAGAGCCAGCCGGCAGACATTTTCGGTCCCTTCCACGTTAATTCTATTAAGCAAATAACGGCTTTTATTATCCAGGCTGCCGGCACAATGAAAAATAACGTCAATACCATATTGTTTTAACTTTGATGATAGATTCTCATCATTTATATTTGCCTTTATCACTTTAGCTCCATAAAGCTGAGCACCAGCAATTCTTTGTGGATTTCTAATCAAACAGAAAATATTATGTTTTTTAAGGTTTGAAAGCTTTCGTAAAAGATGGCGGCCTATAAAGCCGGAAGAGCCGGTTATGAGTATGTTCTTTTGGGGATTTTTGCACATAGCTTCAGGATTCTTCTGCAGCCGCAAGCTTGCTAAAGCGGCTTTTAAGAATATTCTCTATCAGAAGGCTGTCCTCTTGGGAAATGTCCCAGCCCATACTGGCGGAATTTTCTTTAAGCTGTAAAGCGCTTCTTGCGCCTACAATACTGGCAAAGACCCCAGGCTGGCTGAAATTCCAATTGATAACGAGTTGAGTTAATGTTTTGTGGTATTCTGAAGCAATGTTTTTTAAAAGTTGAAGGGTTTCTTTGTTGATTGAAAATCGCGGCTCCTGAAAATCTTTACGCTTCATTTTCCTGTTTATATCATCCGGCACAGCAACATTGTCCAGAAAAAACTTTCCGGTCAAGATGCCGCTGTAAAGCGGTGCGTATGTTAAAATGGCTATGTCATTTTTCTGGCAAAAAGGCACTATTTCCTCTTCGATGTCTCTGACAAACATACTGTACTGAGACTGTAAAGAATGTAAGGGGCAGTATTCCATAAATTCTTTCATCTGCTCTAAAGAATAATTACTCACACCCACTGCTTTCGTGAGGCCTTTTTTATAAAATCCATACATAATTTCAGCGGTTTCCTGAACCTTAGCGTCAGGGTCGGGCCAGTGCACCTGATACAAATCAAAATAATCCGTATCCAGCCTTTTGCGGGATTCATCAATTTCAGCAAGCATCCTCTTTCTGGAAAGGTCATGAAAAACCCGGGAACCTTGCCAGCTTAAGCCAAGCTTGGTAGCCAAAACTACTTTTTCTCGTAACTTATTCTTCCTAAGAAAGGCTCCTATTGTCCTCTCAGAACGCCCTCGGCCATACATCGGCGCAGTGTCTATAAGGTTTATACCACAACCTATGGCGGCTGAAAGAACTTCCATTGAAGCCTTATCGTCCTGTTTGCCCCACCAACTGTCTCCGCCAAAAGCCCATGTACCCAGAGCTGCCTTTGCAATAGCAGTATTGATACCTTTTATCATTCTTTTTTCCATATTTTGAATTTTTTACAGGTTAATACGTTATACGGATTATGAATTTCGAACTTTTTTACACGCAAACCAAAGCAGATTGCTTTAGAATAGAAACTATTTTATTTTACGGACTCCGGGTAATACTGCTTTTGCTACTTTAGGAAGGCAGCCAAAAATACTCTGATAAACTTCATTGTATTTATCTTTCCCGCAAGCCAGGCCAAAAGTCAATGGCATAGCTTCCTTGGCTTTGGCAACCATGCTCTTGGAAATATTCTGAATATCCCACTGAGCATGCGCATCCTCACGCAAACGTGAAATATGATAAAGTTCACGCGCATTAACCTTCATTAAAACCCTCTTTCGATGAGAATTCGTAAGCAGATAAGATGCTGCCTCGGGCAAATCTTGCTTTATTTTTTGATAAGCCTGGTTGGTAGCATCAATAATCTCCATAAAATAATCTTGCTGGCCGGCTTCCTTGAGAGCTTCAGGAATCGTTACCCCCAGATTTATATCATATTTCTGGCTGGTAATAGTTGACATACGGTGGCGCTTAAGCTGGCCGAAGCAGGCTGAAGAAACAATTAAGTTGAAAGTTAAACTGGCATATTCAAACTCCCTGAGGAGAGAATCGTAAAATTGCAGATTTTGCCAAGAGGTTTTAAGAATATTTAGCTTCTCTTCCCGGCTAAGCCCCTTAACAACCGAGAAGCATCTCTGATAGCTAAGTTTTGAAGAACTATGAAGCAGGGATGCAGCTATAACATTATCGGCATCTCTGGTATACTCAACCAGCTCAACCTCTTGGTTAACCTTGTTGGGAATACTCTGAAGATCTTGAAAGAGCTTTTCAGACAAATTCTCCAATTGAAGGTAAGTTTTGCAATCTCTATCATTGGCTTGATGAAATATAACTATCGAAGGAGCCACTTTCACTACTTCGTCATAAAGCATAGCCCCTAAGCTTCTGACTTCTGATAGTCCGGAAGAAGCAAAGCGCCTCAGAAGTAATTCAAACACGCGAGCATTTATAGTCTGGCCAACCTGAGAAGAGGTGGCAAGAGAGGTGATATAGCGGGAATCTTCCTTGGCCCAGCCCTCAAGGAGATTGTGTTTTTTGGGATCTTTTGCTAAATCGGAATACTTTCTAAAAACCTGCTTTCTCAAAAGATCAAAAAACCTGCCATAGGCTTCATTCTGCCGCCGGACCGTTTTTACAAATAAATCTTTATGAGAACTATTTTTTATTTCCTCAGGTATAACAAAATCATCCTCAAGGGTAATATAGCGCTGAGATTTTTCCGTATAAGAACACAGGCGAAATTTCTCAACCTCTTCCATGGCCAGGCGGGAAACTCCTACGATATCAAGATTAAATACCGCGTGTTCAGCTACGGAATGATGCCCCATTTTAAAAATAATTGTTGAATTGGATTTGCGGGCACCCTCCACTTCCTTGCGGGCATCCTGGCGTATTTGCTCAATCGGCCGGGGATCTCGGCTTATGCGGGCGTAAGCAGCGGAAATAACTTCGGGAGTTACATCTAAGCGTTCTGGGTTATTTCTCTGCAATTCGTTTAAAATTTCCCTGTCAATGTTAAAACCGGCTAACCTTACTTTCATTTTTTTCACCCGCTTTCGTTGCATCTATATTTACTTGTCAATTCCAAGCATACCAAAAACAAATTATCGTAAAAACTGCATTCGAGAACATTGTAATATTTAACGCAACTGCTGAGTTATTTTGTGAAGAACCCTGCCGGAAATCTGAGGCTTGGGAATCATAAACTTACGCGCTGATACAGTAATCTTGATTTTTCTTCGTGCCACTTCATCAAGTTTAACTGCAACATCAGCTCCCCTAACCCTTGCCTTTATAATGCCGGCTCCCCGGTTAGTGTTTCTTATTTTTCCGATACTGCTTAGAACCTCAATGCAGGTTTCGTAAGCCTTATCAAAAGCAATGTCAAAAGAATCACTCATACTGTCTTTACCGGTAAGGACCATGGCTAAACCGGCAGGCAGAAATGCCACGCCTGCCAAACTTACCGCACCATAAATCTTGGCTCCTCTTATAGCAGAGGCTTTCATGGATTCTATCAAAAGCAGGCCTATCAATTGTTTAGTGCTGGTAATGTTCTGATATGTTTTATCCTTAATATTTATATCAAAAGTATTTATTATCGGGTTACCCTTTGAATCATACTCTTTGCTTACAACTCTACCTAAATCAAGCTTTAACACGTCTATCCTCATAGGCATAACAGCTTGTGTAGCCGGTTTTGATGAAGAGGCCTTGCCCTCTTTTTGAGCAACCCCTAAAGCATCAACGCTTAGCTTACCATCTCTATTTTTAATGACTACTAATTCTCGTAGCCTTACGGCAACCAGAGGTAAATGGAGCCTTTTTTGAAGCAAGGCCTCCAAATCATAATCGATATTGACAGTTTCAAGGTCAAGAAGCACCTCTTGAGAGTAGCCGGCAGGTTGATATATTTTGAAACCTTTTATTCTTACATTTTTTTTAAGAAAGCTTAAAGAGAATCCCCCTATATGCACTGGAGCACCCACTATTTTCGTCATTTGAACCGTTAGGGCAACTCTTATTATCTGATCCTTAAAAATTCCCATTCCCAGGAGAACAAAAAGCACCAGACAGAGAACTAGAAAAAACTTTTTCATCATCGCTCCTTAAACGATAATTGATCTTTAAACGCCGGGTTTAGGCAGCATAAACCAGGAGTATACCTAAAACCAAGGGTATAATAGCAAGGCTGCGTAAGCTTTTAAGTGGCTTTTTCTCGATTTTATCGATTAAAGCCATAATTTTGGCCGGCCCCATGACAAAGGAAAGAGCTCCCTTTATTAAACTTGCAATACCCATTAGAATTACAAACCAGGGCAAAGAAGAACCAGAGGCGGCAAAAAGGAAAATAACACCTATCAAAATATTGATAACTCCGGCTGCATATATGCGTTTTTTTTCCATCCAAAAATGCATAACCTTCTTCATGTTCACTGGCTTAACCATAAATATGGCCCCGGCTACAACCAAAAGAATTCCAATAAGTTTTACTAACCAAACCATACGGCACCCCCTTTTTTTTACTACCCCTTAAAGAATAAAATTATTCTTATCTATTATAACAGTCGCTTTTCAACTTGAATAGGGATTTTTAATAATTAACAAAAACCGGTTTTTAATGTTCTTGGGAGAGCTTTTGCAGCTTATCGTTTAGCAAATTTCCAACGTTTGAAAAAATGCGGCGAATCACCCCATCGTTTATAACCGATCTCTTCACCTACAGAAAGAAGGCGATTTTTTAGACAATCATCGCAAGCTAAAGCATCCTCTTTAATGCAAGGCTTACCTTCATAAAGCTGATATTTATCCCGATACTCAGAAGGTGTAATGTTAGGCATTATAATGTTGGCTCCGGCTTTCAACCCCTTTTCCCTGCCGGTTCGATCTAAAGCTTGCAGAGCGGTAGTCGCGGCAATATTAACATCCTTTAATTGCAGTCGAACCGATGCGATCATCTTAAGGCCAAGGCTAAAATTTCTTTCAGAATCAATCTTATACTTATCGATCAAAGGAGTGTCTTTGTGGACAATATAGGGCCCCATGCCAATCATATCAATATCCTCCCTCTGAAAGAAAAAGATATCCTCGGCAAGATCCTCTAAGGTTTGACCAGGCAATCCAATCATAACCCCGGTGCCGACCTGATAACCGATATCTTTTAAAAACTTTAAACAATTTAAACGGATATCATAATCATGGCCATCAGGATGGATATGTTGATATAAGGCTTTATTAGAAGTCTCTATACGCAAGAGATACCGATGCGCGCCAGCTTGGAACCAACGCTTATATGTTTCTGGAGATTGCTCGCCTAAAGACAAGGTGATGCCCAATTCTTTGCTGGTCAATCTCTTTATCGATTTTAAAACATCTTCGATAAAATCGATGAATTCACCATCCGCACGTTCACCCGATTGCAGCAATACTGAACCATAACCTGCCTTATATGCTATAAGAGCAGTTTCAACAATCTCTTCCTTAGGCATTGAAAAACGACTCAAGTTTTTATTACTTCGCCGGATTCCGCAATACAAGCAATCTTTGCGGCAAATATTGCTGAATTCAATAATCCCCCTAAAATAAACTTTCTTTCCCACATATTTCAACTTAACCTGATAAGCACGGGCATAGACCTCCTCTAAAAAATCAGGCTCATCAGAAGCTAATATTTTTATTATCTCTTCTTTCGTCATGGTTAAAAATATAGATCCCTGCCTCCTTCGGAAATCTTTTTATAATACTCTACGAGCTTTGGATAAAATTCAGGAAGTTTATTTTCAATTTCTGCTAATTCTTTTTTTATGATTATTTCCCCGGCTTTTTTAGTTTCCTCGGAAGCAAAATCATCCAGCCACTCTCTGAAAGTAAGGACAGCGTTTAATTTACAAAACTTACCTTCTTGGCCGCTTCGCAGCAGATCCATTATGCATTTACCAGTCCTACCGCAACGATAACCTGCAGTACAAAAAGAAGTAATGTATCCCAATTGAGAGAATTCTCTTATTATTTCATCCAAACTGCGGGTATCTCCAAGAATAAACTGTTGGCGCCCGATATCCTGGCTGCAATCTTGTTCACTGTAGGCGCCGATTCCTATACGGGTGGAAGCATCTGTCTGGGTTATGCCTAAAGCAAGTGAATCCCTGCGCATAGAGGCACTTTCCCGGGCAGTTATTATCATGCCCGAATGCGGCAAGCTTAAGCGTATAACAAGCATTATTTTTTTAAAATCCTCATCTTCTACTTTAAACCCCGATTTGGCCGTAAAGGGAGAGTTTTGAGCCGGCTCGAGCCTGGGAAAAGAAATTGTGTGTGCCCCTATGGAGAACTTCTCTTCCAATTCAATATTGTGGGCGCAGAGTGACATCACTTCATATTTCCAATCATAAAGGCCGAATAACACTCCCAAACCCACATCATCTATCCCCGCTTCAAACGCCCGGTGCATACAGTAAAGCCTCCAGAGATAATCTGATTTAATCGTTCCCTGAGGGTGAATTTTAGAATAAGTCGGTTCATGGTAAGTTTCCTGAAAAACCTGATAGGTCCCGATTCCAGCTGCTTTTAAGCCTTTCAATTCTTCAATGGAAAACACCGGGGCATTAACGTTTACTCTGCGTATCTGGCCAAAACCTTTTCTGGCAGGAACCTTAACCTTATATATCTGGCCAAGGCTTTTCAATATATAATCGATATCATTCAATGGGTGTTCACCATAAACGGCTATTAACCGCTTATGGCCTATTCTGCCGGCTAAAACTTCAGTTTCCTTTCCTACCTCATCCATATTCAAAACTTTGCGCTGAGCTTCCAGATTGGATTTCCTGAACCCGCAATAAAGGCAGTCATTGACACAAAAGTTTCCCAGGTAAAGGGGCGCAAAGGTAACTATCCGATTATCATACACTTTCTTTTTTACCTTCAAGGCAGCCTGGCGCATTTGATCTATCAGAGATTCGTCTTGAACATTCAACAAACAAGCTGTTTCTTCTAAACTCAGGGTTTTTATTTCTATAGACTTGGACAGAATATCTTTGATTTTTTTCGGATCAGAACTTTTTTTTTCTGACAATTTTGCATTGATTTTCTGTATATTAATAAAGCCATTTCCTTTTGAAATATACTTATTTATTTGCTCTGGTTTTATGCGTTTATCAATCCAATCCCTAATATCATAAGAATTACCCATTTTTTTTCTCCTTTGATTGCAAATTTATATTTTTGAAGCTTTCAAGCTCTGCTGCAAAGGGTTCCAGGACTCTTGGCAAAACCCCTTTTAGACAAGCTATGGCTACACCATAATTAGTCATAGGCACTTTTTCTTCCAAGGCTTTCTGAATACGAAATAGCATTTCCCTGCGGGTAATCATACAGCCTCCGCAGTGGATAACCAACTTGAATTCGGCTAAATCCCGAGGAAAATCTCTGCCGGCACAGGATTCAATACATAGATTCTTGCCGGTATATTTCTTGAGCCAACGAGGAATTTTTATCCTGCCTATATCGTCTTGAATAGGATGATGGCTGCAGCTTTCAGCAATTAAAACTCTGTCACCGTCACCTAAAGAGTCTATCCGGGCAGCCGCCTGGACTGCCCTTTCCAAGTTACCTTTATAGCGTGAGAATACAATTGAAAAAGTAGTGCATTTTACAGAAACAGGCGTATTGGCAACCATAAAATCAACTACCTGAGAATCACATACTACTAAATCGGGCGGTTTTTTAAGTTTTCTGAGCACTGAAACGTATTCACTCTCTTTTACCACCAAAGCCGCCTGTTTATTATCAAGAAGGTCACGAATAACCTGAACTTGCGGCAGTATAATCCTTCCCTTTGGCGCTTCTAAATCAATTGGCACTATCAGAACCACCAGGGACTCGCAAGAAACAAGGTCTCCCAATAACGGCGAAGGCTTGAGAAAATCTTCCGGGCAGGATTTTAATATTAATTCTTTAAAACTATTTATATAGGTATCCCTATTTTTTTTATCAAGACTAGAAACAAAAAAGTAATTTTTGGTTACAGCGCCTACCTTATTTATAAAAGTATCATCAGGAAATTCTACGTCAATTTTATTAATAGCAATTATCAGGGGCGCCTTATGCTTTTTAGCCTCAAGCACAACGCTCTCTTCAAACTCACCCCAACATCCAGGCGTAACCAGAAGAACAAAGATGTCGGCCCGGTCGAAGATTTTTTTGGTTTTATCAATACGCTTTGCGCAAAGCATGGAAACATCATTAATTCCGGCTGTATCTAAAAATACAACCGGCCCTACAGGCAAAAGCTCCATCGGCTTTTCAACAACATCCGTGGTAGTTCCCGGAATTGAAGAAGTTATGGCTACATCCTGGCCGGCTACTAAATTGAGAAAACTTGATTTACCGATATTGGTCCGGCCGAACAAGCCTATTTGTAAGCGTAATGATTTCGGAGTTTTTTTCATATTATTTTTCCTTTGTTAAGGCTGATTTGACCGAAACCCCTTCTAAGCTACCAAGTTTACCGGATAAAGCACCGATTTCATCTGTCGTAGCGTCAACAATCAAAGTAATTACGCTGCATTTTTTCTCCCGATAGGGTAAGCCAACCCTAGCCGCGATAATGTCCCCGTAGTCCGACAATATGCTGTTAACTTTAAGAGCGGAAATATTTCTGTCTTCAATTATTATCCCGATAAAACCAAGCCTTTTACCCATAGCACCTCCAAAATAAAAACCCTCTAACCTTATCGACAATAAGATCAGAGAGTTTTGGTATGCGTTTCTCGCTACCTTAAGCTCAGACCTTTTGTCCTTACCGCAGGTTATATAGCAATTCTGTTCTGTTATTTTTTATACATCGGGCGAGGTTTATAGTGAGTATGCAAGAGCTTATGCGGCTTCTCACCCAAAGGTTTACCCAGATACTCTTTATACAATTTTATCACAAAAGGATTCTCATGAGAATTATGCAGTTCTTTAGCGTCATCATCCTGATAAAGCCCTCTGGCCCGTGACAGCCGCAAAGCATCCGTAACCCCGTAAGGCTGGCCGCCTCCGCCGACACAACCGCCCACACAAGCCATAACTTCCACGAAATGATAAGGAAGTTCTTTATTTTCGGAGATAGCTTTCTGGATTTTACGCAAAACAAATTCTACGTTTCCTAAACCATGAGCAATAGCAATCTTAACTTTTTGGCCGGCCATGTCTACGGTTGTTTCCTTGACTCCTTTTAAACCCCGTACACTCTCAAACTCGGCTTTAGGAGCATTTTTGCCGGTAACAAAATAATGCGCGGTCCTCAATGCCGCCTCCATTACTCCGCCGGTAGCACCAAATATAACCCCGCCTCCGGTGTAATCACCTAAAAGGTGATCCGGTTCCTCAGGAGCTAAATTAACAAAATCAATACCAGCCTGTTTAATCATCCGGGCTAACTCTCGAGTAGTAAGAACTATGTCTACGTCCTGCTGGCCTGATGCAAACATATCCTGATTACGGCTAATTTCGTACTTCTTGGAAGTACAAGGCATAATCGAAACCATCCGGATATTGGCCGGACTAAGGTTATTTCTTTCGGCGTAATAAGTTTTCGCAAGAGACCCGACCATTTCATGCGGTGACTTGGAAGAAGAAAAATGGTCAATCATATCCGGGTAAAATTTCTCCATAAAGTCAACCCAAGAAGGACAACAAGTAGTAATCAAAGGTAATTTTCCTTTTTTATGCACAAATCTTTGGATAAATTCAGATGCCTCTTCCATAATCGTAACATCAGCCCCAAAAGAAGTATCAAAAACGGCCTTAAACCCTAAACGCCTTAGAGCTGCATAAATCTTTTTGGTAAGATTGGTTCCATCAGGAAAACCGAAAGCTTCGCCGATGGCTACGCGCACTGCCGGAGCAATCTGGACTACGCAATGATTATTCGTATCATGCAAAGCCCGCCAGGTTTTTATCGTTTCATCGTATTCAACGATAGCCCCGGTAGGACAATGAGCTGAACACTGGCCGCAACGCACGCATGGACTTTCAGACAGATTTATGTCTCCGGCCGGCGATATCCGGGTTTCGATCCCTCTCTCTAAGAAAGAAAGGGCCCAAACATCCTGCATATCCTGGCAAACCTGCACACATCTGCCGCACTGAATACATTTACGTGGATCAATAACAATAGTTTTTGTTGAGTCATCTTTAGGAAGGTCTCTCAAAAATTCTTTAAACGGCTGTTGGCGAATACCAAAATCAGCGGCTAATTTTTGAAGTTCGCAGTTATTATTCCGGCCGCATTCAAGGCATTCATCGGGATGGTTGGATAAGATTAACTCAATAACTGTACGCCTTATATCCTGAAGTTCGTCATCGTGGGTTATGATATCCATACCCTCTTCCAAGGGCGTGCAGCACGAACGCAGCATTTTTTTGCTGCCCTTAACTTTTACAATACATATACCACAAGCCGCAGTAGCGTCCAAATCAGGATGTTTGCAAAGCGAAGGAATTTTTATATTAACTTTTTTAGCAGCAGTAAGAATAGAGGTGCCTCTGGCCACCTGGACATCTATGCCATTTATTTTCGCTTTTACCATGTCACTCCTTAGATATCGCTTTAAATTTGCAAACACTAATGCACTGGCCGCATTTTGTACATTTCTGAGTGTCTATACTGTAACCATGTTCGCGGTTTCCACTTATAGCACTAACCGGACAAATCCGTACGCAGGCTCCGCAGCGTTTACATTTTTCGTCAATAATCTTATAGCTTAAAAGATCCAAACATTTTCCCGCCGGACAACGTTTATTCTCGGTATGTTCTTTGTATTCCGGAAGAAAATGCTTCAAAGTAGAAACAACCGGATTGGGGGCAGTTTGGCCTAAACCGCAAAGAGAAGCTTTTTGCATGGCAAACGATATCCTGCTTAGCGTCTCCAAATCATGGTTTTGAGCCTGGCCCTTGGATATGCGGGTTAATATATCAAGCATCTGACTGCCGCCGATCCTGCAAGGTGCGCATTTACCGCAAGATTCTTCAACGCAGAAACCTAAATAAAACTTTGCTATATCGACCATACAATCAGTTTCATCCATAACAATCATGCCGCCTGAACCCATTATCGAACCAAGCTTACTAAGATTTTCATAATCTACAGGCGTATCCAGATACTGGGCAGGGATAACTCCTCCGGAGGGCCCTCCGGTCTGAACTGCCTTTATATTTTTATTATCTAAAACTCCTCCGCCAACATCAAAGACTATCTCCCTTAACGTAGTTCCCATGGGGACTTCTATCAACCCGGAGTTTTTTACTTTTCCGGTTAAAGCGAATACTTTTGTTCCTTTGGAAGTTTCAGTTCCCAGTTTAGCAAATTCTTTTGCTCCCCTAATAAATATATAAGCAACATTAGCTAAAGTTTCTACATTATTAATAACTGTAGGCTTAGACCATAAGCCTTTTACCGAAGGATAGGGCGGCCTAGGCAAGGGCGTACCGCGTTTGCCCTCAATAGAAGCAATAAGAGCGGTTTCCTCACCGCAAACAAAGGCTCCGGCACCAAGGCGTATGGATAAATCAAAATTAAAACCGCTGTTTAATATCTTTTCGCCTATCAATCCTTTGGAATAGGCCTGGTCAATAGCATTTTGAATTCTTTCTATCGCCAGGGGATACTCCGCGCGGATATAAAAATAACCCTTGCTAGCGCCTATAGTATAACCGGCAATGATCATCCCTTCTATTACCGAATGAGGGTCTCCTTCTAAAACGCTACGGTCCATATAAGCCCCGGGATCGCCTTCGTCTCCGTTACAAATAATATATTTCTGATCGGATTCTGTCTTAAGCGCAAAATCCCACTTCATCCAGGTAGGAAAGCCGCCGCCGCCGCGCCCGCGCAAGCCGCTTATTTTTAACTCTTTAATAACTTCCTCCGGCTTCAACGAAGTTAACACTTTATAAAGCCCTTGATAGCCTCCATTAGCAAGATAATCCTCAATACAGTCAGGATTTATAACCCCGCAGTTTCTCAACACTCTTCTTAATTGCTTATCTTTTTTCTTATATTGCAAGGAAGATATAATTTCATTTTTTTCGATGGTGAGAGAAATAATATTATCAATATCCGTTTCTTTAAGCTGAACATATATTGTGTCCTCGCCATAAACCCTCAAGACAATTCCCTGGTTATATATACCGATATCAGCTGCCCTGGCAACCTGAATGTCATTTTGAAGATTTCTCGAGCGCAGGTTTTCCAAAAACTTATTATAGAATTCCTTGGTGCGGTCAAGCCCTTGGGAATCGGTATCCTTTATAAATATTGTTTTTCTATACATAGCCTTTATTACTTTATTACCAAATGGTCATTCATAACTCTCTTGCCGCAAATATGTTTATCAACAATTCCCAACGCAGCCTTTGTATCGACATTACCATAGACAACATGCGGTACTCCCTCTATACAAACTTCTACCAGAGGTTCAATATAGCACATGCCTAAACACCCAGTCTTAAGAATATCAATGTTGAGGTTACGGCGTTTAACTTCCTCGGTTAAAGTATCGTAAACCTCTCTGGCCCCGGCTGCTATACCACAGGTGCTCATGCCCACTTTTATCCAATTAGTTTTCTTTTGGACTGAATCGTTTTTAGCTTTTTGAAAATTATCTTTAGTTAGCTTATCCATTTACCCGCCTTATTCTAAAATTTAACTTTCGGCTTCTATATAATGCGTTAGAATCTCGGGAATTTTTTCCTGAGACAGTTTTCCGTAAATCTTTCCGTCAATCATCATTACCGGTGATAAGCCGCAGCAGCCAAGGCATCTAACCAGTTCAATAGTAAATAGCCCGTCTTTTGTAGTCTGGCCGGGTTCTATATGCAGTATGCTTTTTAGCTCTCCTAATATGTCAACCCCGCCCTTAAGATAACAAGCTGTACCCATACAAAGAGATATCTTATGCTTTCCCGGCGGTTCCAGTTTGAAGTAATTATAAAAAGTTATTACTTCATAAATCCTGGCTAAAGGTATATCAAGCAATTTCTGGAGCTCAAAAGATACGTGGCGGGGAATATAACCATACTCATCCTGTATGGTATGCAGGATCATAATAAGATTGCCTTCCACACCTTTCCATTTCTCAACCAGGTCTTTAATTTCTTTATCACTTCTGATATTATTGCTGGCTTCCATAGGGCTATGAATTTATGATTATAATTATTTGTGAATTTTGTCACAATCTTGGGTGATAGGCGATTATATCACCGGCAAGGAGCCTGTCAAATAATATTTAATTATTTTATAGAAAATGACGGCTTTTGGCAATATGAAACATTACTGGTTATATTTTAACCGGCTGGCGCTTATGATAGTGCGTATGAAGAAGCTTATGAGAAAGGTGCCCATTTGGTTTTTTAAGAAATTCGGAATAGAGCTTTATAACAGCCGGGTTCTGATGAGAACGGCGATAGGCAAGGCTTCTATCCTCTTGGTAAAGCGCTTTTATGCGAAGCTTCCTGATCTCATCATTGACCGGTAAAGGTTGGCCGCCTCCGCCGATGCAGCCTCCGGGACAAGCCATTATTTCTATAAAATGATACGGGCTCTCGCCTCTTGCAACCTGCTGCATTAATTTGCGGGCATTACCCAGGCCGTGGGCAACCGCAACTTTTATCTTTTTTCCGGCTATTTCTAAACTGGCTTCTTTGATTCCGGAGAGCCCTCTTACGGCATTCAGTTCAATATCCTTAAGTTCTGTGCCGGTTAAATAAAAATATGCTGAACGAAGAGCGGCTTCCATCACCCCTCCGCTGGCACCAAATATAGTAGCTGCACCGGTAGAAACCCCCAGAGGGTCATCAAATCCTTCATCGGCAAGATTTGCATAATCAATGCCCGCCTCTTTTATCATCCTGATTAATTCCCGAGTCGTAAGCACATAGTCAACATCGGGAAAGTATTCTTTTTTACTAAGAGCAAGCTTATCTTTCCAGAAAGAAAATGCACTGTTTATTTCCGGGCGTAAAGCTTCGAATTTCTTCGCGGTGCAGGGCATAACAGAAATTATTTTAATTTTCCTGGGATCAATGTTCATCTTTTGAGCATAATAGGTCTTAGCTATTGCACCGAACATCTGCTGCGGTGATTTACAGGTTGAAATA
Source organism: Candidatus Omnitrophota bacterium (assembly GCA_028692655.1). GTDB lineage: Bacteria > Omnitrophota > Gorgyraeia > Duberdicusellales > 4484-171 > JAQUWY01. Next base: position 94,656 of record JAQUWY010000002.1, on the reverse strand, counting down.
TTATCCAATATTCCCGGGAAAAAAGTTTCGCCAAATTTTATCCAACCGGGAGAACAAGACGTAATTGTCGGTATTTTATCATTATTTTTTAATCTTGTGAGAAACTCCGAACCTTCTTCGATAATAGTGAGGTCAGCAGCGAATTGCGTATCAAAGATCTTAGAGAACCCCAAGCGCCGCAGGGAAGCGGCTAATTTTCCGGTAGTCGGAACCCCTGTATTAAAACCAAAAGCTTCGCCGATTGCCGCTCTTATCGCCGGCGCAGTCTGAACTATTACTATCTGCTCCTTATCGTCTAAAACTCTCCAGACCTCGCCTATAGAGTTGTTCTCGGCTAAAGCCCCCGTAGGGCAGACCAACACACATTGGCCGCAATTAGTACATTCTGAATTCCCTAAACCGCCATCAAAAAATGTCGAAACCTGCATTGCATGCCCACGCTTGATAAAATCAATAGCGTTAACTTCTTGAATTTTACTGCACACCTCTATACATCTTCCACATAAAATACACTTGTTAGGGTCTCTTATTATTGAAGGAGATGAGTTGTCTATAGAGAAATCTTTCTGGCGCGTTTTTGGATAACGTATATTTTCAATACCTAACTCATAAGCTATTCTTTGCAGATCACAATTCTGGTTTTTTTCACACCCCAGGCAATCTTTGGGATGATTGGCCAGAATAAGTTCTACAACAACTTTACGGGCCCGCCGGATACGCTCGGTATCAGTATATATCTCCATTCCGTCTCTAACCTTAGTAACACAAGCCCGAAGCAGAGTCTTAGCACCTTTGACTTCAACCAAACAAACTGAACAAGCTCCGCTTTCATTAAGATCCTTGAGGTAGCAAAGTGTCGGAATTATAATTCCCTGCTGCAAGCAAGCTTCTACAAGATTAATCCCTTCTTCAGCTTGACAATTAGTTCCGTTTATCTTTACGTTGCATGTCTTTTTACCCATACAATTTCCTCTATACATTTAGATGCCGCTTATTTCCTTGATATCACAGCGCAAACACCGTTGGCACTCTACTTTTGCCTGAACAGGACTTAAGCCAAAAGAAACCTCTTTGAAACCTTTTAAACGTTTATTTAAATCCATAACTTTTATCTTGCTTCGCGCAGCAGGCGCCGGTTTAAAAGGAGCCTGATTACTGTAATCAAACGTTTTATATAGAAGCCCAAACCTATCACAAGAAGCCAGATTCTTATCGATAGCTCTTGCCATACGCTTTCCCTGAGCCATGGCTTCAACCGCAGTCCCCGGGCCGGTAACTATATCTCCTCCCGCATAAACCTTTTTTATATTAGTTTCTAAAGTGAATTCATCAGCAGTTATTGTTTTGTAAGCCGTAAGTTCAAGCCCGCAGGCGGCAGCAAAGTCAGCATCAACACGTTCTCCGATAGCAAAGAGTATTGTATCGCAAGCTAAAGTTTCAGTTTCACCCGTATCCAGAGGTTTTTTCCTTCCGGAGGAATCACACGGGCCTGGTTTCATTACTGACAATTCTATAGCTTTGACTTTATTGTCCGGATCTGAGCCTATTATTCTCTTGGGGGCTCTCATAAACAACATCTTTACGCCTTCTTTATAAGCCTCAAGAATTTCAGCGTGATTAGCCGGCATATCTGGTTCCTGCCGGCGATAAACTATAGTAACTCTTGCCCCCAGGCGCATAGCACTCCTGGCAGCATCTATGGCTACATTTCCTCCGCCTACAATAACCACCTTTTTCCCAATTGCCGGTTTCCTGCCGCCGGCAATGCTCTCCAGAAAACTACTTCCGGAAAATACGCCGCTTGAGCCTTCTCCGGGTATATTCAGAGAAATTTCTTTGTAAGCGCCAGCGGCAATAATTAACGCCTGAGATTTTTCTTGCAAGCTTTTTATATCGCGAGGAGAAATCTTTTTATTAAAAATAAATTTCACCCCTAATTTACCCAAAAAACCTATCTCGTGCTTCAAAATATCACGGGGAAGCCTGTATGCCGGAATTCCCCATCGCAGTATCCCGCCGGCCTCATGAGCCCGGTCATAAACAGTTACTTTATGCCCTAAGCGTATGAGATAATATGCCGCGGTAAGCCCTGCCGGGCCGGCACCGATAATGACTATTTTTTTCCCGGTTAAAGGAAGTTTTTCTTTACAAATCTTATCAAGCACTTCTTTTTCTTCTTTTGTTCCGCGAAGAACATCCGCTATATAGCGGTGGACTTCTCCTTGAGCAACGGGAGAATCTATATCTTCTCTGCGACAACGAAGCTTACAATGAAAATGGCAAATCCTTCCTATAGAAGCCGGCAAAGGATTATCCCTGATTATAGACTCGAAAGCATCTTTTACCCTTCCTTCTTCAAACATCGAAAGATAAGCCGGTATATTCATATGTAAGGGACAGCTATTTTCACAAGGGGCTAAAAACATTTCCTGACAGACTCCCGCATCACAATAATTATCTTTAATATGCTGTTTGTATTCCTGCCGAAAATATTTCAGGGTGGTTAAAAGTGGATTGGGCCCGGTCTGGCCTAATCCGCAAAGAGCCGAATCTTTTATTATACTGCCTAATTCGCTTGCCTTATCCAGAATATCAATCGAAGCCCTGCCGGCAGCAATATCCTGCAGCATCTTTAAAATCTGGCTTAAACCCTCTCGGCAGGGAGTACACTTACCACAAGATTCCGCAGTAGTGAATTCAGTAAAATATCTGGCAACATCAACCATACAATTATCTTCGTCCATAACCACTACGCCTCCCGAACCCATAATCGTGCCTAAATTGGTTAGAGACTCATAATCAATGGGAGTATTAAAGAGGCGCATCGGTATGCATCCGCCCGAAGGCCCGCCGGTCTGAACTGCTTTTATTTTTTTATTCGTGCCGGTGCCTCCGCCGATATCAAAGACAAGAGTCTGAAGGCTCGTGCCCAGAGGAAGCTCAACCAGACCGGTATTCTTAACCTTGCCCACCAAAGAAAACACTTTAGTGCCGGAGTTTCCTTTTGCTCCCGTAAGAGAAAAATCTTTTCCCCCTTTTGCTATAATCACCGGGATATTAGCCCAGGTCTCGACATTATTTATATTGGTAGGATAGCCCCAAATACCTTTTTCTGCCGGAAAAGGCGGCCTGACATTCGGGCGTCCGGATTTTCCTTCAATAGAAGCAATGAGGGCGGTCTCCTCTCCGCAGACAAAAGCACCTGCCCCCTCAACAATATGAAGGTTAAAATCAAAATCAGAACCGAGTACCTTTGCGCCTAAAACACCGTATCTTTTAGCCTGAGCAATGGCATTATGAAGCCTTTCTACAGCCAGAGGATATTCTGCACGGCAATATATGATTCCTTCATGAGAACCGGTAATAAAGCCGGCTATAGCCATACCCTCTATAATCATATGAGGGTCACCTTCCAACTCGTTCCTATTCATATATGCCCCGGGATCGCCTTCATCGGCATTGCAAACAATATATTTTTTATCGGATACTTTATTTTTAAGAATCTCCCATTTTTTCCAAACCGGAAAGCCTGCTCCTCCCCGGCCACGCAATCCAGATTCCTTTACTTCATTCAAACACTCCTGAGGGCTAAACTGATGCAAAACTTTAAAAAGTGCACTGTAGCCTCCTACTCCGAAATATTCTTCTATATCATCGGGGTTAATCAACCCGCAGTCTCTCAAAACTATTTTTTTCTGCCTCTTAAAAAAAGGAACCTCTTTCCAAGAAGGAATCGCAGGATACCCTTTGCCATAATTTAATTTTGAAGTTAAGTGGTCCCATTCTTCTATCTTACACAAAATATTACCGGAATCAGGTGCACCCTGTAAAACGCTATCAGCTATGCGTTTCGCGGACTTCTCATTAAGCTTACTGAACATAAGCAGAGGCTTTCCCGGAACCCTAAAAGTAACTAAAGGTTCTTGAGCACAAAATCCAAAGCAGCCTGTTTTGGTGAGAAAAATCCTTTTTTTCTTTTTTGAGAAATATCTTTCAAGAAAATCATAAATCCCTTGCGCATTATTGCCGGCACCGCAGGTGCCTAAACCTACCGTAATCCTAGCCACAGAAGGAAAGAGTTTTTTTAACCCTTTTGCTTTTACCTTTTCAAGGGTTTTAATATCAACCACTTTCATTTAAGGCCCTTCTTTTTTAAAGCTGACAATACTTTTTTCATCTTTTCTACAGTCATCCGGCTATGAATGATTCCGTCTACTTCAACCACAGGCGCAAGAGCGCACTGGCCAAAACAAGCAACAGTCTTAATAGTAATAACTTTGTCTTTTGTAGTTAAAAAAACTTTCTCTCCTTCATTGATTTTTTCATCGCCAAAATCAAGCACACTTTCTAGATAATCCAGTATCCGGCGCGACCCTTTGGTATGGCATGCAGTACCCCGGCAGACAATTATACAATGTTCCCCCTGAGGCTTAAGGTTAAAAAAAGAATAAAAAGTGGTTACGCTGTAAACCACAGAAAGCGGGTAAGAAGTTTTTTCGGCTATGTACTTCAACTGAGCGGGAGAAAGATAGTTATATTTACTTAAAATCTGGGTTTCTTCCAAGATATTCAATAATTCTCCGGGAGTATCTTTATGGCGGGAAATAATATTATCTATTCTTAAGCGGTCTTTGATCTTCTCCGGCCTGTGTTTTGTTAAGCTATATTTCATCTTTTAGTACCTTTTATTGCTATTTTAGGTTAATCTTTAGGCAACTGCAGCTCCACGATCTCAGATTTAACCCCAGCCAAGAGATTAAGCTTATGGTTAATTTCCTGAGCCTGGTTATCGCTTCCGACAAGCTCAAGGATTATAAGTCCTGAATTAGTGCAATCATCAAGCACCCCATCATGTATTCCCAAGCGGGTTTTTATAATACAACCCCAATCGGTAAGTATCTTTTGCACCTTAGCTGCTGACTCTTTGCGCACATTTACAAGAACCAAGAGCAAAGTCTTTTTAATCATGTCTGCCTCCCGTTAATTATCTTTTCCTTTTGGCGAAATAAATAAGACTTTCAAGCTCACAGGCCATATCAACATTGGAAACGCAAACGCCATTGGGAACTTTGAGAACTAAGGGAGAAAAGTTTAATATCCCCTTAACCCCGGCTTTAGTCAGCTCGTGACATACGCTCTGTGCGGCTTCCATAGGGGTCGCGATTATAGCAATTCTGATTTTTTTTCTTTCAACCGTTTTTACTAAGTCTTTCACGTCCTGGATCAGAAGCTGGCCTCTTTTTTTCCCTATAACTTTCTTATCGTTATCAAACACACAAACAATCCGCAGATTAAACCGGGAAAACCCTTCAAAGCGTGACAGCGCTCCCCCTAGCCTGCCGGCACCAACCAAGGCAATATCCCACTCCTGATTTACTCCCAGTATATTTTCAAGCTCTTTAAGCAATGACTTAACTTTATACCCCACACCAGGCTTTCCAAAACCGCCGAAATAAGAAAGATCTTTTCTAAACTGCACTGAACTGGCATTCAAAAACTGAGTAATCTTATCTGAAGAAATTGTCTCAACCCCTTCCTTCTCAAGCCGCTTAAGATTACGCAAGTAAAGGCTGAGCCGTTTTATAATTTCACTCGAACATTTTGCCTTTTTTGAGCAAAGAATAATATTCGTTCTATTTTTCACAAACTCTATGATATCAGATATAAAATTTTTATCAAGATAAATATATAAAATTTCTGATAAAATTGAGCGGCTAGTTTGACTTAAGAAACTTTATGGCCAGTTCAAAAACTTCTTCAACTGCAATTGATTGCAGGCATAAAAAGTTTTTATCGCAATTATGCGCAAGGCATTTCTTGCAACCAACATCTTTATGCAAATAATAAGAGTTTTTTCCTAAAGGCCGCCAGCGTAACGGCGAAAGGCCCGGGTCATTACGGCCAAATATGGAAATCACCGGAATTTTTAGAGCGGCAGCTATATGGACCGGCCCGGTATCGTTTGATATCAAAAGGCTTGCCCTCTCCAGCAATGCCCCTAATTCTGCAAGATTGAGTTTACCTCTTAGATCAACAACATCATTCTCCTCTACTAATTTTTTGCCAAATTTTTTCTCAGCTTCGGAGGTAATCACGGCAATTATTAAATCGTGATTAGCAGCCTTGAGAACCCTTATAAGGCGGGAAAAATTATTCTGGCTCCAGCGCTTAGACGGACAAGACGCTGAAGGATGGATAACCAGAAGTTTTTTGCCGGAATCCACACCTTTGGAATTAAAAAGTTTGTCAACAACCTTGCGAGCTTTATCAATTACCGGAAAATAAAGCACTTTGTCCTTTACCTCCACACCTATATAGCGCAATATATCTAAAGTATATTCAACTTCATGTTTTTTTCCTTGTTGTTTTTTATGAGGAATTCTTTTATTCAGTAAATATCCCGTTTTACGGTTGAACCCAACACGCAGGGGAATCCCGGCTAAAAAAACTATCATATTAGCACGATTGGTGGGGTGTAAAACAACGGCCCAGTCAAACTTTTTTGTCCTCAGCCAGAAAGAAAATCTTACAGTGGAAGAAAAGCTTTTATGCCTGCCGTGTTTATCATACTCTATAACTTCATCCAAATAAGGATTACCTTCCACTGCCTGACGGGTGTATGGCCGGCAAAGAAAAGCAATGTGAGCATCAGGATACGCCAAACGTAAATTCCTGATAGCCGGAGTTGAAAGAATAACGTCCCCCAGCCTATCAGTTCGTAAAATAAGTATGCGTTTAGGTTTCTTCATTGGATAATAAACGCCTGGCTGAAGCAACTATCTCCTGCGGTGATATATCGGTAAGATTATGGCTTTGTGGACATAAAACAACGCTTTGTTTAGACCAGGGGCCGTATCGGCAGGGGTCAGTCGGCCCAAATAGTGCCAAAATAGGCAGGTTAAGATAACTTCCTAAATGCAACAACCCAGAGTCAACACTGATAAGCAAACGCCCGTATTCTTTAAGTAAAAAATACACTTCGCTCATGCTGGTTTTGCCTACTAAATCAATAACCCCCGGCATAGATAAAAGACTATGATAAAATTCTCTCTCATCTCGCTGGCCCAAAATCGCTACCGGGGCAAAGCTTTTTATCTCTTCAATGGCCTTGCATAATAAATCTGCAGGGTACCTCTTAAAGCGGTTACGAGAAGAACCGGCAATAAATACAGCTTTAGCTATTTTTTCTCTCCTCCAGCAAGACTCATTCTCGCCGGTTATAATAAATTGGCTGTGAAGATTCCGGGCCTCGGGAGCAATTGGCTCGACCAGAGACAAATAGCGTTCTTTCAAGTGCATATCCTGGGGAAATTTCCTGAAAAAAGGTGTATGATCGCTTATCCCCAGAAGAACGGGCAGAAAAGAATTTTTTAAATCTGCCATCAAATCATATTTACCTCTCAGCCCCAGAACAAAACGTATTTTCTGAATATTAGTCCAATGCTTATTAAAAACAACTACCTCATCGATAAAATTGTTTGCCAAGAGAAACTCTTTTGTAGCTGAGGAAGCAATAACAGTTATTTTTGCCTGCGGATAATTGGACTTCAAACGGTCCAATACCGGAAGGCCCATAATGGTATCTCCTAAGTTAGTGGGAAAATTTATTAATATATTTTTAGCCATAAGCGGATTAAACTAGGTTATCCAGCATATTCTTCGCTTCCAAATACACTTCCTCAACAGTTATCTTCTGCATACAAATATTATTCTTACAATTTAAATCATAGCAGGGCACCTTACAACCACAATCATTCTTAATCACCCTGACTCTTCGCCCACGTGGTGAAGTTATCTTTGGTGAGGTTGGCCCAAACAAGGCCAGGGTACTCACCCCTAAAGCAGCAGACAAATGAGCCGGCCCGGAATCATTTGAAATGAAAAGACTGATATTTTTTATTACCGCGGCTAGCTCCTTAAGGGTTGTCTTGCCGCAAAGGCTGTAGGCCGGTTCACGCATTCTTCCGATTACCTCCCTTGTAATCTTTTCATCAGATTCACCACCCACAAAAACAACACCCGCCCCCATGCCTTTAACCAAACGGTCACAAAGAACAGAAAAATATTCAGGCGGCCAGCGTTTAAGTTCCCAATTAGCAGAGGGATTAACTCCCACCAGGCAGGAATGGTCTTTCTTTAAGAATTCTAAAGCCCGGGAAACTCTATCAAGGACTCCCGGTGGTATAAAAAACTCCGGCAAAGAATTTTCAACGGCTATCCCTGACTTTTTGAAAAGATTTAAATAATAATCCTGACGATGCAGCCCTTCTTTAGGTAAGCCTACCTTGTCAGTTAAAATAAAATAATTCTTTAGCCTCTGATAGCCTGCCCGGGAAGGAATTGCCGCCAACCGGCAGATAAGAGCCCTGGTAAAAGAGCGGTGTATCAAGAATGCCTTTTGAAACTTTTTCTCTTTTAAGAATTTAATGAACTTTATTTTTTCTTTAATACTTTTATGTGATGTCTTTTCATCAAAAATAATAACTTCATCCACACAGGGATTATCTTCAAAAACTTCCTTTACCCTTGAAACAGTCATTACTGCTATGTAAGATTCAGGATAAACATGCTTTAAGGCTTTAAATGCCGGGGTAGTCATTATGCTGTCCCCCAGCCAATTAACACCAACGACAAGGATGCGTTTATCTTTGCTTTTATTTTGCGGGAACCTGTTTAATTCTTTTTTGTCCATACTTCCTGGTTAATAGGGATTCTTAAGCTTACGGAAAACATTATAAAATCCGCTTAACTTTGCCCAAAGGCTAAACTCACCGTCAGAGTTGGTTATCTTTATTCTCCTGAGAGCAAAAGGATTTATTCTTTTCGAAAAACCACGGTTAGTAGAACAGGCACAAAGATATCCTGCAGCTTCGGCCTCCCTAAGAACCCTTTCGTCAAAACCACCCACAGGATAAGCAATAGCAGAAACCGTTTGAGGAAAATTTTTCTCAAGAATTTCTTTTGAAAAGGCAATTTCTTTTTTTAACTCACTAACCGTTGCCCCCGGCAAATAAGCATGCGTTAAAGTATGAGAGCCTATAGATATTTGGGAGTTGCCCAAAAAAGATTTTATATCTTCCTCAGAAAGATACCCTTCTTTACCGACTTTATCCACAATAATAAAAATAGTAGCCGGAAACTCTGATTCCTTTAAAGTCTTTATCCCTTCAAGGTTGTCTTTGTAACCGTCATCAAAAGTTATAATCAAGCTTCTTCTTGGCACAGCTTCCCCCGATCTTAATAACCGGCAATATCTATCAAGGCTTATAACTTTATAAGAATTCCTCTTTATAAACTCCATTTGACGCCGGAATACTTTTATGTCCACCGCGGCATAATTTTCGGCTCTCTTCCCATCAAGAGAGTGGTAAACAAGTATGGGCGTTGCGTAATTAGCATTTAAGTATGCCCCGAACAAAATAAAAACGGCTAAAATTATTACGCCGCACAAAAGAAAAATTCTTTTCATTATATTATCTCCCTGTAAACTTTCTCCGTATCAAAAGCCATCCTTTTAGCCGAAAAGAATTCTACATCTTCCCTGGCCTTACCAATAAGAACGCTGCGCAAGTTATTTTTAAGCATCATCTCCTCAATTGCTCCGGCTAAAGAGAGAGCATCGTAGCTATAAAACAATAAGCCGTTACTACGATTACGGATAATTTCAGATATTCCTCCCGTGTTAAAGCCTATAACCGGCACTCCCTTTTTAAAAGCTTCAATAATCGAATATCCAAAGCCTTCTTTTTCGGACGCAACGACAATTGAGTCCATACTGCTTAAGAACTGATTTGCGGAAGATTCTTTAAAAAATACTCTGCCTTCCAAAGACTTATTTCGTATAAGCTCTTTTAGGTTTGCTTCCATTTTACCCCTGCCTGAAATAATCAAATAGATGTTGCTGTGTTTTCTCGCCAGAAGGCTCAAGGCTTTAACAACTAAGAAATGCCCTTTTTCCCGTGAGATCCTGCCCAGAACGCCTATCAAATAATCCGTTGATTTAAACCCCCAACTTTTACGCTGGCTCTCGGCAGTATTGAAATCTTTGAAATCAATCCCGTTATAGACAACACGCACTTTCTCCGGTTTAACCCATAGATCCTTGATTATATGTTCCCTTACCGCATTGCTTACGGCTATTGACATCGCTCCCGAAAATTGAAAAAGTTTTCTTTCTGCCGACGGCCTATAGAAACCATGAAAAGCGCTGACATAAGGAACACCGGCAGGCTTGGACAACAAGAATCCCAACAACTGCGTCACGCGGGTATTACAATGAATTATATCAATTTTTCTTTCTTTTAAAAAACGGCGCAAATTTATGAAGGAAAAAAATATTTTAGGGCTAAAAATCGACTTCGTCTTTATAGGTATATGGATAAAACTAACCGCTTCAAAAGATAATTCTTTCTCCCACTGTCCTCCGCCGGAAGCTACCCACACCTTATGGCCAGCCTGGCAGAGAGCCTTGGACAGATTGATAACATAACGGGAAATTCCTCCGGGATCAAGGTGGGTTGTTAGAATTAAAATGTTCATAATACTATAAGCTGTTTTATCTTACTCTACCGCTTTCCGTCAGTTTACTGGAATAAACACTTTGGCTCTGATAAAATCAGGCTATCATTTCTCTGATTTTAGAAAATACTTTCTGAGGAGATATTTTCTCCAAACACAAGCTGTCCTTTCCTAAACGGCACTGGCCCCGGTAACAAAAAGAACATTCGAGCTTTTCGTATAATACTTCAAGCCCCTCATCTTCTACCGTATGCCGCCGGGGATCAGTAGGCCCGAATAAAGCAAGGGTTTTTATTCCCTTAGCACAAGCCAAATGCAAAGTGGCAGTATCTGGAGCTATAAAAAGCTTAAGTTTACCCAATACACTAGACAGCTCTCTCAAAGTGGTTTTTCCGCAAAGATTGACTACAGAAGGCCCTAAACAGGACTCAATCTTACCGGCCAAATCTTTCGATGATTCTTCACCCAAAAGAATAATTTTGAAAGAAGGCATTTGGCGCTCTATTATCTGCCCCAGTTTGATTATATTTTCAGGAGGCCAATTCTTTGAATGCCATTTGGCTGAAGCCGAAACAGCTATGCCGATTAAATCTCCCGAAGGCAGATTAAAAGACACGTTTTCTTTAACCGGCCAAAAAGTGAGTTTTTTTTCATTGAGCCTAACCCCAAGTAATTCCAGTATTTTTTCCTGAGAGCTTAAGGGGTCCTGATTGCGGATAAATTTAAGACGGCGGCTGAGCAAAAATCCCCAACGCAGAGAGTAACCGAATGAACAGAGAGGAAAGCTAAAAAAAGAAATTAAATGCGAGGCCCGGTTGTTTTGCAAATCAATAATATAATCAAAGCTCTTTCTCCGTAATCGACGCGTGAGGGACATAATTTCTTGAACAGCTTTGTAATTATCCGTTAGTGCAATAATTTCGTCAACATAAGGACACTCCTCCATTAAAGAATGATATTTTTTTAAAGTAAGAAGAGATATCTTGGCTTTCGGATACCTCTGGCGCAGGGCTTTTAAGGACGGAAAAGAAAGGATAAGGTCCCCCAGAGAAGAAATCTTAATAACCAGTATGCGTAAATCTTTTACGGCCCTGTCATAAACACTGGCGGTTTCTTGAAGGCACTGTTCCATAGTGTAACGGGCTTCTACTTTTTTTCTTGCTTTAAGTGTCATTGCTTGTGCCATATCAGGATTTTGGATAAGTTTAAGAATGGCTTCTGATATTTCATCGCTATTTCCGGGTTCAACCAGCAAACCATCCACGCCAGGCTCAATTATCTCCTTAAAACCACCTATGTTAGAAGCTATCACTGGAACCCCGCTTGCAAACGCCTCAATCACCACCCTGCCGAATGACTCCTCAATTACAGAGGGAGCAACTAATATTCTGGCATCATCTAGAATTTTTTCAACATCGTAATGAAAACCGGAAAATTCCACGTTATAATTCAAGGAAAACCTGAAAACCAGGCTTTTTAAATACTCCAGATAACGGCCCTTCGACTTTGAGGCCGAGCCTACAATACGAAGCTTAAGGTAAGGATTAAAGCGCACTATTTTTTTAAAAGCGCGTATCAGGTGTTCATAGCCTTTACTGGGAGAAATCCGCCCCATACTGACTATAATATTATTTTCTTTCTTCCTGGAATAGTCAGTGAAAGTGAAGCGGCTTAAATCAACCCAGCGATTTACGATTACTATTTTTTCCTCCGGTACTCCGAAAGCATTTTTCATGTGGCGGGCCACAACTTTAGACGGACAGATAACATACTTGCCCCAGGCCATAACTTCACTGAACACTTTACTTTTATATACCCCATGAGCAGTGGTAATAAATTGAGCTTTACTGTTTCGGGAAGCAAAAAAACCAGCTATCGCCGGCATGCGGCTACGGGCATGTACTATATCAATACCTTCGGCGGCTATAATTTTTTTTAACTTGGGCACAAGCAATAAGAGGCTCGGGGATTTTTTATATACGGGCAACTGGTAATGTTTGATGCCTTCTTTCTCCAGCTCTCCTATTAAGTTACCCCCTCCGCTGACGACAATATTAGAAATAGATTCACCGCAATTCTCTTTATGAGAGCTGCCGGCAAAAAACTTGACCAGGTCCAAAACACCTCTTTCTATCCCGCCTATATTCATGCGGGGAAGTATTTGCATAACTTTCAAAATTACAACCTCCTGTTAGTCTTAGTTTAAAAAAGCCTATTTAAAGGTTTCTCTAAAACTTTCAAATTGTGCTCAAATATAGAAGAATCCTTGGGCTCTATAGATTTTATATCATAGGGTTCATCAAGGAAAGTTATTTCTTCCTCCAGCGACTTAAGAAAAACCTTGCGTTTATCGTCCTCACTGACAAACGAAACGCATACGCAGGCCTTATTCAACGATGCCGCTTCGGAAATCATGGAAATGCTCTCGCTGCTAACAAAAACATATTGCGACAAAGAGATAAACCCTTCAAAAACAAAATCCTGGTTATTCCTATTAGCAATAACCAGAGCTTCCGTATCGAAAAATCCGGAAAATTCTTTCTCAAGATAGTCTTCGGCTTCAACGGGAGTCCTGCGGGAAGTGCTGAGAAGAAGCTTGCAGTTTTCTCTCTGGAGAAATTTTTTAAAGGAAGGAATAAAATCTTTGAGCTTTCTTAAGAATTCTTTTTTATCTCCCAAAGGCCCCCCAATAAACAAAGCCGTTTTTTTGTGGCTGCTTAAATTAAAGTAGTCCCTGCATTTGGCCCCTTTCTCTTCTGTGCCTTCGGGATAAAAAAGGGCACCTTTTACATTGACCACGTTAGGAGCATACACCCGGTCATGCTCGGGAATAACTACCAAGTCAAACTTACGCAGGCAGACATTAGGCCTTAACACTACAGCAGATTTAGCTCCAGCATAAGAAGAGACAAGGCGATTAACCGGAGCCATGAAACTTCCCGCACTTACAACTATATCTGCATGCATCCTGTCAAGCTGATCAAAAGTTTTTTTATCCATTAGCCAGGAAAGCATCCGGGAGGAAAACAAAAGGCTTTGCGGGCTCAAAAATGCCAAAATATCGGCAAGGATACGGCTGAAACGATTACGGTAATTGACTTCAATTATTTTAACCCGCAGCTCGTAACCTTTCGTTGAGAGGAACTTAACCAGAGACAGCGCCTGTTTGAAATGCCCCGGCCTTTTATCGTTTAAAACAATAACATCGCGGTCCCGTTTGTGTTTAAAACGTTTATAATACCAAAAATACTCCCAGGGATTATCTGTTAAGTATTTTTCGTATATGGAATTGAGCTGGCGCAGGATTTGGCTCTCTTCTTTACCCTCTGGATATATTGGTTTGCCAATCAAGCTGCAATGGGAAAATCTTTTAGTCCTAAAAGAAAAGTTTGTATATATGGGTTTATTAAACTTTTTAGCTAGATAAACTGCTCCTTTGGGTGTAGGCACCAAATGAGAAAAAAACTCAACCATAAGAGCATCTTTTTCCGCTCCGTGATCTATCACCACCCCTACAAGGTAGTTATCTTTAAGGCAGTTTATTAGTTCTTTTATGGTAAGACAGACCCTGATTTCTCCCTGCTTGCGTAATTCGTTTAGAAAACCATCCAGGCTTTTATTCTTTTGAGAGTTTGCAAAAACAGCTATTTTATGCCTCTGTGAAAAAGCAGAGATAACTACCTCCCAGTTGCCAGAATGTATACCAACGAAAATACCACCGTTATCCTCAATGTTTTCTTCACCCTTTATGGTAATATTCTGGTATATCCGGGGCGCGATCAAGCACTCCACTATACTTAACCCCAAATTATAGGAACTCCTGCGAACGATACGAAGAGCTTCACGGCTGGTCTTAGCAGGAAAGGCCATTTTAACATTTTTAAAAGCTATCCTTCGGCGGTGAAAATTAAAGTAGAACAAAAATCCCAGCAGATATCCCAAAAATAAGGAAAAACTTAAAGGGAGCTTTAAGAGAAAATATCTGATGGTATTGGCTAATTTATACATCCTTTCCTCCCGAAATAACCGAATCTACCTGCTTTAGAAAATCTTCTTCAGCCTCTATTACTAAATCTACGTTCATTATGAAGATATCAAGGCCTGAAACTGATTCGGGAATATGATATTTGTCCTTGCCGGTAATAACCAGTGTTTTTATTCCCGAAGACAGAAGTTCACTTTCCAATTTGCGAAATTCGCTCTCTCCCAGCTCATAGTGATCTGGGTAAGTAATCTCACGCTTAACAGAAACCCCGGCGCTTTTTAATTTATTAAAAAAGCCTTTCGGATAGCCTATGGCGGTTAATGCCGCTACTCTTTTTCCCATTAGAAAAGCAGCCGGATAAGATTCTCCCGATAAGCCGTTATAGCCTGAAACCTGATAATTCGAAAGATAAACTTTTAATCCGGGAAACCGGCTTTGGAGACTTTTTTTAATTGAAGATATATTGCCGGCTTCATCGCTATAATTCAAAACAACAATATCGGCCCGGCTTAAACTATTTATTGGTTCCCGAAAGAAAGACGCCGGAATAAGCCTGAATCCGGCTTTAAATTCTCTGGCAGCCATAACCACTATGTTAATATCTCTAGCCAGCTTGCGATGTTGAAAGGCATCGTCTAGAATAAAAAGGTCAAATTTATTTCCGAGTTTTTTTGCTAAATCACTCCTGCTGGGAGAGGAAAACACCGAATCCGTTACCTCTTTGAGAAGTTCTCCTTCATCCCTGCCGTAGCCCCTGCGTAAAATTGCGGTAGAATGAGTTGAAGAAAGCTTCTTATAGAGAAAAGCCGCGAGGGTTGTCTTTCCGGAACCCGCCCAAGAGATGTTGCCAACGCTTATAACTTTTGCTTTAGACTGATACACAGAAATGAAGCCTTTATCGTAAAAGAAGTTCCTAAGATAAATAATCCTGCCGTAAAATAACGAAATAAGATAAAAAAAGCCATACAGAGCCTTTTCGTAAATATTTCTGTCTCTCTTTTCAATAAATTCCAGATACCATCTTTTTAATTTAAGCATTTTTCCGGGCCCGGCTCAATAAGTTATTTATTATTTTAAAATTATTCTCCAAATCCTTTCTTTCTTCGTTAAATACCTTAAGGCATTTGTCACTGAGATTCTTCCGTAAAGTTTCATCCTTGATTAGGCTTATAATCTTATCCTTCAGTTCCCGGCTACTATACACTTTCAATCCGGCTTCTTCCTTAAGCACCAATTTTTCTATATCAGGAAAATTTTCCATATGCGGCCCAAAAATAACGGGTTTCAAAAAGAATATGGGCTCTAATATATTATGGCCTCCGTCATCAGAAAAACTACCGCCTACAAAACAAAAATCAGCCATATTGTAAAAATATACAAGCTGGCCCACCCCATCAATAACACCTATATCATTTTCTTTATCAAACAACCTTTCCTGGCTCATTAAGCGGCGCGGTAAGAACCCTCTGGAAGAAAGGATCCTCTCCACTTCAGGAACCCGTTCAGGATGACGAGGCGCAATGATAAGCTTAAGTTCAGGATAGATCTTGTATATTTGTTTATACACATCAACTATCAACTCTTCTTCCGGCTCATGAGTACAGCCGCAAACAAAAAGTAAATTGCCGGATTTTTTTATCATCGGCTCATATGTGTTCCGGAACTGTTTCATCTTTTCTTCATCAAAAGATACACCTTCAAATTTCATGTTCCCGCTTATTACAAGCTTCTGCGCCGGAGCGCCTAGGTACAGGAAGCGTTCCTCATAAAGCGAGTTTTGGACTCCAATCCCATCGCATAAATTAAGTATTTTTTTAGTTAACGGCTTTATATAACGGTATCTATCAAAAGCTTGGTCTGATATTCTTCCGTTAATAATCACTATTGGCACCTCTTGCTTGTAAAGATAACGGAAAAGATTCGGCCAAATTTCAGTTTCAACGGCTACAAACATTGCCGGATTTATTTTTGCGACAATCTTTTTCAATATCCAGGAAACATCAAAAGGAAAAAACATCACCTGGGCATAGTGGGAATATTTCTCTTTAGCGACTTTATTTCCGGTTAAAGTTGTAGTGGTTATTACTATACGATAATCGTAGTCTTTGCGCAGGCGCTGAATAAAGTTAGATATCATATTAACTTCCCCCACGCTTACCACCTGTATCCAGACAGATTCAGCCTGCCCTGGACAATCAAAGAATCCTAGTTTTTCCTTAAGCGCCGAAAAAGTTATCTTATTGCGGTGGAAATAGAACGGCAGGTATGCAAACAACACCAGCAAGAAAACACTATCGTAAACAACCCATGCCAGGGCCCGGGCAATCTCACAAAATACTTCATACATAATGGAAAACATCAGCATAATTCAATACCTATATCTTTATTTCTGTAACCCTTACTTAGCACGAGGATGGGCTTTTTGATACACATTCTTCAAGGAATCTATAGTCAAATGAGTATAGACTTGGGTTGTAGCTATACTGGAATGTCCCAGGAGTTCTTGCACGCTACGCAAGTCAGCTCCACGATTCAGGAGGTGCGTTGCAAAAGAATGTCTAAAAGTATGCGGTGATGCTTTAAGCAACAAAGCAGTCTTAGAAATATATTTATCAATAATATTGCGCACTCCCCTGTCAGTCAAAGCTCCGCCTCTTTTATTAATAAAAAGCGCCCTATTAGTATCATTACGTTTATCCAGATATCTCTTAATAGAAAGAATCGCCGGTTCTCCCAACGGCAGAAGCCGCTCTTTCCTTCCTTTGCCTTTAACCTTAACGATACCTCCGATTAAATCTACTTCTTCTGCCTTAAGAGAAACCATTTCGGAAACCCTGGCCCCGGTAGAATAAAGAAATTCCATTATAGCCTTATCTCTTAACTGCAAAAGGCCTTCACCTGTCGGCATATCTAGGATTTTCTTTACCTCGTTTTCTGTTAAAAACTTCGGCAAAGGCTTTTCCATACGTGGATACAACAAAGAAGCAGCAGGATTACTTTTTATAATACTTTCACGCATGAGAAACTTGAAAAAACTTTTAAAAGTTGAAATTTTCCGGGAAACGGTGCGTTTCTTGATTTGTTCTTCATTCAATACACTTAAAAATTTTCTTAAAATAAAATAATCTATGTTCTGGATATCCGTAACACTGCGGGAATTAAGAAAATCTTCGAGTTTTTTTAAATCAGCTCTATAGTATACAGCGGTATACGGAGAATAATTTTTTTCTACAGCTATATAGTTTATAAACTTATCAATATAATGAGAAAATGGAATCATATTTTGATGGGTTTATATTTTTGCAATATTTGGTTTCGGAAAATTATCAAGCTTCAGCTTCTGCTTCTTTGCTGTCATCAGGAAGGCTGCGGGAAGTATAAGTACATTCCGGGAATTTGCTGCAACCATAAAAGTTCTGGCCCCGCCGGTTTCTTCGCTCAATAAGCTCTCCTTTTCGGCAGCCCGGGCAAATAATCCCCGTAGTTATACTTTCAGCATATTTGCAGGTAGGAAAATGTTCACAGCTTAGGAACCTGCCCTTCCTTGACCACTTTACCACCAGCCTGCCCTTGCATTGAGGGCATGTTTTTTCGGAAAAATCAAACTCCTTCTTAGCTTTAAGCATAGTCAGTTCAACACTCTTGGAAAAAGAAGGATAAAAATCATGTAAAAGTTTATTCCACTCGGCCTTTCCTTTTTCGACTTCATCGAGTTTTTCTTCCATAGAAGCGGTAAAACCTTCATCCATGACTTTAGGGAAAAAAGAAACTAGAAGGTCACTCACTTTAATACCCAAATCCGTTGGAACAAATGCCCTCTTATCTTTACGTATATAGTGGCGTTTTATAAGCGTGTAGATTATCGGCGCATAGGTCGAAGGCCGGCCAATACCTTTCTCTTCCAATAAACGCACTAAAGAAGCGTCATTATAGCGAAAAGGCGGCTTACTGATATGTTCAACTGCCTCCAGCGATTCCAGCTCAACCACCGCGCCCTTGGCTAATACCGGTAAAACGCTCTCTTCTTGCACCTCTTCCAAAGCTTTAAGATATCCGGGAAAAAGAAGTTTTTTCCCGTTAGCCTGAAATTCTGTGTGTTTGGAATTTATTTGCACCCGGGTACTTTCATAGCGGGCTTCTTTCATAAAAGCAGCGGTAAACCTTCTCCAGATTAATTCATAAAGACGTAATTCATCATCAGAAATAAAGTCCCGCACATCCTCAGGGCTGCGGAAAATGCTTGTTGGGCGTATTGCCTCATGAGCCAGCTGAGCTCCTTTCGCCTTCTTATGACGATATTCTTTTTGCGCCACATATTCTTCTCCAAAGCGCTGTTCGATAAAATCCTTAGCATCCTTCTTCGCTTTCGGGTTAACATGAAAAGAATCAGTCCGCATATATGTTATAAAGCCAACCATCTTTTCCCCCATCTGTACACCTTCATATAATTTCTGGGCCAGAAGCATGGTCTTTTGTGCCGAAAACCTTAACTTACTGAATGAATCCTGTTGGAGTAAAGAGGTGATATGCGGCGGCGGCGGCCTACGCAAACTCTCCCTTTTAATGACGGAATTGACTAAAAAAGACTCCCGGCGGATATCTTCAATGCACTCAAGAGTTTTATTTTTATCATCAAAAATTATTTTTTTGCCTTTATGCTTAGTTAAGACCGCTCTAAAAATTTGATTGTTATATTTGAATTTCGCTTCTATAGAAAAGGTAGTTTTAGGCGTAAAGGCCGTTATTTCTTTTTCTCTCTCTACTATAAACTTTAACGCAATAGATTGCACTCTTCCGGCCGAAAGGCCCCTGACAATTTTTTTCCATAAGAGGGGTGAGAGTTTATACCCAACCACCCTGTCTAAGACTCTTCGGGCAATCTGAGAATTTACTCTATCCATATCAATTTTTGCGGGATGCCTGAAAGCCTGGTGCAAAGCTTCATCGGTAATCTCATGGAAAGCAACACGCTGAAAGTTATTTTTTTTTGATGCCAATTGCTCTTTTATGTGCCAGCTTATCGCCTCTCCTTCCCGGTCGGGGTCAGTGGCAAGATAAATTATTTCTTTCTTTTTAGCTTTCTTTTTTAGCTGCTGGATTACCTTTTCTTTTCCCGGAATAACTTTAAAAACCGGTTCAAAATCATTGTCTACGTCTACCGATATACGCCTTGCCGGAAGATCTACAACATGGCCCATTGAAGAAACCACCTCGTAATCTTTTCCAAGTATAGAGGAAATTGTTTTTGCTTTAGTGGGAGACTCAACGATTACTAAATATTTTGACATAAGCCTATCCTAAGATACTTCTTTTCCCAAAGCCGTACTCATAAAAAAACCCGGGCGAAATTCACGTATTAAGCCTTTGAGCTGCAAATCCAGAACAATCCGGCCAAAAGAAGAATAGTTTAACCCGCTCTCCTGGGCTATTTCTTCCAAAGCCGCCGAAGGCCTGTGCCTGATAATATCTAAAACTTCTCTTTCTCCCGGGCCAAGTTCCGACAAAGTAAGCGAAACTATTTTTTTAACCTCAAGCGGCAGCTCTCCTAAAATATCTTCAAAGCTCTCAACTAAACAAGCTCCATCTTTAATTAGTTTGTTAGTCCCCTGGCTTAAAAAAGAATCGATATTCCCGGGTATAGCAAAAACTTCTCGATTCTGCTCCAGGGCTAAACGGGCCGTTATAAGAGCCCCGCTTTTTACAGCTGCTTCTACCACTAACACACCTTTTGATATACCGCTCACCACCCTGTTGCGCCGGGGAAAATTTTCTTTTAAGGGCGGCGTGTTTAAAGGAAATTCCGAAATAATCGCTCCGCTGCGGCTGATATTCTCAGCAAGCCGTTCATTTTCCCGAGGGTAAAGCCTTAGGAGGCCGCTGCCTAAAACCGCTATTGTCTTACCGCCGGAAAGCGCACCTTTGTGTGCCGCCGTATCTATGCCCCTGGCCAGGCCCGATGCAATTACAAAACCTAAACTAGCCAACCGCCCGGAAAATTCTTCTGCCACAGAAATACCGTAAACAGTAGCAAGCCTGCTGCCCACAATCGCCAGTATCTCTTGGCCGAGAATCCGGCGGTCACCTCTTACATAAAGGACTAAAGGCGGATTATCTATCTGCCTAAGCAGTTGCGGATAATCCTTATCCAGCACATCAAGGCAATCAAAACCGCCTGCGGCAATCAACTCTATTTCCTTCTCCAAGAGTCCATCCCGCTTAATAAGGGATATTTTCTTGATGTCAGCTTCAGTAAAAACTCCGGTTGCTAAAAGGCCTCCTTCAGAGGCGGTAAAAACTTCATCGATATCTTCGAAATAACTAACAACTTTTTCGTATTTCTTAAAACTCAGCCCTAAAAAATTGAGCAGTAAAAAACCTTTTCTTACCATATCCCGCCACTTAAAACAATATCTTAGCCCCGCATTTCAAAAAGTTTCATTACAATAAGCCTTCTTTTCTTAAGGCATTTTCTATATCTTTGGCTACTTCTTTAGGCAAGCGGCCGTCAGTATCGATAACATAATCGGCAAGCTCATAATAAACCTGCCGCTTAGCAAGCAAGTCCTTTATACGGGAAAGCGGATCGGGAACATCGAGAAGCGGCCGATGAGTATATTTTTTAACCCTTTCATAAATAATTGCCGGAGAAGCTTTAAGAGAAACTGTTATCCCTGAATCTTTCAGGAGCTTTAAATTATTTTTTCTGCATATAAGCCCTCCACCGCAGCTTACTAAAAGATCTGTTTTGCCGGAAACTTCTTCCAAAAGTTTATGCTCAAGGCCACGAAAAATCTCTTCACCTTCTTCGGCAAAGATTTCGGAAATCTTCTTACCATGGCGCTTCTCTATAACTTCATCCATTTCCAGGAAATCTTTGGACAGCCGCCTGGCAAGAATAGAAGCTACGGTAGTCTTTCCTGTGCCCATAAACCCGGTTATGTATATATTTTTCATATGCTTTTAACAAAGGTTATCTATTCTAAAGGATTTTTAAGACACAAATAATAGTATTATCAACAGAATTGCCAAGATTGTCAAGCAGGAGATTAAAATCCCGAAGCTCCTTATACAAAAAAATCCCTAACTCTATATCACAAAACGAGTTAGGGATTCAATGGCCTTAAGAAAGGTTCTGGTTTATTATTTTGCGTATTTTTTTATAAGATTAAGAGCGACAATGCTTTTCTGAATTTGGTTCGTGCCCTCGTAAATCTGAGTTATCTTAGCATCCCGCATAAATTTCTCTACCGGATAATCACGCATATACCCATAACCGCCATATATTTGCACCGCGTTAGTTGTTACTTCCATGGCTACCTCCGAAGCAAACAATTTAGCTGCGGCAGAGGCCGCCCCTACGTCTTTCTTGCCCCTGTCTACCATAGAAGCTACACTATAAACAAGGCTGCGAGCCGCCTCTACTTTAGTAGCCATATCAGCCAACATCCATTGTATCCCCTGAAATGAACTTATAGACTTGCCGAATTGCACACGCTGATGGGAATATCTGGTAGCAAGCTCTAACGCCCCTTGAGCTATCCCCACAGCCTGGGCAGCAACTCCCGGGCGAGATTGGTCAAAGGTCTTCATGGTCGCTATAAAACCAAGGCCTTCCTTACCGCCTAAAATATTATCTTTGGAAACTTTCACTTCATTAAAAATCAACTCTCCCGTAGATGAAGCTCTTATGCCCAGCTTTTCTTCTTTCTTTCCAAAGCTAAAGCCTTGTGTCCCTTTTTCTACGATAAATCCGGAGATACCCCTTGGCCCCTTGTCTTTATTGGTAACCGCTATAACGGTATAAATCTCGGCATCGCCTCCGTTGGTTATAAAGTGCTTTGTTCCGTTTAAAATATAATAGTCGCCTTCCTTGCGCGCGGTAGTCTTTACGGCTGAGGCGTCTGAGCCGGCCTCGGGTTCTGTAAGCGCAAAAGCAGTTAATTTTTTTCCGGAAGCTATATCCGGCAGATATTTCTTTTTTTGTTCTTCGGTGCCGAAAAGCAGTATGGGAAACATACCCAAAAAGGAAGCGGCATAAGAAGTAGCCACCCCTCCGTCAACCCGGGAAATTTCTTCAGTGGCAATACATAAATCCATCAGCCCGCTGCCCATGCCGCCGTAATTCTGGGGTATACACAAAGAAAATAAGTCAGATTTCCCCAGAGTCTTTATTATCTCAGAAGGAAACTCCTCCTTCTCATCGAGCTCACGGGAAAAAGGGCGTATTTTTTCTTCGGCTATTTGCCGGCAAAGCTCTCTTAGCATTTTCTGCTCTTCCGTAAGAGGGTAATCAACTAAAAACATAATCAGCCTCCTTCAATTTTTTAATTAAGTATCCTTAGATGCAGATAACTTCAAAAATACCGCTTCCTCGCGGCAATCGGGAAAATAAATACAATGCACGCAATCACTCCATATTTTATGAGGTAACTTATCCCTGTTTATTGCCTTGAATTTTAATTTTCTAAAGAAGCCGGGCACAAAAGTAAGCGCGAATACCCCGCTCAACTTTAAAACGGAGGCTTCTTCAATACATTTTTTAACAAGCTGCAACCCTATACCTTTTTTTTGAAATTTCTTCTTAACCGCCAGGGATTTTATTTCCCCTAAACCCTGCCAGCCCACAATGCCCAGGCCGCAACAAGCAATCACCTTACCTCTTTCAACATAGACCCAAAAGTCTCTTAGATGTTCATAGATATGATTCAACGAGCGCTTCAAGAGCTTGCCTTCATTGGCAGACGTGTTGATCAGATTATAAATCTGTTCGCAATCATCTATATGTGCTTTTCTGATCATTTGAAATAAAAGGTAAATCCTGCCAGATATAAGCTGGCATCAACGCCTTTATTGGGATCCTTTATCCCGGCATTGGAAAGGTGCCGGTGGCGAAATTCACAACTCAGAGCAACATTATCCTTTATCAGGTAGTGAAACCCCAAAGCTCCTTGGGGAAGAAAATTATACTGAGTAGCCTGCTCCTCTATATGCTGGCTCATCCAGGCAACTCCCAGCCCGCCTTTTATATAAGGCTGAAACTTTTTAGTTAAGGGAAAAGCGTATTCTATAAGAAAATTCGAACCAAGCTCCACGTTTGCTTTGGGTTCAAACATAGCATTAACAAAAGGCTCCAGAACAAATTCAAGCCTGCCTTTAGTATGCAGGCCTATTTTAGAAAAGAAAGGTTTAGCGTCAAAACCAAAAGAAAAAAACAGCGGTATTCCCTTGTAATGATCCTCATATTTATTTTCTTCCTCTATAAAACCGCCCAAAAAACTAAAACTACTTATAAGGCCTTCCTCTTTAGGTATCTCCGGCATACCTTCCAGAGCGGCTTTTGCCTCCTGGTTAGAAGGATTGGCCGAGAGAGCCTGAGTGAATTCAAGCCTAGCCTTATCCAGCATGCCTTTGTCCAGATAGGTATTGCCTAAACCAACTAAATACTCGTCTTTTACCGCTGAGAAGGAACAAAGCGGCATTAATAGCAAGACTAAAAGAAACAGCTTCAACTTCATTGAACGCTATTTTAGCAAAAAAAAAATCTTATGACAACTTTTTTATTTACCCCGTTAGAAAAAACCACAAATTTTAATCGGCGGTTATTGCCTCTTAAAGCCGTCATCAACTCAAACTGTTAAAGAACGAAGTTTTTTAACAGGGTTTATTCAAAGCAATACCTGAGGAATAATTTCTGAAAGGGTTGGGTGGATAAAAAGAGAGCTCCTTAATTTTTTTACGTCAATCTCATTAAGCACGCACAAAGATAACAGGCTTATCAATTCAGCTGCTGCCTTGGAAATTATTCCGGCTCCGATTATTTTTCCTTTGGTATCAGCGACTATCTCGATAAAGCCGTCTTTATCCTCTTGCACGTAAGCGGAAGAAAATTTTAAAAAATTTGACTTAAAAATCTGGTGTTTTATATTAAGTTTTGCTGCATCCTGAGGCAACACTCCTACTTGAGCCATGGAAGGAACCGAAAATACACATTCCGGAACACCCTTGTAATCCTCTTTCTTTTTAAGCCCCAGAATGTTATTTACACAAATACCTGCCTGGCGCTGAGCAGTATAGGCAAGCATTTTTTTTCCTGTCACATCCCCACAAGCATACACCCCGGCAACATTAGTCTCGAGGCTGCTATTAGTCTTAACCCAGCCCCGGGAATCAACTTCTATACCAGCCTCTTCAAGGCCAAGGCTTGTAGTATTAGGGCATCGGCCGGCAGCAATAACTGCCATGTCAAAGCCATCCATGCCGCACTGAGAAAAATCTTTGCAGGTCTCGATTGTAATTCCCTGCCGGTTCAATATCGCCCGAAGGCGCTTTACCAATAAACTGTCAAAAGACGGCAAGATAGCTTCTTCTTTTTCTATAACGTGCACTTTCTTGTTTAATCCTTTGAGCAAACTGGCAAACTCGATACCGATATAACCGGCTCCTATTATAAGAAAGCTTTCGGGTATTTCTTTACGGGAAAACAAATCCTGTGCAAATATCGCCTTGGGGTGTTTGAGAACTTCCCTGGGAAGAGAACCGCTGGCAACTATAACGTTAGCGGCTTCATATTTGATGCCTTCTACATCTAAAACTTTGGGGCTAAAAAATTTTGCTTTACCCCAGACAATATCTAGGCCGCCGGCCTGTAAAGATTTTACGAGAGGCTCTTTTATTGAAGTAATGATCTCTGATTGACGCGGGAATATCTTATCCCAAGTTTGATTGGATTTAACAGAGTTCAGGAAAAATTTCGCGGGTATGCATCCCTGGTTAAGGCAGGTCCCTCCGAAAGAAGCCTGGCTTTGTTCAACCAGTAAAACTTTTAGGCCGCCGGCAAGAGCCGCTTTTGCACTCTCTATACCAGCAGCTCCAGCACCGATTATAGCTAAATCATACATTCCTGGAAAAATTTATTAACTTTTATTATCGCCTTCTTTTCACCGGCGCTAAGGGGCATTTCTATTATCGAATCAGCGCCCTTAGCGTTAATTACACAAGGAACCCCCATGCAAACCCCCTTAAGGCCATATTCACCACTGAGTAATACAGAAACCGGCATAATCTCACTTTTATCAAAAGCTATGGCTTCAATGAGAACCGAACAGGACAAAGCCGGAGCAAAACTAGCGCTCCTGGTCTTTAGGTTCTTTACAATTTCAGCGCCTCTTAACTGCACCTTTTGAGGCACCTGGCTAATAGACTGCTTTGACATAAACTTATCGAGTTTCTGGCCTTTAATACTCATCTTTGCGGTAGAAACAATCATATCTTTATTGTGCAAACCGTAAACAAAAGCATCTACGCTCGAAGGCAGTATCCTGCATGATTTATAAATAATATTAAGAAGCCGGCTGGTATCAAGCAACGCCCCCATGCCAATAACTCGCTTACGGTCAAATTTAGTCTGACGATTAACAATACAAGTTATGACATCCAAAGGGTTGGTAACGGTAATAACTATGGCTGATGCTGCGAGCTTCTTTATCTGCCGAGAAGCTTCAACGGCGACTTTAGAGTTAGTTTTAAAAAGATCAGCCCGGCTCATGCCCTGCTTGCGGGCAACTCCGGCAGTTAATACTACAATATCCGAACCCTTTATGTCTGAATAATTCTCGCTGCCGATTATATTGGTAGAAAAATTTAATATTCCCCGGGTATCTTCTAAATCCAGCGCAATTCCGCAGGCAAGCCCCGGATAAATATCTATCAAAACAAGCTCTTGCAATTTCAGGCGATTGAGAAGATTGTAAGCCAACGTTGAGCCAACTGCGCCGGCTCCTATTATAGAAACTTTTTTAACCATATCTTTTAACTTAGCAAAGTTCTTTAATTCTTGAAATAATAGCTTTGGTAATCTCTTTAGTACCTACAGCCAAAGGATCATTGCGGTCAGCTTTCAAGTCATAAGTAACGGACTCTCCGGCCTCAACTACATCCTTAACAGCCTGCCAAAGAATTTTCGCTTTTTCTTTCTCACCTAAAAATTCAACCATGAGAGCCGCTGAAAGAATTGTCGCTGCAGGATTGACTTTATTTTTTCCGGCATATTTGGGAGCACTACCATGGGTAGGTTCAAATACAGCTATCTGGTCTCCTATATTAGCCCCGGCTGTCAGCCCTAATCCGCCTACAAGCCCTGCCCCTAAATCAGAAATTATATCTCCATAAAGATTAGGCAGGAGCAGAACGTCAAAATTTTGCGGGTGCCTGACAAGCTGCATAGATAAATTATCAACAATGCAATCTTGGGCAATGATTTTGCCTTCAAATTTTTTTGCTGCCTCATAAAAACTTTTCATAAATAAGCCGTCCGTATATTTCATTATATTGGCTTTATGGACACAAGTCACTTTCCTGCGTTTATTTTTTAGGGCATACTCAAAAGCAAACCTGGCTATTCTTTCACAGGCAAAAGCCGACATTGGTTTTATAGATATAGCACTCCCCCGGCGCACTTTCTTCTTTGATAATTCATTTATTTTTTCGATTATCGCATCTGCTTCAGGTGTTTCGGCGGCAAATTCCACTCCCGCATAAAGATCTTCTGTATTTTCCCGCACAATTACCATATCAATGTCTTTATACAAGGCTCCGGGAATATTAAAAGACTTTATAGGCCTAAGACAAACATATAAATTAAATAACTGACGTATCGCTACATTGATTGAACGAAACCCTCCTCCCACAGGGGTGGTAATCGGCCCTTTCAGGGCTACTTTATTCCTTGATATAGCCTCAATGGTTTCTTCCGGCAACAATGAACCGTATTTCCCAAGAGCACTTTCCCCGGCAGGTTTGCGCTCCCATTCAATATCAAGGCCCAAAGCCTCTAAACAAGCAACTGCAGCCTCTGTTACTTCCGGCCCTATGCCGTCTCCCGGTAATAACGTTACTTTATATCCCATAATTATCCAACCTTAAAATCTTTATATTTTTCCAAGTACTTTATAACTCCGCCGCAATTAACCAAATCTTTTCTAAAATTATCCCAAGCTTTAAACCTGATTATGGCGCCGGAACTATCGATAGCGCCTTTATCTAAATCAATAATCGCCTCATTCGCCTCTTTAAAAGAAGAAGTGTCGGCTTCTATAAGCGCTAAACCTATATTAAAAGCATTACGATAAAAGATCCTGGCAAAACTTTTCGCCACCACGCAAAGAACTCCTGCCTCTTTAATAACCCAAGGCGCTTGTTCCCGGGAAGAGCCCATGCCGAAGTTTTCTCCTGCTACAATAATAGACTGATTTGGAATTAACTCATCATAAAACCCGGGACGAATATCTTCAAAAAGAAACCGAGAGAGCTGCTTCATGTCTGTAATGGAAAATTTGTAACGGCCGGAAATAATCCAATCGGTGTTTATATTATCCCCAAATTTAAATATCTTGCCTTTGATTACCATCTCGCTCTCCATCTCCCTGCTTCAGCCGGCATTAATCCGCACGTTACAGGCTTTCAAATTCCGCAACATTCTTTACTTTGCTTAAGGCTACATCTTTGCTGATGATTTTTTTTCTGTAAAGGTCCTTAAGGCATTTATCCATAGTATGCATACCATATTGGGCACCCATCTGAAGCAGTGAAGGAATCTGGGCTACATCGCTTTCTCTGATAAGATTTCTTATTCCCGGAGTAGATACCATAACTTCAGTAGCCAAAATTCTTCCGTCAGAATCTGCCCGGGGCAGCAGAACCTGCGAAAGCACACCCTGAAGGCACTCTGCCAGCTGCACAGTTACCTGCCTTTGTTGATGAGGCGGAAAAACATCGATAATTCTTTGAACTGTCTGAGGAGCATCAGGCGTATGTAACGTAGCTAAAACCAGGTGCCCTGTTTCAGCAGCAGTTAAAGTAGTTGAAATCGTATCTAAATCCCTCATCTCGCCCACCACGATAACATCCGGATCCTGGCGCAAGATTCTTTTTAAAGCCTCGGGAAAAGAATGCGTATCAGCATAAACTTCCCTCTGCTTAATAATGCTTTTTTTATTGGTGTAAATAAACTCAATCGGGTCCTCAATACATATAATCATCTCTTCACGCTTACTATTTATGTAGTCAATCATCGAAGCTAAAGTAGTACTTTTCCCAGTGCCGGTAGGCCCGGTAACAAGGACTAAGCCGTTTGGCTTCTTTACAAAATCATAAACAATATCAGGTAAGCCTAAGTCTTTAATCGAGGGGATCTCTATGGGTACACGGCGTAAGGCAGCTTCAACATTTCCTTTCTGTATGTGCACATTAACTCTAAACCTGTCCATTTTAGGAAGAGCAAAAGAAAAATCTAATTCGCGGTCACGTTCAAAAATAGCTTTTTGTTCATCATTGAGCATGCTGTAAATAATGTTTTTAGAGCTCTCCTGGGTAAAAACGGGAAGTTTTGCCAGAGAAAGCTTTCCGTCTATCCTGACCACCGGAGGATTATTAACTGTGATGTGCAAATCACTAGCTTTTAGTTTCTGGGTCATCTCTAAAAGAGAGTTTATTGTAACCATTCTGCCTCCTTAATAAATAAGAGATTCTCCTTTTTATGCTCAACTTACTTAACGAATGTACTTACGAGGATCTGCTATTTTTCCTTTAATGGCCGAAGCGGCCACCGTCGCCGGTGACGCCAGATATATAAAGCTGGAAGGATTTCCCATACGGCCCTTAAAGTTTCTGTTAGCTGTAGAAATAACCGTTTCTCCGTCAGCCGGAACTCCCTGGTGAGTTCCCACACATGGCCCGCATCCGGCCGGTAAAATCAAAGCTCCCGCCTCCATAAAAATATCAAGTATGCCTTTTCGCAAAGCTTTTAAAAATATTTCTCGCGAGGCCGGAGCCACCAAAAGTTTTACGTCTTTGTGAACCTTTTTACCCTTTATAATATTGGCTCCTATGATAAGATCTTCCATTCGGCCGTTAGTGCAGGTTCCAAGGAAAGCTTGATTTATAGGCGTACCGGCCGCATCTTCTATTCTTGAGCCGTTATCAACCGTATGCGGCTTAGCCACATACGGTGAAAGTTTAGAAACATCAATTTCGATTATCTTCTCATAATTGCAGTTAGAATCTGAATTTACAGGTTTATATTTTTTTACACCCCTAGATTTCAGGTAGCCTTGTGCTTTTTTGTCCACTGACATAAGGCCGCATTTGGCACCGAATTCAATAGTCATATTGGTAATAGTAAACCGCGCGTCCATAGACATTCCGGCTATAGTCTCTCCCGAAAACTCTACAGATTTATATGTGGCTCCGTTAGCACCTAAAGTATGGATTATATGCAGTATTACGTCCTTACTGTAAACCCCTTTAGGAAGCTTGCCATTTACTATTATCTTGATCGTCTTTGGAACTTTAAACCAGTTTTTACCAGTAGTCAAAGTTATAGCCAAATCAGTCGAACCCACCCCAAACGCAGCAGCACCTAAAGCTCCGGCCGTCGAAGTATGGGAATCCGCTCCCAAAATAAGTGCTCCCGGATAAGCTATGCCTTTCTCGAGAGCTAATTGATGCGAAATTCCGCAGCCTACCCCATAAAAACAATTTCCATTTTCTCTGGAAAACTTAGCCATGCGTGAGTGCACAGAAGATACTCCTATATTAGGAGAAGGGCTACTATGATCAATAAACATAGCATATTTTTTAGGTTTATTTATTTTACGTCCGGATTTAACTATGCTATCTAAAACCAGAGAAGTGGTGCCATCCTGAGAAAAACAAAAATCAACTTTGCATATGGCAACGTCATCTGCAGAAAGTTTCTTTCCTGAATGAGAAGAGAGTATCTTCTCAATTATCGTCTTGCCCATTATTATCCCTTTCTTTACTCTAAAATTCTTTCCAGCCTCAGAAAACAAAGGCTCAAGCCTTCTTTAGAAAAGCTTTTATCCTGTCTATTCCCTTGGAAATCTGTTCCAAGCTGGTTGAAAAACTAAATCTGATATAATCCGGTTGGTTGAAAGAATCCGCCGGTATACATGAAACCATCTGCTCATCCAACAGGCGAGTGGCAAAATCAACTGAAGACATCCCGGTGCCTTTTACTCCGCAAAACATATAAAAAGTCCCTTGAGTTTTTATTGGTTGCAGCCCCGGTATAGCAGCCAATCCTTCCCAAAGTAAATCCCGTCTTTTCTGGAATTCATTTTTTATATATTCCGGCCATTCCGTATTACCAAAAACGGCTAATGCTCCTTTTTGAGAGATGGAAGACGCGCAGGACGTAGTATGGTCGATAATCTTGGATATCTCGGAAACCATTTGTGCCGGAGCTACCAAATATCCCATACGCCATCCGGTCATAGAAAAAGTTTTCGAGAAACCTCCCACAGTAACAGTAAATGCATCAGCTCCCGGGAAAGAAGCAAAGCTGGTATGTTTTCTGCCGTCATAAACTAGCGCTTCATATATCTCGTCACTGATAACGGAGATTTTCCGTTTTTTAACTACCTCGTATATACCTTCAAGTTCCTGTTTTGAATAGGTAACCCCTGTGGGATTAGCCGGATAATTTAATATAAGCAGGCTTGTTTTACCGGTAATGGCTTTATCAAGGGCTGCGGGATTTATTTTAAACCCTTTTTCTTTGGGACAAACCAAGGGAACCATTTTGCTGCCGGATAATTTTATCATTTCCGGATAACTTACCCAGTACGGCGAAGGAACTATAACCTCACTCCCCTCTCCAGCTAAAGCAATTATAGCGGCAAAAATAGCATACTTGGCTCCGCTGGTAACAATAACATTTTCGGAATTCGCTTTAAAGCTATTCTCTTGACGGCACTTGCCTGCTATAGCCTCTCTCAGTTCAAGCATTCCGGCTGAAGGAGTATATTTGGTAAAACCTTTGCGTATGGCTTCGATAGCAGCTTGTTTTATAAATTCGGGGGTATCAAAATCAGGTTCACCGGCGGCAAGATTAACAACATCGCGGCCATCTCTAATAAGTTTTTTTGTTAAAGCGGTAATCTTTAATGTAGCTGACTTATTAAGAGAAGAAACCAGCGGATTTATCATAGCTAATTATACACATTAAATACCAGACAAAGCAAATGGAGTTTAAGTTTTGCCTGGTAAAGCCTTTACTCTTCGAGGCTTTGGAAACCTCGATAAAATAATATCAAAGGGAATCTCTTTCCTTTTTAAAAATCTTCTTCATTCCCGACATTATGCCTTTTTTAGGCTTAACTTCTTTTTTGGGGGCTTTTTTAACCTGAGATTTCTCCGAAATTTTAGAGTGTTTAGAGCTTTGTTTGTCCTGTAACGGCTTAGCTTTAGGAGTCATCTTGGTAAATTCCAATATAGAGAGATTAGCTCCATCGCCCTTACGCGGCCCCAGATTTAAAACACGAGTATAGCCTCCCTGCACGCTTTTATACTTAGGCCCCAGGACCTCGAATAACCTGGTTACTAATTTGTGATCCTGAAGCAAGCGGTAAGCAGACCGCTTAGCCGAAAGAGAAGCCTTCTTGGCTAAAGTAATCAGCTCATCAGTCCGGCCTCTGAGATACTTCGCTTTAGAAGTTGTAGTAATTATTCTTTCGTTTATAACTACAGCCCTAAGCAGTGATCTAACCAATGCTTTGCGTTGTGAACAAGAACGTGATAATTTTTCACTTTTTTTTCTGTGTCTCATGATATCCCTGTCAATTTGCTTTTATCAATCTTCATGCCAAAAGAAAGCCCCATAGTTTTCAGTAGTGCCGAAACCTCATTCAAAGATTTTTTACCGAAGTTGCGATAGGCAAGTATCTCTGGTTCGGTTTTTTCAACCAATTCCGCCAAAGTCTTAATGTTGGCTTCTCTAAGGCAATTACTGCTACGGACAGACAGCTCAAGTTCCGAAACGGGTATCCTTAGCTTTTCATATAAAGCGGATTCTTCCGGAGTCAATTCTTCATACTCCTCTTCAGGCAGCTCTCCCAAAGTAAAGAATAGTTCAAGATGTTTACTAAGAACCTTGGCCGCATAAATCAAAGCTTCTTTCGGCTCAATACTGGCATTGGTAAATATCTCCAGAATGAGCTTATCGTAATCGGTTCTTTTACCCACCCGGGTATTTTCAACCTTAAAAGCCACGCGGCTTACAGGAGTAAATATAGAGTCAATGGGAATAACTCCTATCGGCATACCTTCGCGTTTGTTGGCCTCAGCCGGAACAAACCCTCTGCCTCTGCCGACTTCCATCTCTATCTCAAGTTTTATTTTGCTATTAGTTATGGTAGCAATATGTAAATCAGGATTAATAACTTCTATGGTCTCATCAGTAACTACATCTTTAGCGGTAACTTCTTTCTCACCTTGGGCCTTTATGTATATTTTTTTAGGTGAACGGGAGTAAGAACGTAGAACCAGATTTTTAATATTCAAAATGATTTCAGGGACATCTTCTAAGACTCCTTCGATAGTTGAAAACTCATGGGACACCCCTTCAACCCTGATAGAGGTAACTGCAGCACCTTCAATTGAAGAGAGAAGAACCCGCCGCAAAGCATTTCCCAAAGTAACCCCGTAACCTCTTTCCAGAGGTTCGGCAATAATTTTTCCATAATTTGGGCTATAAGTTTCCTGTTCTACTGTTGCCCGCTTAGGAAACTGAAAATCTCGCCAAGTTATTCCCATCTTTTTACCTCCTTAAATGAAGCTTGTAATTTTTCTAAAAAAATTACAAATCAAATTAATTCCGAGTGTAAACAAAAAATGTTTGAAATCTTCAACTCTATTATTTTGAGTAAAGTTCCACTATCAGCTGTTCATCAACCGATATAATAAGGTCTTCTTTCTCAGGCAAACGAATTACGTTGACCCCAAGAGAATCTTTTTCTACCTTCAACCAGGTAGGGACACTGCGTTCTTTTATACTGGCTTCAATGTTCTCTTTTATAATCTGCTTTTGTTTTTCAGTAGCTTTAACTTCAATAGCTTGACTTTCTTTCACGATATAAGAAGGTATATTGACGCGTTTGCCATCGACAAACACCAGGCCATGATTGACAAACTGCCTAGCCTGATTACGGGAAACAGCAAATAAGGATCTAAAAATAACATTATCGAGCCTTCTTTCCAAAAGTTGGATAAGCGTCCTTCCAGTGGCTCCTTTCGTCCGGTTGGCAATTACAAAAAAACGTTTAAATTGCCTTTCAAGCATACCGTACATACGCTTTACCTTCTGCTTTTCTCTCAACTGCAAAGCATAATAAGTCGGTTTAGCATTTCTTCTGGCTCCGTGTACTCCAGGAGGAGTCGGCCTCTTGGCGAAAGAACATTTTTCTGTCGCACAGCGATTACCTTTTAGAAATAATTTCATACCGGCCCGCCGGCACAGCCTGCATTTTGCTTCTACATATCTACCCATTCTCTACCTCTTTATTTTTATTGGCCTTTTAAACTCGTCTTTTCTTTTTAGGACGGCAACCGTTATGCGGAACCGGTGTTATATCTTTTATCTTCTTTACACTTAAACCCGCTGACTGCAGGGAACGTATAGCAGATTCTCTTCCCGGCCCCGGCCCTTTAACCAGGACCTCAACCTCACTTAAACCCATATCTTTAACCTGCCTGGCCACGCTTAAGGAAGCCATTTGGGCGGCATAAGGAGTCGACTTTTTTGCCCCTTTAAAGCCTACGCCGCCTGCTGAAGCCCAGGCAAGGACATTGCCTTTTAGATCACTGATAGAAATTATAGTATTGTTAAAAGTGGCTTTTATGTGAGCCACCCCGATAGTTGAAGATAGTTGTATCTTTTTTCTTTTTTCCTTTCTTTTTTTCTTAACCATTAGATCTCCTTATTTCAAAACTTCTATCTCTTTGCATTAAAACAAAGTTTATCTCTTGATTCCCCCCACCCTTGGCTTCGGGCCTTTACGTGTCCGGGCATTACAGCGTGTTCTCTGGCCTCTGACAGGGAGGCCTTTTTTGTGACGCGAACCTCGGTAAGAACTTATTTCGACAAGCCTTCTTATATTCTGAGAAATTTCTCTACGCAGCTCTCCCTCAACCCGAAAACTAGATTGAACAAAAGAAGCAACCTGAGAAACCTCTTCATCGCTCAATTCAGAAGCTCTTTTTTCAGGATCAATACCGTTAGCCTTTAAAACCTGTAGAGATTTCTTAGGCCCTATGCCGTATATATACTGCAAGGCTATTCTAATCTTTTTATTTTTAGGAATGTCTACACCGAAAATCCTTGGCATTCTAATCTCCTCTTTTTTTATTGCAGATTAGGGTTACCCCTGACGCTGCTTGTGCTTAGGATTCTTGCAAATAACCCTAGTAACTCTTTTTCTTTTGATTATTTTGCATTTGTCACAAATTTTTTTGACTGAAGCTTTTACTTTCATTTTATTTTCCTCTAAAGGGTTCAGGATACCGGTTAAGAAACCTATTTTTGCCTGTATGTTATCCTGCCCCTAGATAAATCATAGGGGGATAATTCAAGTTTAACTCTATCCCCGGGTAAAATCCTGATAAAATGCATACGCATTTTACCTGAAACATGCGCAAGAGCTATATGGCCATTGTCCAATTTTACCCGAAACATAGCATTCGGCAGTGTTTCTACTATCTCCCCTTCGACTTCAATTAAACTTTCTTTTGCCATAATTTCACTTTTAGGCTCACAACTAAAAATTTTTAGTTTCTCTTGGGGTTCTCAATTACCATAAACCCACAACCGCTATTCTTATCTTACTGTGTTAGTACCCACGGCCCTTTTTTAGTAACAGCTACAGTGTGCTCAAAATGAGCCGACAGTAAACCGTCTTTTGTCCTGGCGGTCCAACCATCTTCCAAAATTTCTACATCAAAACCGCCTTCACAAACCATAGGCTCAATTGCTATGGCGTAGCCTTCCAGCAATTTTTCTCCCTGATGTTTCTGGCCAAAATTAGGCACCTCAGGTGGCAAATGTAAGCTCCTTCCTATCCCATGGCCCACAAAGCGCCTTATTACCGAAAAACCTTTGCGTTCAACAGTATCTTGAACTGCAAAACCAATATCACCGATAGTTGCCCCGGCTCTGGCGGCTTTTATACCTTTATTCAAAGAACATAACGTTGTTTCTCGCAACTGTCTGGCTTTGCCTGCCAATTTCCCCACACCATAAGTGCAGGCAGTATCAACGAAAAGGCCTTTATACTCTATACCAATATCCACGCTGACCAGATCGCCGTTTTCAAGAACTCTGTTCTCGCAAGGGATACCGTGGATAACTTCCTCATTAACCGAGATGCAACAACTCGCGGGATACCCCATAAATCCTTTAAACGCCGCGGCCATGCCTTTATGTTTAGCAAGTTCCCGGTCAAAAAAAAACTCAATTTCCTTAGTGGTAACACCGGGTTTAACAAAGCGGCCGATTTTTTTCAAAATAGCTGACGCAACCACGCCCGCCTTACGCATAGTTACAAGTTCATCTTGGGTTAAAGGCTTAGGCATTTATAACTCTTTAGCTAACTGCTCAAAGACCTCATCTTTGTCTTTACGGCCATCCAAGGAAAAAACCTTTCCTTTCTCCTGATAAAAGTCAAGGAGAGGCTTATTTTCTTTATTGAAAACCTCCCAGCGTTTTTTGATTACTTCCATATTATCATCTTTACGCTGTATAAGCTCTCCGCCGCAAACATCACACACACCTTCAACCTTAGAAGGCATATTGATTAAATGATAAACAGCTCCACAAGCCTTACATACCCTTCTTTTAGAAAGACGGTTAATAACCGTTTCTTCATCGACATCTAAAACAACGAAAGCATCAATATCTATGCTATGTTTACCTAAAATCTCATCCAAGGCTTTAGCTTGGTTGAGAGTGCGTGGGTAACCATCGAGAATAAATCCCTGACGGTCAATGTTTTCTTCTATGACTCTAGAAACCAGTTCATCGGGAACGAGCAATCCCTTTTCCATATATCCTTTAACTTCTAAACCAAGGGAGGTTTGCTTCTTCACTTCATCACGTAATATATCGCCCAGAGAAATTCTTTTTATGCCCAAACGCTGTGCTAAGACCACAGCTTGAGTTCCCTTGCCTGAGCCTGGAGCTCCGAAAAGAATTATTTTTATATCATCTTTCATCTTTTATTTTCTTCCTTTCAGCGTTCCGCCTTTGATAAAACCATCATAATGACGAATCAATAATTGCCCTTCAATCTGTTTCATTGTATCCAAAACTACACCGACCATAATCAAAAGAGTAGTCCCTCCAAACAAAGAAGCCAGGGCATAAGAAGGCACTCTGAACATATACATGACAAAATTAGGAAAAATAGCAATAGCACCTATGTAAACCGCTCCAATAAAAACAATTCTGGTAGCTACAAAATCAAGATAATTAGCAGTTGGTTTTCCCGGGCGTATCCCCGGAATAAACCCCCCGTATTTCTTAAGATTGTTAGATATTTCCAAAGGATTAAAAACCATAGCCGTATAAAAATACATAAAAAACATAATCAACCCGACATATATCAAGTTGTACCAAATCCCTCTCTGTTGGGTTATATTCTGCATAAACGCGAATAATTTTACCGTTCGCGGCAAGAACATGGAGATTGTCGCTGGGAATGCAAGCACACTGCTGGCAAAAATAATAGCTATAACTCCGGACATATCTACTTTTATAGGCAGATATGTACTTTGCCCGCCGTGAATCCTGCGTCCCACCACTCTTCTTCCGTACTGTATCGGCACCCTTCTTTGAGCTTGCGTAAAAAGAACGACCGCCATAACCATTAAGAACCATAATATTATCAAGAATAAAACAACCGGTGTAGATATCTGCCGCTTAGCGGCATCAAAGGGAGAATAAAGTATCCACAACTGATACACTGACGAAGGAATTCTCGATATAATACTTGCGGTGATAATTATTGAAATCCCATTGCCGATTCCTCTTTCCTGAATTTGTTCTCCCAGCCACATTATAAAAATAGTTCCGGCTGTAAGTGTTATGATTGTCGTAAATGTAAACAATATCCCTGGGTTAGCCACAACTTGTATACCTTGGAAATTGTTTTCATTGGACAGCCAGCTAGAAATGAAAAAACCTTGTATCGCACAAAGCGCAAATGTCAAGTAGCGGGTATATTGGTTTATTTTCTCATACCCTGCCTTACCCTCCTTGGCAATACGCTCCAAGGCTGGAACAACCGCAGTCAGAAGCTGCATAATAATCGAGGCTGAAATATAAGGCATTATTCCTAAAGCAAAAATACTCAGTCTCGTCAGGGCTCCTCCAGTAAATAGGTTAACCATTCCCAAAAGTGTCTGGCCCTGAGTTTTGGCAATCTTATCAAAAAACTGAGAAAGAGCAAAAGTATTAACTCCCGCTGTAGGTATAAAACAACCAGCACGATACACAATCAGCAAGGAAAGCGTAACAAAGATTTTCCGTTTAAGTTCCCGGACTTTGAATATATTAGTTACCGACTCAAACACTCCGTCTTTCCTCCTGCAGCTTCTATAATCTCTTTAGCTTTTACCGAAAACTTATCTGCCTTACAGAATATTTTCAACGTAAAATCTCCCTTGGCAGAAGCAAGAATCTTTATCGGTTTTATCTTGCTTTTTATCAAACCGGCTTTCTCAAGCTCCACAGGAGTAATGTCTGAAACGTCCGCAAGCTTATCTTGAATATCTATTAAATTTACTATCTGGTAAATCTTTCTTTTGGGAGGATTAAAACCTCGTTTAGGCAATTTTCTTGCTAAAGGAAGGTTGCCGCCGCGAAAACCAATATAAGGCAGGACTTTGCCTTTTCTTTGGCCGGCTCCTTTATGGCCGCGCCCGGATGTTTTCCCGAGACCAGAACCAGTACCCCTGCCTACCCGCTTAGGGCCTTTATTTTTTACTCTTACTTTTATATTCGATAAATCCATATTATCCTTTTAGTTTGCTCAAGCCTTCGAATGTAGCTTTGACTACATTGATCTGATTGGTGGAATTTCCGATATTTTTAGTTAGGATATCCTTTATCCCGGCGCATTCACATATCGCTCTTACCGGAGAAGAGGCAATAACACCAGTGCCTTTGGAAGCCGGCTTAAGCAGTACTTCCACTGCACCAAACTTTCCTACTATCTGATGTGGTATAGTAGTTCCTTGTTTTTTAACCACAGTTACTTCTTTTTTCGCCCGGTTTATGCCCTTACGTATAGCGTCAGCTACCTCATTCGCCTTGCCTAAAGCATAGCCAGCGCTGGTTTGGCCGTCACCTACTACAACTAAAGCGGCAAACCCTAGGTTCTTCCCGCCTTTAGTTACTTTTGTTGTCCGGTTAATAAATAAAACTTTTTCAATAAAAGCCTGATCTCTGTCGCCAGTATCTTTACGAGAATCATTCCGTGACGATTGCTTTTTATCTCTAGAATGGTTTCTATCCGTAGAACCTGAGGTTTTTTTATCCTTGCCGTTCAAAATTTCAAACCTCCTTCTTTAGCTCCCTGGGCTAAGCTTTCAACTCTTCCGTGATATAAATATCCACCTCTGTCAAAAGACACAGACTTAATTCCCAAGTCTAATGACTTCTGAGCAATAGATCTTCCTATTTCTTTGGCGGCTTCTTTACCGCTTGCCTTCAAGGCTTTAGATTTAAATTCCTTGCTTAAAGTAGAACAGCCTGCAATCACTTTAGACATAGAATCGTCGATAACCTGGGCGTAGATATTTTTCTTACTTCTAAAAACAACCAGGCGCGGCCTCATAGAGGTGCCCTTAAGCTTCTTAGTGATTCGTTTATGCCTTCGGAGTCTTCCTATTTTTTTCATTTTGCTAACGCTTTCCCTAATTTTTTCCTGACTTCCTCACCTGTATACCTTATACCTTTGCCTTTGTAAGGTTCAGGCGGATACCACCGCCTTACCTTAGCGGCAAACTCACCCACCATTTGTTTATCCGCGCCCTCAACGGTTATCTTCGTAGGCGCCGGAGTAGAAACCTTAAGGCCTTCTGGAACGGGCATATCCACGGGGTGCGAGAAACCGATGTTTAGAATAAGGCTCTTTCCTTTCATCTGAGCCTTATAACCCACTCCTATAATATCCAATTCTTTCTTAAACCCTTTAGAAAGCCCCTCCACCATATTGCTTGCTAACATCCGTATAGTGCCATGGATACTTCTTAGAAATTTCGTATCTTCGGCCCTGGACACATTCAAAAAACCATCTTTGCTTTCCAGGCTAATACCCGAAGGAATAGCTAAGCTCAGCTTACCCTTGGAACTTTCAACCAGCAGGGTTCCTGCCTCTATCTTAACTTTAATTTCTTTAGGAACTGCTATAGGTTCTTTACCTATCCTTGACATCCTTTTCTCCAATTTACTAAAACTAACTTTATTTTTTAAGCGAAGAAATTACCAAATTTTACCTATCAATTCTCCGCCCACGCCTTTTTCCCTGGCTTGTTTGTCAGTAAATACACCTGCAGAAGTCGAAATGATCGCAATTCCGTGGCCGCGTAAAACTGCAGGCACACTGCCACGCTTAACATAAACACGTTTGCCTGGAGTTGAAACTTTCTGTATCTGGCTTATAACGCTTTTTCTGCCGTCATATTTTAAATAAATACGTATTTTCTTCTGGCCTTGGAGGTCAACTTCTTTACAGTTCTCGATGTAGCCCTCATCCTTGAGAATTTCACAAATCCTGTTTACAATTTTAGAATGAGGAATATAAGTGTCCTCCATTTTTGCCCGGGAAGCATTCCTTATTATAGTAAAAACATCGCTAATTAAATCTGTTCTGCTCATTTTTTCTCCAATTGTTACACAGATTTTTTAATCTGTGACCATCTGCATTTACTGACAGGCGCTTTCGCCTATATCTGTGATAATCTGTGTTTTACCAGCTAGCCTTCTTAACCCCGGGTATAAGCCCTTGCCAGGCAAGTTGGCGAAAGCATATTCGGCAAAGTTCAAAATCCCTTATGTAGCCGCGAGGCCGGCCGCAAAGACGGCACCTATTTTTACGCCGGGTAGAAAACTTCGGCTTAATTCTTTCTCGCTTCCATTTTTCAATTTTTGCCGTAGTCGCCATTGTCCCTCCCTAAATACTTTATTTATTTTCTAAAAGGAAAACCAAACGCATCCAAAAGCTCCCGCGCAGCTTCATCTGTCAAAGCGCTGGTATGAATACTAATATTCATGCCTTGAGTTCTAGAAACTTTATCGATATTTACTTCAGGAAATATATTTTGCTCCAATAAACCGAAGGTATAATTCCCTCTTCCGTCAAAAGAATTTTGAGAAAATCCCCGAAAATCACGGATACGGGGAATAGCTATACTTATTAACCTATCTAAAAATTCATACATCATATTTTTACGTAAAGTCACACAACAGCCTATAGGTAAACCTTTTCGCAGTTTAAAATTAGATATGGGTTTACGGGCCCGGCATATCTTGGCTTTTTGCCCTGTTATCATAGCCAGTTCTTGGGCTGCTTTCTCAGCTATCTTAGCATCAGTCGTAGCTACACCCACACCCATATTTACAACAATTTTTACCAGCCTGGGCACTTCAAGTTTGTTGCTGCAACCAAGCGTTTTAGCTAATTCCGGTAAAATGTTTTCGTAATACGCCTCTTTAAGCCGCGGCTTACTGTTCTTGTTTAAATCGTTTTCTGACATTTTCTGCAAATCCTTACTTTAGTCTTATCCTCTAAAATCTTAACGCCTAAACGAGTCGCCTGGCCGCAGCCA
Organism: Candidatus Omnitrophota bacterium; assembly: GCA_028692655.1. Lineage (GTDB taxonomy): Bacteria > Omnitrophota > Gorgyraeia > Duberdicusellales > 4484-171 > JAQUWY01. The sequence goes on along the minus strand of JAQUWY010000002.1, from coordinate 53,471 downwards.
GGACACACAAGGGATAATTTTGAAACCCTTATTGGAGACGGTATTTCCTTAACTCCGCCCGGCTCGCTCTCTGAGCGCCGGCGCATATGTTTTTTTATTAGATTAACTCCTTCTATAACCACAGAACCACGCCCCGAGAGCACCCCTAGCACTTTCCCGGATTTGCCCTTTTCTTTTCCCGAAAGGACTTTTACTTTATCGCCTTTTTTTATTTTTGACTTCATTATTTTCCTTTATACAACTTCCGGAGCTAACGACAAGATCTTGCTAAAATTATCTCTTAATTCACGAGCAATAGGCCCAAAAACCCTGGTAGCCCTTGGGTTTCCCTGTTTATCTATAATTACACAGGCGTTTTTATCAAACCTGACGGCTAATCCGTCTTTGCGCTTGATAGGAAAATGTGTCCTGACTACAACAGCCCTGACAACTTCACCTTTCTTTACGGCAGCATTAGGAATAGCTTCTTTTACGCTGGCTGTAATAACATCTCCTATGTTAGCGTGACTTTTATTTTTCTTTCCTATTACACCGATAAAAGCCACTTTACGAGCTCCACTATTATCAGCTACATCCAGCCTGCTTCTTATATAAATCATTTTACTATCTCCAGCAATTTAAAGCGTTTATCTTTAGAATAAGGCCTTGCTTCGATTATCTTTACCCTATCACCCACTTTTGCTTTGTTGTCTTTATCATGAGCTTTGTACTTCTTGCGATTTACCGTAGATTTTTTATAGAGTTGATGAGAAACTTTTTCTTTTACCAAAACAGTAGCGGTCTTATCCATTTTGTCTGAGACTACTATGCCTTCTAGAATTTTATTCTTTCCCACTTCGAGCTCCTTTGTTTTCAGCCATTGCCGTCAAAATGCGGGCAATACCCTTTTTGACTTTTTTGAAAAGATGAGGTTTCTCGACATTGCTCCTGCGTTTAAATTGCAACTCCATAAGTTGCTTGTTCAACCCTTCCAGCTTGTCTTCTAGCTCTTGATTTGATAATCCTCTTAAATCTTTTATCTTCATGAAAATCCCTATTTATCTATTTTTTTCTTGTAACAAACATAGTCTTAAATGGTAATTTGTACGCAACGAGCCTGAATGATGCCCTGGCGTAATCCTCGGGTATACCGCCTAATTCAAATAAAACTCTACCCCGCCTTATCACTGCTACCCAGCCTTCCACTTCGCCTTTACCTTTGCCCTGACGGGATTCGGCCGGCTTCTTAGTGAACGGTTTATCAGGGAAAATCCTTATCCATAATTTTCCGCCTCGGCGAAGCCTGCGAGTGAGTATAATCCTGACTGTCTCAATCTGATTATTCTTAAGCCATCCCGGGCCTAAAGCTTTAATACCATATTCCCCAAAGCAAACTGTAGAACCGCTGACCGCAAGGCCTTTGCGCCTTCCACGCTGCATTTTTCTATATTTAACTCTCTTAGGCAACAACATGATTAATTTTCCTTACGGGGCTCTTGAATCAAATAACTACCGAGTTTTTTCTCCCCGCGATAAATCCAAACTTTAACACCTATTGTTCCATAAGTAGTTTTAGCTACTGAGAAACCATAGTCAATATCTGCCCTAAAAGTCTGCAAGGGCACTTTACCGTATTTATAGGACTCCTTACGGGCTATTTCAACTCCGCCCAAACGCCCAGCGCAGCGTATTTTTATCCCTTCGCCGCCTATAGACGTGGCTTGTTGTATAGCTCTCTTCATCGCCCGGCGGAAATTTACCCGTTTAAGCAACTGAAAAGCTATTAATTCAGCAACCAATTGGGCCTGGAGAGCCGGCTCAAGCACCTCTTCCACATCAACCATTATTTCTTTTTTAGCCAATTTGGAAAGTTTTTGCTTAACACTTTCTATATCTTGGCCTCTTCGGCCGATAATAACTCCGGGGCGAGAAGTTTTTATTCGAATACGTATAGCTCCGGAAGAAACTCTTTCTACTATAATGGCAGCTATCGAACCTTTGGGGTAACTTTCCTTTATGCACTCTCTTACCCGCAGGTCTTCTTCTAGAAAATCAGCGTATTCTCTTTTCTTAAAAGTAAACCACTTAGAAAGCCAATCTTTACCAAAACCTATTCTCAAAATGTATGGATGAACTTTTTGTCCCATAAACCTACCTTATTTTACGCCCTCGATTAATTTATTCGGTGTATCCAACTCAATTAAGATATGAGATGTCCTTTTCCGTATCATCGAAGCTCTTCCAAAAGATGCAGCTCGGTAACGCTTTAAAACCGGGCCGGGATTAGCGATTACCTTAGAGATAACCAGATCCTGCTCCTGATAACCTTTATTTTTAGCATTAGCCATGGCCGATTTTAGAACCTTAGCAAGGTAATATGCCCCTTTTTTATTTATTAGGCCTAGCTTCGATAAAGATTGAGCCGCCTTCTGGTCCTTAACCAAAGCAATAACCGGCCTAACTTTAGTCGGCGATATTCTTATATATTTTCCTTCTGCTTTTGCTATCATTTTCATTCTCTTTTTAGCATCAAGTTATGCGTATCGAGTGTCGCGTTTTTTATAATTCAATAGCCTACCATGCTAAAGATACGCAACATTATTTTTTCTGTATTGCCTTTTTAGCTTTTATGCCACCATGCTGACGGAATGTCCGAGTCGAAACAAATTCTCCCAAACGGTGGCCAACCATACCCTCAGTAACAAAAACCGGAACGTGTTTTTTCCCGTCATGAACTGCGAAAGTAAATCCTACAAATTCCGGAACAACCATAGAGCTGCGCGACCAGGTCCTTATAGCTTTTCTGTCTCCTGAAGATTTAGCCCGTTCAACCTTCTTCAACAGCTTTGGATTAATAAAAGGGCCTTTTTTAAGAGAACGGCTCATTTCTTGGATCTCCTCTTTATAATATGTTTACTGCCAATTTTTTTAGGCTTACGAGTTTTAGCACCCTTGGTAGGCTTACCCCAAGGAGTAACCGGATGAGGATTGCCCTGGCCGGCTTTGCCTTCACCACCTCCGTGCGGATGGTCTATTGGATTCATGGCAACACCCCTAACCTTAGAACGCCGCCCCAGCCAACGAAGACGCCCGGCTTTGCCATGCACAAAAGAAGAATGCTCTATTAAACCAACTTGGCCCACAGTAGCTAAGCATTCAAGTTTAATCATCCTTATTTCGCTTGAAGGCATCCGCAACTGAGCAAATCCTTTTTCTTTAGCCATAAGCTGCGCCCAACTGCCGGCACTTCTGACCAAAATTCCGCCTTTACCAGGAATTAACTCTATATTATGAACAAAAGTGCCCATAGGCATATGCTCCAGGCGCATGGTATTTCCGGGACGAATATCTATCTGTGCATTGGAAGCACTGGTTACACTATCGCCCACTTTAAGTTTATCGGGCCAGATTATGTAACGCCTTTCTTTATCAGGATACTCAACCAGAGCAATACGCGCGCTCCTATTAGGATCATATTCTATAGCTATAACCCTGCCCTCGACATCGAATTTGTCCCGCCTAAAATCTATGAGACGATACTTTCTTTTACTGCCACCGCCCCTATGGCGCATGGTTACACGGCCGTTATTATTTCTACCCCCGGTTTTCTTTAAAGGGGCTAATAAAGACTTCTCGGGGCTCGATTTGGTAACTTCAGAAAAATTCGATATAGCCTTGAACCTTAAAGATGGTGTTGTCGGTCTAAATCTTTTTATCCCCATAATAATTGCCCCTTAAGTAAGTTTTATTTCAAAACCTTCTCTCAACGTAACGACAGCTTTTTTCCAGGAAGTTGTTTTTCCAGCCTGATTGGAACGTAGCCTTTTCATCTTGCCTTTTACCATTATCGACGAGATTTTATCGACTTTGACCTTGTAGATCCTTTCTATCGCTTTTTTAATCTCAACCTTATTTGAATCTCTATCCACCCAGAACCCATACTTACGATAGCCGGCATCCTTAGTGAGTTTTTCAGTAACTAAAGGTGATTTTATTATTGAATAAACACTTTTTACTACAGACACTTTTTAATCCTCTCTTCAGCAACTCGCAAAGCTCCTTTTGTAAAAACTAAATACTCACAGTCAACCGCCTCTACCGTGCAAATATCATTGGCTTTTATCAATAATGCTTTTTTGATATTACGAGAAGCTATTTTAATATTATTTTCCAGATTTTCAACAACAAATCTCGTTTTTTTACCATCTAATTTTATATTGTTTACGATCTCGACAAAACCTTTGGTCTTGTGAGTTTTAAGATTTATTTCATCCATCACAACAATGCTGCTTGTATTTAATTTTTCATTCAAAGCACTTTTCAAAGCCAGCGTTTTCATCTTCCTGGGAAGTTCTTTGTAGAAAGAATGCGGTTTGGGGCCAAAAGCTGTCCCTCCCCCTCTCCATACCGGATTACGTGAAGATCCAAACCGCGCCCGGCCGGTGCCTTTTTGGCGCCAGGGCTTGCGGCCTCCACCACTGACTTCTCCCTTTGTCTTTGTAGAAGCCAATCCTTTACGTTGGTTTGCCTGATAAGCGACTACTGCTTGATGTATGAGGGCTAAGCTGACTTTGCCGTCAAAAACCTCTTTATCAAGGTTTATCTTCTCAACAGCCTTGCCTTTATCGTTTAAAACGCTTAAGGTAAGGCTTGGGCTCTTTTTTGATTTTTCTTTTGCTTTCTTTTCAACCATATACAATCCTGAATAAATACTTATTAAACTTTTATTATTTTTACCACAGCGCCCCGGCTCCCCGGGACACAACCACTAACAAAAAGAATGTTCTTCTCTTTATCAACACTTAGAACCTTAAGTTTTTTAACGGTCCTGAAACAATCCCCCATATGCCCCGGCATATGCAAGCCTTTAATTATTCTGGAAGGATAAGCTGAAGAACCAGTCGAACCAATACGTCTGTGAGTAGTTGAACCGTGTGAACCAGGCTGGCCAGCCCAGCCATAGCGTTTCATTCCTCCGGCAAACCCCTTACCTTTGGTTTTGGCCCTTATATCGACGATATCTCCTTCCTTAAATATCTCTATGCCTATTTTCCTGGGATCAGACACCTTGTTTGGCTCATCTTTTGCCATTTTGGCCTCTTTTTCCTGCTCTAAAAGCTGGCTTTCAGAATTTGGATCTTTGGCATTTGCTTCCTTAGCAATCTTTTCTTCATCCGAAGATTCTTTTGGAGCAGCCTTAGCCTCTCCTTGAGGCTCATTCTCCGGTTTTAACTTAAAAGACAAATCGGTTCCTTCTTCCGGAGCAACCTCCTTTATGTATTTATAAAAATCGACTCCCAACTTTTTAAAATACCCTTGAACCGGCTTTTTTACTTTGGAAGCCTTAAGCGCATTTATTGGGAAGCAGCCAATTTTCAACTTTGTCCCGCTAGGATAATCTACTTTTTCCAAAGCATAAACAGGCTCCACCTCAATAAGGGTAGTTGCCAGCATATTTCCGGCTTCATCAAACACTTGAGTCATTCCGATTTTTTTTCCGTAAATTTCCTTAATCATTTTATTCCTTAAGTAGTATTGTCAAACCCTTATTGCCGGCACTTCATACAGTTAATAACGATAGTGCAGCAAATATCATATTCTCCGCATATTTCGCGTAAAAATCTGCGGAATCTGTATATTTAAACTTCCTGCTTTATTTCTACGTTAACGCCGGCAGGCAGGTTAAGTTTCCGTAAAGCATCAATGGTCTTAGACGTAGGATTATCCAGGTCAATAATGCGCTTATGAACAGCCAGCATAAACTGCTCACGCGATTTCTTGTCAATGTTCGTTGAGCGGTTGACCGTATAAACCTTTTTTTTAGTCGGCATAGGCACCGGGCCATTTACCCTGGCGCCAGTACGCAGAGCTACTTCGGCTATTTCCTGAGCAGACTGATCCAACAACCTATGATCAAATGCCTTTAATTTTATCCTTAATTTTAACATACTATTTAACTCTAAACGCTTCCTTGCGGCCTCTTATCCAAGCTTCCGCAAGGAAGCGCCTGAAATTCGATTCAAAACTTACGCAATAATCTCTGTAATTACTCCTGCACCCACTGTTCTGCCGCCTTCACGTATAGCAAAACGCAATTCCTTTTCAGCAGCCACCGGTTGTATAAGTTCAACCTCTAACTCTACGTTATCGCCAGGCATAACCATTTCTACCCCTTGAGGGAGCTTGCACGTTCCGGTAACGTCTGTCGTACGGAAGTAGAACTGCGGCCTGTAACCGCTAAAAAATGGCGTATGCCTTCCGCCCTCTTCTTTTTTAAGAGCGTAAACTTGAGTTTTGAATTTTTTGTGGGGGGTGATAGAGCCGGACTTAGCCATAACCATACCCCTCTCTACGTCATCCTTTTCTATACCCCGCAGGAGCAAGCCTACGTTATCGCCGGCTTGGCCTTCATCAAGAAGCTTGCGGAACATTTCAACTCCGGTAACAACTGTCTTTTTTATCTCAGGACGGATGCCTACCATTTCGATTTCTTCACCCACCTTCACCTTTCCTCTCTCAATTCTTCCGGTAACAACCGTTCCTCTTCCGGAAATCGAAAAAACATCTTCAACCGCCATAAGAAAAGGCTTATCTACATCTCTTTTTGGTGTAGGTATATAATCATCAACCGCTTTCATCAAATCTAGGATAGGCTTACAAACCGCACATTCCGGCTTGCCGCAACCGCATTCAAGCGCCTTGAGAGCCGAACCTCTTACTATAGGTATGTCTTTTCCGGGAAACTCATATTTCGTGAGAAGATCGCGAACCTCTTCCTCTACTAAATCTACCAGTTCTGTATCTTCCATAGCGTCAACTTTATTAACAAACACAACAATTGCCGGAACATTTACCTGTCTGGCTAAAAGTATGTGCTCACGAGTCTGAGGCATAGGGCCGTCAGTAGCAGCTACAACCAATATAGCGCCGTCCATTTGAGCGGCACCGGTAATCATATTTTTAATATAGTCAGCATGGCCCGGGCAATCAATATGGGCGTAATGACGGCTATCAGTCTCATATTCAACGTGAGTTATCTGTATCGTAACCCCTCTTTCTCTCTCTTCAGGAGCTTTGTCTATCTCGTCAAACTTCAATGCTTTGGCCTTTCCAGTAGCAGCCAAAACACTCGTAATCGCGGCAGTAAGCGTAGTTTTTCCATGATCTACGTGTCCGATAGTTCCAATGTTAAGATGGGGTTTTGTTCTGACAAACTTTTCCTTTCCCATATCACACCTCCTTTGATAAGACCATTCCGAATTATTATCGAAATTAAGTCAATACTCCAGTTACACTCCCAGTATTTTTGTTAACAACTCTTGAGAAACTTTCTCGTAATACGAAGGCTCTATTGTATAAGACGCACGGCCTTGTGTCAAGTTTCTTAATGCGTCTGCGTAGTTAAAAACTTCTGCCAAAGGCACATCAGCCTTAACAATACGCAGGCTTTTTCTTTCTTTTACCGAAGAAATCTTACCGCGCCGTCCGTTCAAGTCCCCTATGACTTGGCTTACATACTCATTGGGCGTAACGACTTCTAAGTCCATTATCGGTTCAAGTACAGCCGGGTTTGCTTTACGCAAACCCTCTTTAACGGCCATCTCCCCTGCTACTTTGAAGCTGAGTTCTGATGAATCTACTTCATGGTATGACCCATCTATAAGCGTTATTTTCAAATCAACTACCGGATACCCTCCTAAAATGCCGCTTTCTGAAGCTTCGTTGATTCCTTCACGGACAGCCGGTATATATTCTTTGGGTATAGCCCCTGACTTTATTTTATTTTCAAAAATAATGCCTCGGCCTTTATCTAAGGGCTCCATTAGAATTACCACATGTCCGTACTGGCCCCGGCCGCCTGTTTGCTGAATGAATTTACCCACAGCTTCAACCTTACGGGTAATAGTTTCTTTATAAGCAACCTGGGGTTTGCCAATTTTAGCCACAACATTAAATTCCCTAATAAGCCTGTCGACCATAATCTCAAGATGCAGCTGCCCCATTCCGGAAATTATATTTTGGCCGGTTTCACGGTTATAAGAAACTTTAAAAGACGGATCTTCATCAGCAAGTTTTCTCAAGGCATCAAAAAGTTTCTCCTGGTCAGCCTTTGTTTTGGGCTCGATAGCCAGAGAAACTACCGGTAAAGGAAATTTTATTTCTTCCAAAATAAGCGAATTTTTGCCATCACAGAGAGTATCTCCGGTAGTAGTAGATTTTAAACCTACCAAGCACACTATATCTCCGGCTTTAGCTTCATTAACTATCTCCTGATGATTAGCGTGCATGCGAAGGATTTTGGTAACTTTTTCCTTTTCCTGTTTTGTAGAGTTGTAAATGAACGTAGATGTCTTCACTTTTCCGGAATATATCCTGGTATAAAACAATTTTCCCACAAAAGAATCAGTAAAGACCTTAAAGCACAACCCGCAAAAATGAGCGTTTTCTGAAATTTCCAGGCTCCTTTGCTGGTTGTCACGTACGTCTATCCCGCTGACCTGAGCTGCCTCAAGAGGAGAAGGCAAATAGTCGCAAACAGCATCCAAAAGCTGCTGAATACCTTTATTTTTCAAGGATGAACCGCAAAGCACCGGAACGAATTTGTTTGCTAATACATGTTTTCGTATGACCGGGGCTATATCCTTTCCTCCTATATCCTGGCCTTCTATAACTTTTGTCATCAGCTCATCGTCCAATTCGGCCAGCTTTTCTATAAGCTTGTCACGCTTCTGAATAGCCTCAGAATTTGACTCCTCAGGCACAGCCTTCTCAACCACCTTATCTCCAAACTCACCCTCATAATAAAAAGCCTTCATCTTTACCAGGTCCACAATGCCTAAAAATTCATCATCTTTATAAATTGGCATTTGAACCGGAGCAATAACTAACTGTAGTTTTTCCCGCATTTCATCCACAACGCTGTCAAAGTCAACCCCTTGACGGTCCATTTTATTTATAAAAGCTATTCTAGGAACTTTATATTTATCAGCCTGACGCCATACAGTTTCTGACTGAGGCTCTACCCCGCCGACTCCGCAAAAAATTACCACGACCCCGTCTAAAACTTTTAGTGACCTTTCCACTTCAACCGTAAAATCAATGTGGCCGGGAGTATCAATTATATTAATGTGGCAGCCGCGCCACTGGCAATAAGTAGCCGCACTGGTTATGGTGATGCCTCTTTCTTTTTCCTGAGCCATCCAATCGGTTATAGCTGTTCCCTCATGTACTTCTCCTACTTTGTAGGTACGCCCAGCATAAAACAATATCCTTTCGGTAGTAGTAGTCTTGCCGGCGTCAATATGCGCTATGAAGCCAATATTTCTTGTAAGTTCTAAACCGCTTTTTTTAACCATAATAGCTGCGATGCTCACTTTTAATACCCACCCTCTTGCTGTTTAAACAATTTTAGTACCTGAAATGCGCGAAAGCCCTGTTGGCTTCGGCCATTTTATGGGTATCATCCCTTTTCTTTATTGCTGAACCTTCTTTTTTATAAGCCGACACTATCTCCTCGGCTAATTTAACTTTCATGGGTTTTCCTTTTTTTTTCAAAGAAAAGTCCTTTATCCAGCGTATAGCCATAGTCATACCTTTGTCTTTGGGCACTTCCAAGGGAACTTGATAAGTAGCTCCTCCTATACGCCTTGGTTTAACTGACATTCTCGGCCTGACGTTATCTAAAGCGGCGTAAAAAACCTTAACCGGGTCTTCCTTAAGCTTCTCCTGCACAATGTCAAAAGCATTGTAAATTATTTTTTGTGCAACACTTTTTTTCCCGCTGGTCATGATAGTATTAACCAAATTCCCGATTACGGTAGAGTTGTATTTCGGGTCTGGATTTATTTTTCTTTTTGGTGCCCTTCTCCTTCTCACTTTACTTCCTCCTCTTCTATCAGATTATGCCTTAGGCCGCTTAGCTCCGTATTTGGAGCGTGAACGTTTACGATTCTGCACGCCCTGGCAATCGAGAGTGCCTCTTACGATATGATACCTGACTCCCGGCAAATCTTTTACTCTTCCGCCACGTACAAGAGTTATTGAATGTTCCTGTAGATTATGGCCTTCACCTGGAATATAGGCCGTAACTTCTTCACCGTTAGTGAGCCTCACCCTAGCTATTTTTCTCAAAGCTGAATTCGGCTTCTTTGGAGTCATAGTCTTTACCTGGACACAAACTCCCCGCCTTTGAGGACAGCCTTTAAGCGCTGGCGATTTACCTTTTTTCTTCTTAAGAATCCTAGGTTTCCTTATCAACTGAACTACTGTTGGCATTTTTCCACCTCAACTTCTCTGTATCGTTTTAATCCCGTCCCTGCCGGTATAAGATGCCCCACAATAACATTTTCTTTAAGCCCCTGAAGATTATCTACTTTTCCGGCAATCGCCGCATCAGCCAGGATTCTGGTAGTTTCCTGGAAGCTAGCCGCCGATATAAAGCTCTTAGTGCTTAAAGAAGCTTTGGTAATACCTAAAAGAAAAGGAGAAGCAGTCGCAGGCTTGCCGTCTTTCTTAATTATCCGTTCATTTTCTTTACGGAAATCCCATTTATCTACGGCTTCGCCCGGTAAAAATTCACTGTCACCGGCATCCACAATTTTCACTTTCTTCAGCATTTCACGGATAATAACTTCTATATGTTTATCGTTTATCCTAACTCCCTGAAGACGGTAAATCTCCTGAATTTCGTTCACCAAGTGTTCCTGCAAAACTTTATCGCCACAAACTCTTAGTATATCCTGCAAAACTATCGGGCCTTCAGTGAGCTGTTGTCCAGCCACAACTTGATCACCCCGGTAAACAATAGGATGCGCACCGGGCGGTATAAGGTATTCTCTCTGCATCCCGGTAGGACTGTGAACAATAACTTTACGTTCACCGCCGCTTTCGGCAAATTCTATAAACCCGTCTATTTCGCTGATAACAGCTGGATTCTTTGGCCGGCGGGCTTCGAATAACTCAGCTACCCTAGGCAAACCACCGGTAATATCCCTTGTTTTTGCGACTAAACGCGGTGTCTTAGCGATTACATCTCCCGATTCAACGCTTGCGCCTTCTTCAAGCATAATATGAGCACCTGTAGGCAGCGGATAAATACCCAAAACTTCTTCTTTATCAGAAAGTATCAGTATCTGGGGATGATAGTCACCTTTAAATTCTACAACCACCCTCTCTTTTCTACCGGTAACTAGGTTCATCTCTTCCTGTATAGTTATCTTATCAATGATGTCTTCATATTTTATTTTACCGCTCACTTCAGCCAGGATAGGCGAAGAGTAAGGGTCCCAACGGACAAAAACTTTATCTTTTTCCGCCTCTCCTTGATCCGCAACAATCATGGTGGCACCCTGGGGAACCGGATTTCTTTGCAACTCCATACCTCTTTCATCATTAATGCTGACCATACCGTTACGGTTAAGAACAACAAAATTCTTACCCTTAGAAACAACTTTTAAACCGTGATACCTTATCGTGCCTTTTTCTCGTGCCTTGATAAAAGCCCTTTCGGCAACTCTTGAAGCAGTACCTCCAATATGAAAAGTTCTCATGGTAAGCTGAGTTCCGGGCTCTCCTATAGACTGGGCCGCTATAACACCTACGGCTTCTCCTATTTCAACAAGTTTACGTGAAGCAAGATTCTTGCCATAGCATTTAATACAAACTCCCCTCTCGGACTCACAGGTCAACACGCTTCTGATCCTTATTTTTTCAAGTCCCAGGCGTTCTATCTTATCAGCCTTCTCTTCGGTGATTTCCTCTCCGGCTTTAACAATCAACTCATCGCTGACTACATCTACAATATTATCCAAACCTACGCGGCCGACAATTCTTTCCTTAAGAGATACCACCACATCTTCACCCTCAACTATTTCAGAAACGGTTATGCCGTTAACTGTCCCGCAGTCATCTTCGATAATAATAACTTCCTGGGCCACATCTACCAAACGGCGGGTAAGATATCCGGCATCGGCTGTTTTAAGAGCTGTGTCAGCCAAACCCTTACGAGCACCATGAGTAGAGTTAAAAAATTCGATCACAGTAAGGCCTTCTTTAAAATTGGAAGTAATCGGTATTTCAATAATTTCACCTGAAGGTTTTGCCATAAGCCCGCGCATTCCGGCAAGCTGCCTTACCTGCAGCTTAGAACCCCGGGCGCCGGAATCAGCCATCATAAAAATAGGGTTATGCTTATCCATATTTTTGAATACCAGCTCTGATACCTTATCGGTGGTTCTGGTCCAGACATCGATAATTTTATTGTGGCGCTCACGCTCAGTTATAATACCTTTTTTATATTGGTCTTCTACCTTCGCCAACTCTCCGTTTGCCTCATCGATACAACCTTGTTTCTTCTCTGGTATCTCTAAATCATCCATAGCTATACTTATGCCGCCTAAAGTAGCATATTCAAAGCCCAGGTCTTTTATCTTATCCAACAGGCTAATAACTTCGCTATGCCCAAACCTTTTATAACAGTCACTTATAATTTCTGAAACTTTCTTTTTATCGAGGCATTCATTTACAAAACCAAAACCGTCGGGAAGGATACGGTTAAACATAACTCTGCCCACAGTAGTCTCTATTATCTTATTTTTTCCCTCTTCATTAATGCGAAGTTTAATTTTTGCATGAAGCTGGACTTCTTCGTCCTGATAAGCCGTTACCACTTCGTTAACATTCGAAAAAGTTATGCCTTCACCGGCAACTTTGTCCTTATCAAGCGTAAGGTAGCGGCAGCCGACTATCATATCCTGGCTAGGCGCGATAACCGGACGCCCGTCAGAAGGAGAAAAAATATTATTAACCGATAGCATTATTATCCGAGCTTCTGACTGAGCCTCTAAAGATAAAGGCAAATGTACCGCCATCTGGTCGCCATCAAAATCAGCATTAAAAGCTGCACAAACCAAAGGATGCAACTTTATAGCTTTTCCCTCTACCAAAACCGGATAAAAAGCCTGTATACTTAGCCTATGCAAGGTAGGAGCGCGGTTTAGCAAAACAGGATGGCCCTCTATTACGCCTTCAAGAATATCCCAAACTTCCACTCTGGCTCTTTCCACCATTCGACGGGCACCTTTTATAGTATGAACAAAGCCTTTTTCTCTTAATTTTTTTATAATAAAGGGGTTAACCAACTCCAGAGCCATCTGCTTAGGAATACCGCACTGATGCAGTTTAAGTTCAGGGCCCACTACGATAACGCTTCTTCCGGAATAATCCACACGCTTTCCTAAAAGATTCTGTCTGAACCGGCCCTGTTTTCCTTTAAGCATGTCGGACAAACTTTTAAGCGGCCTATTCTGAGGCCCCATTACCGGCCGGCCATGGCGGCCATTCTCCAAAACAGCGTCAACCGCTTCCTGCAGCATCCTCTTTTCATTGCGAATAATTATGTCGGGAGCCCCTAAGGAAATTAGTTTTTTTAAACGGTTGTTTCGGTTGATTACCCTGCGGTAAAGGTCATTTAAATCAGAAGACGCGAAACGTCCGCCTTCCAGCGGTACTAAAGGGCGCAAATCTGGGGGAATAACCGGAAGATAGTCTAACACCAGCCATTCAGGTTTATTTCCGGAACGGCGCAAGTCCTCTACGATTTTCAGCCTTTTAAGCAGTCTTTTATTTACCCCGACTTTTCCTTTCTCGATGGCTTTGCGAACAGCCTTACTTAATTTATTCAGGTCAATTTCTTTAAGAAGTTCTTTTATCGCTTCAGCGCCTATGCCGACTTTAAATTCGTTTTTATGCTGTTCGAGCCCTTTCCTGTATTCAGCCTCGTTAAGAAGCTGCATCTTTTTAAAACCGGATGTCCCGGGATCAAGAACAATATATTCTTCATAATAGATAATTTTTTCAAGCTGTTTTATGCTCAAATCAAGGATGGCTCCGATACGGGAAGGAAGTACTTTAAAAAACCATATATGCGTAACCGGCGCAGCTAAATCTATAATACCCATTCTTTGGCGGCGAACCGAAGAATGCAGGACTTCGACTCCGCAACGGTCACATTTTGTCCCTTTAAATTTTATACCTTTAAGTTTACCGCAATGACACTCCCAGTCTTTAGCCGGGCCAAAGATTCTTTCACAGAAAAGTCCATCTTTTTCGGGCTTAAGAGTCCTGTAATTAAGGGTTTCGGCTTTTTTAACTTCACCCGAGGACCAACTCTTAATAACTTCCGGTGAGGCAAGCTTGATGGTTATGCGGTCAAAAAAAGCGACATCTTCTATCATTTGCTCTCCTTTTCTGCCCTCACATCAAGGCAAAGTCCCTGCAATTCTTTTACTAAAACATTAAAAGATTCCGGAACCGAAGGCCTGAATTTCTGTTCTCCCCGGACAATTGCTTCAAAGATCCGCGTACGCCCTTCCACATCATCGCTCTTAACGGTAAGCATTTCCTGCAAAGCAAAGGCAGCACCATAAGCCTCAAGCGCCCAAACTTCCATTTCTCCAAAACGCTGTCCGCCAAACTGAGCTTTGCCTCCCAAAGGCTGCTGGGTAATCAAAGAATAAGGCCCTATGGCACGAGCATGCATTTTATCTTCTACCATATGAACCAGTTTCATTATATACATGTAGCCAACACCGGCTTTTTGTTCAAAAGATTTCCCGGTATATCCATCGTAAACTGCTACTTTACCGCCTGCAGGAAGCCCGGCTTCGACAAAAAGATTCTTTAAGTCTTCTTCTTTTGCTCCGTCAAAAACAGGAGAAGCTATGCGTATACCGAGTTTTTTGGCTGCCCAGCCAAGATGCATCTCCAAAAGCTGTCCAACATTCATTCTGGAAGGAACTCCTAAGGGATTCAGCAGGAGGTCTATGGGTGTGCCGTCTTCTAAAAACGGCATATCTTCCTGGGGCAAAATTTTTGAAATCACTCCTTTATTCCCGTGGCGCCCGGAAAGCTTATCTCCGGCGGATATCTTCCTCTTCATCGCCACAAAAACAACCACACGCTTTAGGACTCCCGCTGGAAGCTCGTCACCTTTTTTTATCTTAGCAATTTCTAATTCACGTTCTATAGCCAGCTCACTTAGCCTTTCGTCGTAAATATTCAAAATAGCCCTGGCTTCTTCATGATCTTCACAATCGGATAACTTGACTTTACTTTCACTTTTTCCTAAAACCGCGGCTAAACGGCGGATTTTTTTACGTTCTAAGATTTCTTTCTCTTCTTCATAATACCTTTCTATTTCTTTAGTTCTCTTGATTTCTTCAGTTTTTTCTTTTTTAGAACGGCGGCCTTTATCTTTTCGCTGAAAGACTTCCACGTCTGTCACTACACCGTTGACCCCCGGCGGAACACGCAAGGATGTATCTTTAACATCAGCTGCCTTCTCTCCGAATATAGCCCGAAGGAGCCTTTCTTCGGGAGAAAGTTCTTTTTCGGTTTTAGGGGTAACTCTTCCAACCAGAATATCATCAGGTATAACTTCAGCTCCTACACGAATTATCCCGTTCTCATCAAGGTTGCTCAGGGCCTCTTCTCCCACGTTAGGTATATCCCGGGTAACATCTTCATTACCCAAGCGAGTTTCCCTAGCTTCAACTTCAAATTTCTCGATATGTAAAGAGGTCAACACATCGTCTCTTACAAGCCTCTCATTTATTATAATCGCATCTTCAAAGTTATAGCCTCTCCAGGGTAAAAATGCCACAAGTATATTCGTGCCCAAAGATAACTCTCCGCCCTGAGTAGCCATACCATCGGCTAAAATAGTTCCTTTTTTAATATCATCGCCTTTTTTAACCAGCGGCCTCTGGTTAACGGCCGTATCAGCGTTAGAGCGGACAAACTTTTTAAGAGAGTAAACAAAATTATCTACCTTTACTAAAGCAGCATCCACCTCGGAAACTTTTCCGGTTTCTTTGGCGATCACCATAACCCCTGCATCCCGGGCAACTTTCTCCTCAATGCCGGTTCCTACAAGCGGAGACTCAGGAAACATCAAAGGAACCGCTTGCCTCTGCATATTAGAACCCATAAGTGCGCGGTTGGCATCATCATGCTCAAGAAAAGGTATCATACTTACTGAAACAGAAATAATCTGCTGAGGAGATATATCCATGTATTCAATATCTTTAGGTTTTACTTTGGGAAATTTCCCTTTATGGCGGGCATAAATTTCTTTGTCCTTTATCGTTCCGTCGGAGTCCACATTGGAAGATATCTGGGCTATAACTTTATTTTCCTCTTCATCTCCGACAAGATAATCGACCTTGTCTAAAACTTTACCTGCTTCAACCCTGCGATAAGGTGTGGTAAGAAATCCTAAAGGATTGATCCGAGAATAAGTAGTCAAGGAAGAAAGCAAACCGATATTAGCTCCTTCGGGAGTCTCTATCGGGCATATTTTGCCATAATGAGTAGGATGAACGTCACGAACTTCAAAGCCGGCTCTTTCCCGGGATAAACCTCCCGGGCCCATTGCTGAAAGCCTGCGTTTATGCGTTATTTCAGCCAAAGGGTTTGTTTGATCCATAAACTGCGAAAGGGGCGAACGGGCAAAAAAGTCCTGAACCTGTGTAGAAAAAGCCCGTGAATTTATAAGGTGCTGAATGGAAAAGTCATTGGTAGCTATAAGAGAATACCTTTCCATAAAAGTACGTTCCACTCTCAACAAACCAACTCTAATCTGATGTTGAAGCAATTCTCCAATCAATTTAACCCTGCGGTTAGCGAGATGGTCTATATCGTCAGTATTTCGCTTACCTGCTTTAACCTTTAGCAATACCTTTATTATCTCGACAGTACTTGCCAAATCCAAGGTGCGTTTGCTAAGGCTTGTATCCATAGCGAGTTTTTTGTTAATTAAATACCTACCGACTTTACCTAAATCATATCTGCGTGGATCAAGAAACATCCTCCGAAAAACTTCTTTGGCAGCTTCCAAAGTAATCGGCTCAGTAGGACGCATCTTTTTATAAAAATCAAGATACGATTCTTCCCTGGTTGTTGTGGAATCTTTTTTAACGGTATTTACTATTTCAGGATAAGGTTTATCGGAAAACTGAGCATAGATATCGTCATTTTTGGCGAGTCCCAATATTCTTAAAATCTGTGTAGCGGGAAATGTTTTACGCCGGTCGACAATCGCGGTGAGTGTATCGTTTATGTCTGTCCTGAACTCCAGCCAATAGCCCCGGTAAGGTATAATTCTGGCGAAATACATCCTTTTTCCCGTAGGATGCGCCTCCTCTTCAAAAAAAACTCCGGGAGAACGCTGCAGCTGGCTTATGATAGCCCTCTCGTCACCATTAATGATAAAAGACGCTGATTCAGTAATAAGCGGTATATCACCCAGGTATATTTCCTGTTCTTTAATGTCTCTGGCAGGATCAATCAAGCGTAAGCGGACCCTTAAGGGAGCAGCGTAAGTTTGAGAACGCCTTTTACATTCTTCAACACTATATCGCGGCCGGCTCAAACCGTAAGAAATAAACTCTAAACGATACTGCTTGTCCGGGCTCTCCATAGGAAAAACTTCATTTAGAATTTCCTGAAGCCCTATATTCTTGCGCTTTTCCGGTACTACATTTGCCTGTAAAAATTCCCTGTAAGAACCAAGCTGGTGATCAAGAAGATTGGGCATAGAGAAAGCCTTTGTAATCTTTGCAAAGGACAGTTTTTTCGCTCTCTTCAAAATTATCCTCCTATTGGTTCCGCTTGTACGGATTGTAAGGAATTTAACATACAGGCCGTGTCAAACAAGGTATATCCACCTGCTTGTTGGCTCTGGCTTGCGCTTTCACGCCTATTGATATTTATTTCAACTCAACAGCAGCTCCAACGGCTTCAAGTTTCTTTTTCATTTCTTCAGCTTCTTCTTTAGTTACATTTTCTTTGACGGGTTTCGGTGCTGAATCAACTAAATCTTTAGCTTCTTTAAGGCCTAAATCAGTTACGGCTCGTACTTCTTTAATTACGCCTATTTTATTGGAACCGGCATTGGTAAGAACTACCGTAAAAGAAGTCTTCTCTTCTACTTCTTCAGCAGCAGCTGCGCCTCCAACTCCGGCAGCCGCGACCATAGGGGCACTGGCAGTTACGCCAAACTTTTCCTCACAGGCTTTTACCAGTTCAGAGAGCTCTAAGACTGTCATCTCTTCAACTACCTTCAAAACGTCTTCTACCTTAGACATAAATACCTCCTCTTCGCAACCATTACTTGCTTTTTGTTTTTTTAATCTCTTCTATAGCCCAAACAAATTTCAAAATTATCTGATTTAAACTGGAAAGAAAACCCGTTAACGGAGCAGCCAGAGAAGAAACAGCCATGCCCAGAAGAATGTCTCTGGAAGGAATCTTTGCCATCTTGTTGACTTCATCGCCGCTGATAGCTTTTTTATTTATAACGCCGCCTTTAACCTGAAGAGCTTCTGTTTCCTTGGAAAACTCAGCTAGGGTTTTGCAGGTTTTAACAATATCCTCGTCATGAACGAAAACCATTCCGGTTTCAGAGGCCAGGAATTCTTCACAGCCTTCCCAGCCTAAATCGCTGATCACTCTTTTTAAAATAGTATTTTTGGCTACAACAACCTTAGCCCCGGAATCCCTGAGGTTATTCCTAAGTTCATTAAAAGGAAAAGCCGCGACTTTATTGAACCCTACAAAAAAACATCCTTGGATATCCTTTGCGCTTTCTTTAAGTTCGCCGAGTATCTTTTCCCTGGCCAATAACCCTATCTTTTTGTTTTCTTTGTTCATGCTAATACCTGTTTTTATACCTTACTTTAAAAAACAAATTTAATCTTTAAACGGTGATTCGAATTGAAGGGCTCATCGTGGCTGATAAATAAATGTTCTTAATGAAATCTCCCTTTACCGATGCCGGACGAGACGCTACCAAAGCGTCAAGAAAAACTCTTATATTTTCTATGAGAGCTTCTTTTGAAAAAGAAACTTTACCCACACCCACGTGTATACATGCCAGCTTATCCATGCGGAAATCAATTTTGCCTCTTTTAGCTTCTTGGACTGCATAAGAAATATTCTCAGTTACTGTGCCGTTTTTGGGAGACGGCATAAGGCCGCGGGGGCCTAAAAACTTACCAAGTTTACTGACCATGCGCATTTGAGAAGGTGTCGAAATACAACAATCAAAGTCAAGCCAACCGTCTTTAAGGATTTTATCAATTACTTCTTCCGAACCTATATAATCTGCCCCGGAAGTTTTGGCATCTTTCTCTTTTTCCGGTTCACAAAAAACCAGAACCTTCATCTTTCTTCCCGTACCATTTGGCAGGACTACCGAACCTCTTACCATCTGATCCGATTGTTTCGGATCAGCGCCAAGTTTGCCGCTAATTTCGACTGTTTCGTCAAATTTAGTATGAGGTATAGATTTAAGTATATTGACGGCTTCTTCTAAAGAATAAACCTTATCTATATCTATCGCTTCCCGAGCCTGCCTGTATCGTTTACTTTTTACCATAATAGTTTCCTATTTCTACCTTACCCTTTAACTTTTATCCCGCAGCTTCTGGCAGTTCCTTCAACTATTCTCATAGCACTTTCTAAACTACGGGTATTCAAATCTTGCATTTTTTCTTTGGCGATTTGAGAAACCGCTTCCTTACTTACTTCACCAATGATATCTTTACCGGCTTGCGAACTGGCTTTAGCTAAATTAGCCGCTCGTTTAAGAAGAAAAGATACCGGCGGGCTCTTGACTATAAAATCAAAGGACTTATCTTCGTAAACACTTATGATCACGGGCACGACAATGCCTTCTTTCTGTTTAGTTGCTTCATTAAAAGCCTTGCAGAACTGCATGATATTAACACCATGCTGGCCCAAAGCCGGGCCAACCGGAGGCGCTGGGTTAGCACTGCCGGCAGGTATCTGCAATTTAATCTGGTTGACTGGTTTCTTTTTCTTCTTCTTAGCCATTATTCGCTCCGCTCAATACACAGATAACCACAGATTAGATGCTGCAGATTATCACAAATATTTTAATCTGCGATCATCTGCGTCTTTTTGTAACCGCGATCATCTGCGCATTCATATCTTTTCTACTTGCCAAAATTCAAGCTCAACCGGAGTGGTCCGTCCAAAAATAGTAGCACTCACCTTTAACTTTCCTTTATCGGGATAAACTTCCTCTACCGTACCATTAAAATTTATAAAAGGGCCTTCTACAACTCTTACGCTTTCGCCTCTTTCGAAATTAACTTTTGGTGCCGGTTTAGCCTTGCTCTCTTCAGCTTTAACCAATATCCTGTCAACTTCTTCCTGCGATATGGGCGAAGGCTTCCTTCTTGGCCCGATAAAAGCAGTTATACCCGGGGTCTTGCGGACAAATAACCAGGAGTCATCATTCATTTCCATGCGTATCAGGATATAACCGGGAAAGAATTTACGCTCTAAGACTTTTTTCTTGCCGAGTTTGACTTCGGTAATCTGTTCTTTAGGAATAACTACCTTGTCAATGATATTCTGGTAGCTGGCGGCCTCTATTCTCTTCTCGAGATTCTTTTTCGCCTGGTCTTCAGCCCCGCTTAATGTATGCAAAATATACCATTGCTTCATAGCAACCTCAGCCCAATCAGCCCGCTTTTTCAAATTTATCCTAAAATAATCTTAACCAAATGCGAAAGCCCTGTATCTACACCAAAAATATAAGTTGTTAATAAAACGGATACGATTAGGACTACAACGGCTGCAGAAAAAAGTTCTTTCCGAGTCGACCAGTTAACTTTTTTGACTTCCTCTTTAACTTCCTTGAAGAAGCCGGGTATTGATTTTATTTTCTTTATCATCTGTCAACACAATTTTGAATAGCAAAGCTAAAAACGATCAGCGTTTCCGAATTTATTTGTATCTTTATCCGTGACAATCTGCCTTCGTACCCATGAGCATCCGTGTTCCTACAACAAGCCCCAACCTGGCAGATGAACCATTAAGGTTTCATCCGGGCTCACGAGGCAGGAGTTGCAACAAATCTTTTGCGTCAGCAAAAGCACCCGAAGGGTTTTATTTGTTCCAACACTTCCCACAGGTTATCTACAAGCCCCAACCTGGCAGATGAACCATTAAGGTTTCATCCGAGCTCACGAGGCAGGAGTTGCAACAAATCTTTTGCGTCAGCAAAAGCACCCGAAGGGTTTTATTTGTTCCAACACTTCCCGCAGGTTATCTACAAGCCCCAACCTGGCAGATGAACCATTAAGGTTTC